>DATFDO010000262.1:0-18698 GCA_035252045.1 Pseudonocardiaceae bacterium
CTCCGACGCGGCGAAGCGCCTCGAGCCGCTTAGCCGGGCTGGACCAGCCCAGCGTCTTGCGGGGTCTGTCGTTGAGCTCGGCAGCCACCGTGGCCAGCTCCTTTGGTTGGTGTACGCGCAGGTCGGTGGCGCTGGCCAACGGTACTTACCGTGGGCCAGCGCCAGCCGTAAGGCCTACTTCAAGACATCCTTGATTTTTTCTCCGGCCTGCTTGAGGTTTGCCTTGATTTGCTCCGTTTTACCCTCAGCCTTGAGACCTTCGTCGCCGGTCGCCTCACCTGTGGCCTCTTTAACCTTCCCTATAAGCTCTTCGGCCTTGTCCTTAGCCTTGTCGACGAAACTCATTTCGCTCTCCTTGTCCGACACCCACTCGGGTGGTGGGTGCATTGGTCGAAGTTGCCTGCCAAAAGCAGCCTTGCGTCAAACTCCATCCGCACCGGAGTGGCCGGTCTCTTCGGTTCAGCCAGCTTCATACCCGTCACGCAAGATCGCTAAGCATCCGTTGCGTCACCGCACTGACCAGTTCTACCGGGCCATTATGTCCCTATTGTGGGGTTCGTCCAAAGAAGTCAGAGCGCAGTATTGCGCTATGGGCGACTACGACGTGGTGATCCGGGATGCGCTCATCGCCGACGGCACTGGCGCGCCACTGCGCCGAGGCGACCTGGCGATGCGCGGAGGGAAGATCGCCACCGTGGGGGATGTTGTTGGAGGCAGCGGAAGGACTCAATTCGACGCCGGTGGGGCGCTCGTCGCGCCGGGCTGGGTTGACGTGCACACCCACTACGATGGACAGGCCACCTGGGACCATTACCTCGCCCCGTCCTCATGGCATGGCGTCACAACCGTGGTAATGGGGAACTGCGGGGTCGGTTTCGCCCCGGTTCGTCCAGAGGACCACGATCGGCTGATCGAGCTGATGGAAGGTGTCGAGGACATTCCCGGCACCGCCCTGCATGAGGGCCTAGCCTGGGACTGGCGCAGCTTCCCGGACTACTGGACGCCCTCGATCGCCGCCAGCATGACGTGGACGTGGCCGCCCAGGTGCCGCACGCGGCCCTGCGGGTGTTCGTAATGGGCGAGCGGGGCGCTCGCCGAGAACCGGCCACGGACGACGAGATCGCCGAAATGGCCGCGTTGGCCGGGGAGGCGGTCACGGCCGGGGCGCTCGGGTTCTCGACGTCGCGGACCCTCAACCACCGCACCTCCACGGGGGACTTCACCCCTACGCTCACCGCGTCGGCCGACGAACTGGCCGGGATCGCCGCCGGCCTCGCCCGCGCCGGTCGGGGAGTGATCCAGCTTCTGTCCGACTTCACCGATCTTGAGGCCGAGTGGGCGACGGTCCGGGGAATGGTGGAGGCATCCCGACGTCCTCTCTCGTTCACCGTCGCCCACTTCCCAAGCCGGCCCGAGGCGTGGCGGGACTGGTTGGCGCGCATCTCCGAGGCCCGCGCCGACGGCCTGCCGATGACCGGCCAGGTGGCCCCACGCGCCATCGGCCTCATCCTCGGGCTCGGCTGCACGCTACATCCGTTCATGCACAATCCGGTGTACCGAACCGAGGTGGCGTCGAAGCCGCTGGCTGAGCAAGCCCGCCTGCTGGTCGATCCCGAGCTGCGGCGGCGCCTCGTAGCGGCCCACCGGCCGGAGGGCGACCTCAGCAACCCGCTCGGCGGGGGAATCGTCGATCGGTGGGACAAGATGTACCCCTTCGCCGACCCGCCGGACTACGAGCCGACCGCTGCGGCGAGTCTGGCCGCGACCGCCGCCCGCGTGGGTGTATCCGCCGAGGAGATAGCGGCCGACTGGCTCGCCGCCGACGCCGGGACTGGCATGATTTATATGCCGTTCTTCAACTACACCGAGGCCGACGGGTTGGGGCTGTGCCGCGAGATGCTCACCCATCCCCACACGGTCCCCGGCCTCTCCGACGGTGGCGCCCACGCCGGCACGATCTGCGACGGCGGCTTCCCGACGTTCATGCTGATGCACTGGGGACTGCGTCGGCCCCAAGGTCGCCTGCCAATCGAATGGATCGTGGAACGCCAGACCCGGGCCACCGCCCGCTTGGTCGGCCTACACGATCGTGGAGTGCTGGCCCCGGGCTACCGCGCGGATGTCAACATCATCGACCTCGACCGCCTCTCGATCGCTCGCCCAGAGATGCACCACGATCTGCCCGGCGGCGGGCGGCGCCTCCTGCAAACGCGCCGACGGCTACCGCCACACCTTCGTCGCCGGCATCGAGACCTACCGCGATGGTCGACCCACCGGAGCGCTACGCGCCCTTGCCTGGGACGGCAGTTCGCTTACCTTTCTTACCTCTTTTGCCATCGGCCCTGCTCGACGGGTCACGCTCGCGGCGAACAGTCGGCTTTTTGCCCTTGATAGTGGTGCGCCGCAAAGCTGCGATCACCTCGTCGACCGCGGACTCGGGCAGCTCGACTAGCGAGAAGCGATCGGTGATCTCGACCGCGCCGATGTCGCGGCCACTAAGACGCGACTCCCCGGTTATCGCGCCGACCAGATCCTGTGGCCGGACCCCCGTGTTACGCCCGATACCGAGGACAACCCGCGTCATCGCAGCTGTCCGCGCACGCCGCCCTGTGCATCTATCGGCATCACTGCGATCGGATCGTTTACGCCCGGACATCTCCGTAACCTCTGGAAACTCCTGTTCGTCAGCTTCGCCGCCCAGCGACTGGTGAGCCAACTTCACCGCAGCCAGCGCCACCTCCATGACATCGAACTCGTCAGCGAGCGTCTCGACCACGACCCGGAAGCGCTCCAGGTCGTTGGTCAGCAGGCTTTCCTGGAGCGCGGCACGGGTCAGCTCGAGGCGTCGTGCGCGCAGATCGGCGATCGTGGGCATCTTTTCCACGGTGATCTGCTGCTTGATCACCCGCTGGATTGCCTTGAGCATCCGGTGTTCCCGCGGCTCCGCCAAGGTGATCGCCACACCCTCACGGCCGGCACGGCCTACCCGGCCGCTGCGATGTATGTACGCCTCGGGCGCTGAAGGAACGTTGTAGTTGATGACGTGAGTCAGCTGCTCGATGTCGAGCCCGCGAGCGGCCAGGTCGGTGGCGATGAGCAGGTCCACGGTCGCGTTGCGTAGGCGCCCCATGACCTTATCGCGTTGCTCTTGGCCCATCCCTCCGTGCAATGCCTCGGCACGGAAGCCGCGTCCGTTTAAGGTCTCAGTGAGCTGGTCGACCTCTTCCCGGGTCCGGCAGAACACGATCGTCGCCGAGGGCGCCTCCACATCCAACACCCGCCCGAGAGCCGCGGGTTTGTGCACGCGGGAGACCACATACGCGCTGTGGCGCACCAACGGGCCGGTACCTGCGGCCGTCGCCTCACGACCCATCTCGATCCGAACCGGATCACGCAGGTGGCGGCGAGCGATTCGGTCGACGTGAGAGGGCATCGTCGCGGAGAACAGCACGATCTGCCTCTGCTCAGCAGTGCCGCCAAGGATCGTCTCGATGTCCTCGGCGAATCCCATATCGAGCATCTCATCCGCCTCGTCCAGCACGACTGTCTCCACGGTCGCCAGACGAAGGGTCCCGCGACCGATATGGTCGATTGCGCGGCCCGGCGTGGCGACCACGACATCGACCCCGCGTTCCAGCGCGCGTAGCTGCCGGCCGATCGGCTGCCCGCCATAGATCGGAAGGACACGCACGCCAAGATCGCGACCATAGCGATGGAACGCTTGGGAGACCTGCATGGCAAGCTCACGTGTGGGTACCAGCACCAGCGCTACCGGCATCCCACCGCGCTCGTCACCAGACATTCGTTGCAACACCGGCAACGCGAACGCCGCCGTCTTTCCCGTGCCCGTGGCGGCCTGACCCAACAGATCACATCCTTGCAGCAACGGTGGGATCGCCTCCCGCTGGATTGGCGTGGGCTCCTCATAGCCAAGCCCAGCCAGCGCGCGCAGCAATTCAGGCCGCAGCGCCAGATCGGCGAAGCCCGCCGCGTCCTCACACGCCGTCAAATTCATCACCTCGCCCATCCATGCCCACCTCAATAGCTCTCCCTCGTCACGGTCTTCCACCGCTACCCACGGCCAGCTGATACCACTTCAACGGCTCCGTCCTGACCACGTCATGTAATTCCCAAACGCTGTGACGCGGGTCCGGTTCCCGTCCGCTTTCATACAGAGACCGGCTGGCTGCACCCCCTTACCTCACCAACAGCCTGGGTGCGTCCCGCGTGATATCAACGAACAGCGGCCACCGAATTCGTCGAGGTCATACAACCATGGCAGCGCCTATGGAAAGCGCGGCACAAACCGGTTCAGCTCCGACCCGAACCTTTATCCACTCACCAGTACCGATACCCGCGTTGATGACACCGGTCCCGGTCTTGTTTGCCCTGGCGATCACGCGTGCGAACTAAACGTATAGAGAAAGCTGACTTGTCGGCTATCGACGGTGGTTTATATCGAAGGGAAACCGCAGTGACCGCATCGTCGCCTCGTCCTGCTGAGCAGTCAGACGCTGGGGGTGGGCAGTTCGATGGTCAACCGCGTTGCAGAACAGATTCCGAGACGGCCGCATACCTGGTCTACAATCAGTGACTTCTGACGCTGGCTGCTTTCGCGCTTGCCCTGCCGCGCGGAACAAACCATCATCCTGGTCGTATGAACTTACGTGATGAGTCAAGTTAGCGCCTCTCATCGGCCGTCGCCGCTGTGTAGGTTAATGTCTCGGTTCGGTGTCATGCCAGGTGATAGCCCCGCTGTCCGGCGTGTGGTCCACCGTGTCGAAAGCGATCACCCGTAGCGCCGTTGTCGACACCGCATCACCCGCGATCGCGGATGCTTGTCCCTCCAGCCACACGCTCCCTGCTCGGATGATGCCTGCCCACAAGTCCGCCCACGCAGCCAAGAAGCAATTCGTGGGCGACCACCCGTTCCTGCTGCACAGATCAGCACTCCCACCCGGCTGCCCGCGCCCTCGACGTTAGGTGAACTGGACTTCATAGCGAGACCGAGTGCCCCGTTGCTACCGAGGGCCCATCCCGGCATGCGCACCTACCCCAGAGGCCGCCAAGCCTAGCCGGGTATGCATCCCAGCGCCTGACACACCGGATCCGCCCCCGTCCAGCTCTCGCAGCTGGGCACCCAGGTAGGCCTTCAGGCGGGCGCGGTACTCACGCTCCCATGCCCGCAGGTCCTCAATCCTTTGCTCCAGAGCGCTTTTCTCCTGACTCAACGCGCTGATGGTTTCGGTGTGTTTGCGTGTTGCCTCGCTCTCCAACGCCGCAGCCCTCTCCCGAGACCGACGCTCCATCGCCTCAGCCCTGCTCCGCGCATCACCAAGCACGGTCTCGGCCCTGGTCCTGGCCTCGTTGACCAGGTCATCGGCCATCACCCGGGCATCAGACAGCAGCTGCTCTGCTTTCGCACGAGCCTCACTCACCATCGCGTCCGCTTCGGCTTTGGCCTCACCGGTCAACTGATCAACCATCACCTGAGCCAGACCCAGCACCCTGGCCGCATGAACATTGTGATCACCATCTGGCGAGGCCTGCTGCACCATCGACGGCAACAGCGCCGGGGCCATCACCGGCCCAGGCGACTCGCCGGGGACAACGTCAGGCCCTGTGGGCACCGCCGCGGCACATTGCTGCTGCTCTAGGTGCTCAACCTGGTAACGAAGATCGTTGTTCTCCTTGATCAACCGAGCCAACTCGGTCTCCAACAGGTCAAGAAAGGCGTCCACCTCATCCTCGTTGTAGCCCCGCTTACCGATCGGCGGCTTACTAAACGCGACGTTGGCAACGTCAGCAGGGGTCAACGGCATCGGATCACCTCACGACTCAACGACAACTAACACATCCCACGGGAGACTCTGAAACATCACGCGAAGCCAGATGGCCACCACGGCCCCCGAAGCGAGCCACCGACATCCGGATCCAACGACCACAAGGGGGCAGGACTCTACAAGCCGAGGCCTCAACCCTCCGAAGCAGACCGGTGACAAGCCGTACCCAAACCCTCAAACACCGCCAGCGGCTCTACCTGAAGCACACAGCCGGCCCCGAGATCGACCGGCTTCTGCCCGCCGATTTCAGCGCGCCGCCGCCAGAGACGGTGTCCATCTGGTGGGACAGCGGCGCGAGGATCGGTTGCACAACCGCACAGAGATACAGCGTTGAGCACTTCGGTGACCTGCTTGAACACGCGAGACGCCGTCAGCCCCGATCCACTCGTCGGCGTCTTCCAGCGAATTCACAGACGGCGGTCAGTCCGGTGCCAGGTTGCAGCGGTCTGCTCGATGCGGCCGGACCGTCGGGGGTGAACGGAGTGGAGGCGCATCGGTGAACGAGGTGGACCGCCTGGGGTATCCAGCAACTGGGTCTGGCTTGGGTAGTGGCGCACCGCCGGTCGTGGAGCACTCCCGATCGCTGGCCGTCACCGAGCGGGGTAGTGGCGGCGAATCGCCCCCATGGTTTTCGGCGGGCGGCGCCGGGCCCACGCTAAGCCCACTTGTGCCGGTACGACGACTGCCACGGTTGGTGGTCCTCCTGCTGGTCGCTGTGGTTGCGGTGGTGGCCCTTGGGATTGGCCGCATGACCGCGCCATCGGGGGCTGTGCCGCCATCCGCATCGCCAGAGGCCTCATCAGCGATGTCACCGCGGTGGGCGCCGCCCGCGCCGCGGGCACCGCAGAGCTCTACCGGTGCAGCGAATGAACGGCTGGATCTGCCGGCTCTGGCCGCTGCTGTCAACCCCGCTGTGGTGGACATCAATACCCAGCTGGGTATCTCGAACGGTGAAGGTGCAGGTACCGGGATCGTGCTGAGCCCCTCGGGTGAGGTGCTCACCAACAACCATGTGATCAGCGGTGCGACCACTATCACTGCCACCGACGTGGGCAATGGCCAGACCTATCCGGCCACCGTCGTGGGCTACGACCCCGGCCATGACATCGCCGTGCTGCAGCTGCAGGGGGCGTCGGGGTTGGCCACCGCCTCGATCGGGGATTCCAACAGGGTCGCGGTCGGTGATCACATCGCGGCGATCGGCAACGCCGGCGGCCGCGGTGGTACTCCCAGTGTGGCCGTGGGTACCGTGTCCGCGTTGCACCAGGCGGCCACCGTAAGCAACGATTTCACCGGCGGTGCCGAACAACTGTCCGGGATGATTCAGGTCGCCGCCGATGTGCAGCCCGGTGACTCCGGAGGACCGCTCGTCAATGCTGCCGGGCAGGTCATCGGCATCGACACCGCAGGTTCCGTCGACGGGCGGTGGCAAAGCGGCGGCAACATCGGCCTAGCAGTCCCGATCAACGACGCCCTCACGGTCAGCAGGCAGATCTGGGCCGGTACCACCTCGGCAACCGTGCACATCGGCGCCACCGGCATCCTCGGCATTCTGGTCGACGACTCGGATGCGCAGACAACGCCGGGCCACCGGGGCAGGATCGGGCACCGGTACGGCTCTGCTGCTGCTGTCGTGGCCGGTGTCGTGCCCGGCTCACCGGCCGCAGAAGCCGGGCTGCTGGCAGGAGACACCATTGTGTCGCTTGACGGCACGACGGTGGATTCCCCCACCACGCTCACCAGCCTGCTCACCGAGCATCACCCTGGCGACAGCATGCGGGTGGCCTGGATAGCCGTGTCGGGGCAGCAACACAGCGCTACCGTTCGCCTGGCGAGTGGCCCGCCGAACTAACGCAGCGGGTCCGTGAGCAACCGAGTCCCGGGTTATCTCGGTCAACTAGCCCGGTTGGCTGTCGTGCACGGTTACCGGACCGCCGGTCCAACGGGGGTTAGTCCGAGCGCCCATCTGAAGCCGTGGCGCTCGAGTACTCGTAGGTAGGCGGCCGCCCGGTCGGTGGTCACTTCGGTCGGCGATGAGGCGCGCTGCAGCGCCTGGGCGAAGAACCGGCGGGTCGCCGCTAAATCTCGTCGGCGTTCGCGCGTGATGGCGTCGTGTTTGTGCCGATCAACTACCGCCTTGGCGTGGAAGGCTTCGTGGACCTGCCCGGGCCCCGCCGAACCGGGGTCTGCTCGACCAGCGGTGCCGGGCACTGCGCCCAGACCATCGAAGACGCGACCAGGGTCACTCGGACGCTGGCGAAGATGCTTGATAGATGCTTGCTATCAGGCAGTTGACGGCCGAGGCACTCGCCGAGGTCGACCTTGACCGGATCCTCACCGTCCAGACCGGGATCTCCGACATGCGCGGCCGGGGTACGATTCGTCACCTCCGGCGACCCGGGCTGGATTCGTTACGACACCACCACCCGTGCAGTCCAAACCTTCTTCAACGCGGAGAAAATCGAAATCGTCAACGACCCACGCGGCGACGAGCGTGAACTGTGGAAGGATTTCGTGACTCCCTGACGCCGCTGCAACTGAGCCGAAGACTGCGGCTCCGGGCGGAATGCCAAGGCGTTCCGCCCGGCACACCTTGGGCCGCCATATTATAACTATGTGCCGTTTCCCAGTCGCCAGAATGAGTGCGTCAAAGAGACCTGCCAGCGGATGCCGATCCGCCGTACTGGGCCCAGCGGGCAGGGTCGGCCAGGAACGGGGTGAACCGCCGGACCCACCGATCGATGGGGACGTGATCAAACCTGCACGCCGCGCAGCCAGCAGCTGTTGACATCGCGATACCAGAGCCCATAACGGAGGTACCAGCGCGCTGCCAGCACGATCACCTCCCGCGGAAACCGGAAGCCGCTGAACGCCGAACGTGGCGGCAGGGCCGAACGAACACGGCAGATGCGGCGCATGCGCTTGCGCATGCCCGAACGACGTCGTCGTCCTACCCAACAGTCCCGCCTGGGGATTCGCCAGGAAAATCCCACCAACTTCCGGCATGGTGATAACACGCGAGAATAGACGACGAAACCCTGGGTAACCGGGGGCGTTGGACCCCCATCGCTCACGGGGGGACCCCATGACTGGCACGACACTCACCACCGGAACACCAGTGGTCTACCGCGGTTCGATCACCCAATGTCGAGGCCCAGCGACTGTTCTTGGTCCCTGCGAATGCAAGAGCTGCGGTGGAGACAACCGATTGGTGATCATCACGGCCGGCGGTGAGTTGTTGCAGCATGTCCGTGCTGAGTCGGTGGGCGAGCTTCAGTGGACGCCAGCGAGCGAACCGTTGGCTTGCTAAGGTCCCCCGCTTCGATCACCGCCTTCGACGTGTACGGCGAAGGTGCGGCGCGGCCGATCGGGGGCGCTGTTCATGTGCTGCAGGGCCTCGAAGTCCCGGCTGGGGGCGTCGAGGACCATGGTCGCGTATGCCAGCCCCGCGTCGACGACCTTTTCTGCTGGACACGGGTACCCCGCCGCCACCAACCACTGCGGCAGCTTCGAGAACCGGCCCGAGGCGTCCACCACCAGAGCGGCGTCGAGCACTTCACCTCCGGCTGCTTTGCCACCCGCTGGCACAGCGACCACTCCCAGGCCGAACACCGTCCACGCGCTCCGGCGATGACGACGGGTGAGCAGGCCAGGGCCGCTGAACGTTGATGAGCGCCGGCGTGAGACGACCGCACTCCCGTGGCAGATCCCTCCGTAGGCGGGTGGCCACGGGCCTGTGATCACCGCGGTGATCGGCTCCGCCCATGCCGGTGGCCGAGCGCGCTCTTCGAACTGATCAAAGCGGCCACAAGGACAGTTCGAAGGGCTGGCCCGAAACAATGTCGGGCCCGCTGCCAGCGATATCGCAGGTCACCGCCGTGACGATCAGTTCGACACCCACGGGTGCGACGGCGGCTTCGCCATCGGGGCCCTGCTCGCCGTCACCGCACCGTCTCGGGACTGCTGGCCGCAGTCCGCAGGTACGAAACCCACCCGCCCACCTTCGCCATCGGGACCGCCGGTGACGAGCTGACGGTTCACGGCTTGGGACGGTGGAATGTCCGACCTTTATTCTTGAGCCGCGACAGTCGATTCGGAGATCGGATGGGACTGATGGCAGCTCGTGTGCTCGATCGAACTAGCCCGCTGCCGCTGTGGGCACAAATACAAAAAGATCTTCGACGACGCCTGTCCCGAGGCGAGTTCGATCGCACGTTCCCGGGAGAGAAGGCGCTGATTGCCCAGTATGGGGTCAGCCGCAACACCGTCCGGGAGGCGTTACGGGCACTGCGCGCCGAAGGGCTGGTCACCGCCGAACGCGGCCGCCCGCCCCGGCTGTCCCGCCCGACCGAAATCCAGCAGCCGCTGGGGGCGCTGTACAGCTTATTCGCCTCCGTCGAAGCAGCGGGGCTGCATCAAAGCAGCGTGGTTCGCAGGCTCGACGTGCGAGCCGACGGGGTGATCGCGGTCCGGCTGGGGCTGGAGGAGTCGACGCCACTGCTGCACCTGGAGCGCCTGCGACTGGCCGCAGGGGAGCCGCTAGCGTTGGATCGGGTGTGGCTTCCCGCCTCGTTCGCCGAGCCGCTGCTTGCGGCTGACTTCACCCACACCTCGTTGTACGACGAACTCGCCGCCCGTACCGGGATCCGGCTTGACGGTGGTTGCGAGCAGATCCGCGCAGTGGTGCCCACCGCGCGGGAAGCCGCGATCTTGCATTGCCCGGACGGGGTGGCGGCGTTTTCGATCGAGCGCCGAGGCATGGCGGGCGGCCGCACCATTGAGTGGCGCCAGACCCTGGTGCGCGCGGACCGTTTCGGCTTTTGTGCCGAGTTCTCCGCCCGGGGTGGCTACCAGCTGGCCGGCGCCCCTGCTGCGGCGCCAGCCGCGTGATCGAATCGAAGCTTGCGGCTGCCTGAAAGACGGCAGGTCCTTTTAATCGGACGGCCTGAGCTCAACCCGGGCGCGGTGAGGGTCTTCGAAGCCGTCGATAGGTAGGGACATTAGGACTATTGTTGCCCTGGCAGACGGGGGTTGTGCCTGGCATCACGCCGCCGTCCAGGGCAGCAACAGTGAGGGGCGGGCTGATGAGGTACGGGTTCGCCATCGATCAGCGCAGCTGCATCGGGTGCCATGCGTGCACGGTGGCGTGCAAGACCGAACACGACATTCCGGTCGGCCAGTTCCGAACCTGGGTCAAGTACGTCGACCAGGGCACCTTCCCGTCAAGCACACGGGATTTCGGAGTGATGCGCTGCAACCACTGCACCAACGCTCCCTGTGTGACGATCTGCCCGACTAAGGCGCTGTTCACTCGCGACGACGGCATCGTTGATTTCGACTCCGAGCGCTGCATCGGATGCAAGAGCTGCATGCAGGGCTGCCCGTACGACGCGATCTACCTCGATGAGAACACCCACACCGCAGCCAAGTGCAACTTCTGCGCGCACCGGATCGACGCCGATCTGGAACCGGCCTGCGTGGTGGTCTGTCCCACGCACTCCATCTGGGTCGGCGACCTCGACGACCCCACCAGCGGGATCGCGCAGCTAGTGGCCAGCAATCCAGTCTCGGTGCGCGCCCCGGAGCAGGGCACCGGGCCCAACGTGTTCTACCTGGGTGCCGACCGCGCGGTACTCGACCCGCTGGCTGCCCCCGCCGCGGGGGGCTACGTGTACTCCCAACCCGACCCGCATCGCGCCGGCATAGCCCGCCACCTGTCTCCGGATCCGGTGACCGGGGCCCAGACCACCCTCAACACCGCCCACCCACGACCCTGGGGCTGGCGAGTGACCACCTACCTGTGGACCAAGGCCATCGGCGCCGGCGCGCTGATGCTCGCCGCCTTCGCGCTGTTCCTGGGCATCGACCTGGGGATGGTGGGCACCGTCATCGCTCCCGCGCTGAGCCTGGCCGCCACAGTGATCACCGGGGCGCTGCTGGTCTGGGACCTCAAACGTCCGGAACGGTTCCTCTACATCTTCCTCAAACCCAACCCGACCTCGTGGCTGGTCCGCGGTGGTGTGGTGCTCACCGCGTTCGTAGCACTGTCGGCGGCGTGGCTGGTGCTGGGCATCCTCATCGAGTCCGGCGCAGTCCCCAGCGGTCCCGGATCCACGGCGGCAGCGGTGTTGAGGGTGCTCGCGGCGCTTGCCGTGCCGGGCGGGGCGCTGACCGCCGGCTACACCGCGTTCCTGTTCGGTCAAGCCGAGGGCCGGGACTTGTGGCAGTCGCCGTTGCTGTTTTGGCACCTACAGGCACAGGCGGCCATGGTCGGTGCCGGTGCCCTGGTGGTGGCTGCGCCGGTAACCGGGCTGTCCCAGCCGGGAGTGGCGCTGCTCGCGCGGGTGCTGGTGTTCGCCACGGCAATTCATGTGTTGATGGTGCTGTTGGAATTCGGGGGGCGCCATACCACTGCCCAGGCAAATGCTGCGGCGCATCTGGTCACCCACGGCCCGTACGCGCGGCTGTTCTGGTCGGCAGGCGTGGGCCTTGCGGTGGTGGCCGCGGCAGTCGCTGCGGTCGGCTGGTCGGGGGTCGCTCTGGCTGCGGTGGTCGCCGCGGGTGTGGCCGTGCAGGTCGCATTGCTGTGTTACGAGAGCGTGTTCGTTCGTGCTGGCCAAGACGTGCCGTTGTCTTAAGTTCGCTCGCCGAGCACTGCGCAGGAGGCAGGCATGACCGAAACGGTCCCGCAGCGCAAGCGCACAATCCCGGCTGACCCAATCCCGCCGGCAGCTGGTCATGTGCTGCCCGGCGAGCGTCGCCACGAGCACCTGCGGAACTTTCCTCCGGTGTCGAGTTGGGATCACCACGTCGAATATGACGCCAAGGCCCACCCGCGCAAGGTTGCGCACAGTTACATGCTCATCCCGACGACCTGCTTTAACTGCGAGTCGGCCTGTGGGTTGCTGGCCTACGTCGACAAGGACGACCTATCGGTCAAGAAGGTCGAGGGCAACCCGGCGCATCCGGGTTCGCGGGGCCGTAACTGCGCCAAGGGTCCGGCCACGATCAACCAGATCAACGACCCGGAGCGGATCCTGTATCCGCTGCATCGGACCGGACCGCGCGGCGGGGGCCAGTGGAAGCGCGTCAGCTGGGACGCCGCATTAGACGACATCGCCGCCCGGATCCGCACCGCGATCGAGCACAAGCGCCACGAACAGGTCATGTACCACGTCGGCCGACCCGGCGAGGACAGTTTCGCCGAGCGGTTCCTGCAGGCCTGGGGTGTGGACGGGCATAACAGCCACACCAACGTCTGCTCCTCGGGTGCCCGGTTCGGGATGACGCTGTGGGGCGGCTATGACCGGCCCTCCCCCGATCACGCGAACGCAAAGGTGATCTTGCTGTTGTCCAGTCACTTGGAGACGGGTCACTACTTCAACCCGCACGCCCAGCGGATCATGGAAGGTAAGCAGTCCGGGGCGAAGCTGATCGTGATCGACCCGCGGATGTCCAACACCGCTAGCCACGCCGACGTGTGGATCGCACCGTGGCCGGGTAGCGAAGCGGCCGTCTTGCTCGCGGTTGCGTCCCACCTGCTGCGCACCCGCCAGATTGATCAGCCATTCCTGCGTCGCTGGCTGAACTGGCAGACCTACCTGGCCGAGCTGCATCCCGATGCCGAACCGTCGTTCGACGTTTTTCTCGATCGTCTCGAGGCCGACTACGCCGAGTTCACCTTCGCATTCGCCGCCGAGGAGGCCCGGGTCCCGGTGGAGCGGATCGTCGAGCTCGCCAAGCTGGTGGCCCAGTGCGATCACCGCTTGGCCGCGCACATCTGGCGCTCGGCCGCGGCGGGCAACCTGGGTGGCTGGCAGGTCGCCCGGTGCCTGTGGTTCGTGCTGGCCCTGACCGGGTCCATCGGTACCCGGGGCGGGACCAGCCCCAACGGGTGGAACAAAGTCATCCCGCACGGCCCGACCATGCCCCCCGCCCATGATCACTGGAATGAGTTGACCTGGCCGCGGGAATACCCCCTGGCCACCAACGAGATGTCGATATTGCTGCCGCACTTTCTGACCGAGGGCCGCAGCCGGCTCGAGGTCTACTTCACACGGGTGTTCAACCCGATCTGGACTTATCCCGACGGCTTTGCCTGGATGCGAGTCCTCAGCGACCCGGACAAGGTGGGGCTGCACGTCGCGCTGACCCCGACGTGGTCCGAAACCGCGGAATTCGCCGACTACGTGCTGCCGATGGGCCACGCCACCGAGCGCCACGACACCCACTCCTATGAAACCCACGCCAGCCAGTGGCTCGGCTTTCGCCAGCCCGTTCGCCGGGTCGCGATGGACAAGCTCGGGCACCCGGTGACCGACACCCGCGAGGCCAACCCGGGTCAGGTGTGGGAAGAAAACGAGTTCTGGTTTGAGCTGTCCTGGCGCATCGACCCGGACGGGACACTGGGCATCCGGCGTTACTTCGAGTCCCCCTACCGGCCCGGGGAAAAAATCACTGTCGACGAGTACTACCAGTGGATGTTCGAAAACCAGGTACCCGGCCTGGTCGAAAAAGCGCACGCCGAGAACCTGACTCCGCTGGCGTACATGCGTCGCTATGGTGCCGTCGAGATCGGCAAAGACCTCTACCGCCAAGATGAGCGGCCGCTGCGCGCCGACGAACTCGGCGACACCACGGTCGACACCGGGCTCGACACCCGCGGGGTGGTGCGCAAGCCGGTGACACTGGATTCGACCCCACCGCTAGTCGGCGAGGCGGGCGCGATCGGGGTGCGCCACGACGACGGCTCGACCACCGCCGGCTGGCTGACCCCGTCCCGCAAGCTGGAGGTGTACTCCACGGCGATGCGCGACTGGGGCTGGGCCGAGCACGCCGCACCCGGCTACATCCGCTCCCACGTCGCCCACCGCGAGATCGACCTCGACGCCGGCAACCTCGTTTTGATGCCGACTTTCCGGCTGCCCACACTGATCCACACCCGC
Organism: Pseudonocardiaceae bacterium; assembly: GCA_035252045.1. Lineage (GTDB taxonomy): Bacteria > Actinomycetota > Actinomycetes > Mycobacteriales > Pseudonocardiaceae. The sequence goes on from DATFDO010000262.1 coordinate 14,789, forward strand.
TCAGGCAACGCGAAATACCTCAACGAGATCTCCAACACCCACCCCCTGTGGCTGCACTCCACCGACGCGCGCCGCCACCGGGTGGTCACCGGCGACCTGGTGCGCGTAACAACTTCGATCGGTTACCTCGTTGCGCGGGTGTGGGTCACCGAGGGAATCCGTCCCGGCGTCTGCGCCCTGTCCCACCACATGGGCCGATGGCGGCTGCACGACACCGAAGGCAGCCACTGGGTCAGCGGCCTAGTCAACATCACCCACCCGAACGGTCCGAACACCTGGCTGCTGCGCTACCAGGGCGGTGTCGCCCCGTTCGCCTCCGACGACCCCGACTCACAACGTATCTGGTGGACCGATCCCGGAGTGCACCAAAACCTCGCATTCGCCGTGCAACCCGACCCCTGGTCCGGACAGCACTGCTGGCTCCAGAAAGTCCATCTCGAAAAAGCCCACCCCGGCGACCAGTACGGCGACGTCTACGTCGACGCCAACCGCTCAATCCAGGTCTACCAGCAGTGGCTCGCCAAGACCCGCCCTCGTCTAGGTCCCGCAGGCCAGCGCCGCCCCGAGTTTCAAATGCGCCCGGTCAAACCCCAACGGCGCGCCTTCCGCGTCTCCACCGACCCAGGGCAGCGATGATGCTCAACCTTCGCCACCACCGCAGCGCGGCCCTCGACCTGGCTCGCGCGGCTGCAGCAGCAGTCACCGACCCGTTGCTACTTCGCTCCCTCGACGAACTCGGCATGATCAACGATGTTCGCCCCGCCCGCCGCGGTGGGGTCACCATCGAGCTCGCGTTGGCCACCGCCGAGCACCCGCACCGCAATGAGCTCGCCACCGCCGTTCGCGCCGCCGTCGACACCGCCGTGGGACGCGTCGGGAGCACGACAGTCCAGTTCGCTTCCATGCCCGCGCGTCAGCGCGCCGAACTGGCCGAGCACCTACGCACCACCACCCGACCCGTCAGCGGACGCCTCGGGTCCAGCTGCCGCATCTACGCAATCGCGTCCGGCAAGGGCGGAGTCGGTAAGTCCACTATTACGGCGAACCTGGCCGCCGCTCTGGCCACCGACGGCCACCGGGTGGGGGTCTTGGACGCTGACGTGTGGGGCCACTCGATCCCCCAGCTGTTTGGGGTCCACACCAACCCGCTGACCCTCGGCGGGCTCATGCTGCCCGTACCGGCCCACGGTGTCAGGCTGATGTCCGTGGGCTTCTTCGTCGACCCCGGCGAACCGGTCATCTGGCGGGGCCCGATGCTGCACAAAGCCCTCCACCAATTCCTCACCGACACCTACTGGGGACAGCTGGACATCCTGCTCATCGACCTGCCACCAGGAACCGGCGACATCACCCTCTCGCTGCTCGAACTCGTCCCCGACGCCGCCCTGCTCGCCGTCACCACCCCGACCAGCACCGCCCACACCGTCGCTCAACGGATGCTGACCATGGCCGCGCGAAACGCCATGCCGATCGCCGGCGTCATCGAAAACATGACCGCGACGGTGTGCGCCAGTTGCGGACAGCACACCACCCTCTTCGGCGAGGGCGGCGGCCAACGACTGGCCACGCAAGCCAACGTGCCGCTGCTAGCTCAGATCCCGCTCGACATCGAGGCGCGCGCTGCTGGCGACGCCGGCGTGCCCGTCGTTTTGCGTTCGCCGTCGTCTGCTTCAGCAACCGCAGTCAGGCAACTGGCGACACGACTGCCGGTCATACAGCGCAGCCTGTCCGGTCGATCGCTGCCGCTATCCGTGGTATGACCGCCGCCGACCGGACAGTGTTGGCGGGGCTGTAACGCCGACAGCCACACGCCCTGCGCCAAGACCACACAGGAACCAAGCTGCGTGTCGCGTACACACGGCAATTTGCCGTCTACGGTCATGATCATCATGCGGGCGGGTGCGTGACGAACTGCGTGACAATCACCGCGTACGACCACGAACTTCCATGGACCCTGAGGGATGTCTGAACAGGCCAAGCCGCTAGCACGTGCTCGGTTTTCCAACCCCATGGTCACAGCTGTCATCGCCACTGGCTGACAGTTCCTGGTGCGGCGACGAGGCGTGCGGCGGGGTCAACAGCGGGAGGCTGGTACGTCGACGATCGGCGCTCTCGGCAGACTGCGCGGATGGAGACGGATTGGTTTTACCAGGTCATACATCGTCGGCGGGATGTTCGAGGAGAGTTCACCGGCGCCCGCGTGCCTGACGACGTCCTGTATCGAGTCCTCGGTGCTGCGCATGCGCGCCGAGTGTCGGGCTAAGCCAGCCGTGGGATTTCGTGCTAGTACGCGATCTGCATACGCGAGCCGCTTTCCGGGACCATGTGCACCAGCAACGGGAGGCCTTCGCCAGCCAACTCGGCCCGATGGTAAATCAATCATCAGTGAAAGCAGCCGACCTGCGAGTTTAAGATTAACTTCTAAACCGGGACAGGTCGGCACTCGCGACCGAGAGTGGCAACGACGCATCAACACAGCCTGTCTGGGCCTCACATCGGTGGACACAACAGTGCCTAGGCAGCTGGCGCGGGAGTAGCCCGACCCGAACAAGCCATACAGCGCCGCGGTAGTATCGAGTTAGGTCGTTCAGTTTCAGTGTTCGTGTGATGCACGCCCGCGGGAACGAGTTGGAGACGCTGGCTTGCGTCAAAGGGACGCCAGCCAGCGTCACCAGGGCCGGCCGGATCCCGCACGGTGCGGGCTTCCACTTGCTGAGGAGCACATCGCATGGCACAGGGAACTGTGAAGTGGTTTAACGCGGAAAAGGGCTTTGGTTTCATCTCTCAGGACGACGGCGGCAGCGACGTCTTCGTGCACCACTCGGGGATCGACGCTAGCGGCTTCCGCAGCCTCGACGAGGGGCAGCGCGTGCAGTTCGAGGTCAGCCAGGGCAACAAGGGCCTGCAGGCCACCGGCGTGCGCCCGGTCTGATCCCACCGCTTAACGGGGAGCCCGCTTGCCCTCAGGGCAGCGGGCTCCTGCTCACTGGGGCAAGCACGGCCTGGATCGGGTTGGTTGTTGTGCAATGGTGCTCGCGCCACGCTTCGCAAGAATCCGGCTGCGGAGGAGGCGGGGGGCGCACAGATCTCGCCCTGTGAGTGCCGAACTGGTCATCCATGTCATGCGACCTGGGCGTATTCGTGTATCAACCCAGTGGCGGAGGCGAAGGCCGAGCGCTGATGCGGCCGCGATCGCCGGTCATGGTGGACGACCGATCAACTGTCGGCGACGTCGTTGATGGTCCCCGTTAGCAGGTCAGCTCGTCGAGCGCGGTGACGATGTCCGCTGGCTCCATCCGGGTGCGATAGTCGGCTGACACGTGGGCGGCGCGCACCACCCCCGCGCGGTCGATGACAAAGGTGGCCGGAACAGGCAGCTGCCACCCGGACGGAGGCAGCATCGATCTTCGAGCGGGTGGCAGCACCTGCTCGTAGGCGCGCTGCGGGCCATGGTGGTCGCCGGGCAGATGCGCCCAGATGCCGACCTGGACCGTCTGGCCTTGGCCACCATGGCATCCCTGCAGGGCGGGCTGCTGCTGGCCAAAACGACACGCACCACCGTCCCTGTCGAGGTCGCCCTCGACGCGGCAATCGCCCATCTGCGAACTTACGGGGTCGAGTCCGCAGGTCCTCCACAGTCAACCCGCGGACGATCGTGACAGAGATTGTTTTGTGACCAGCGATGCCTGGGCCGTGCCGTCGGCACGGATGGTGGACATGACGGCAAGGTGTCCGTTGGCGGCGGCCAGTTCGGCGACGTCGTGCAGGTCGGGCATGCTCCGGTCCCCTCAAATGCAAATCGTCACCGAGTGTGCCGCAGTCCCGGGATGAAGATCGCGGCGGCGAGGCAGTGCAGCAGGGTCAGGGTGGCCCGGGTGGGCGCGTCGGCCGGGAACACGAAGATCGGCAC
>DATFDO010000263.1:0-15815 GCA_035252045.1 Pseudonocardiaceae bacterium
TGCTGACGCCTGTGCTGTCGGCCCGCCGGATGGAAAACCTCCGGCCGCGTGTCCAGCAGATCGTCGACGAGTTGCTCGACGAACTGCACCGAAGTGGCCCACCTGCTGATCTCCATGCCGCCGTGGCCTTCCCGCTGCCGGCCTTGGTCGTGTGCGAGCTGCTCGGGGTGCCCGCGCAGGACCGCGCGGACTTCTGCCGGTGGCAGGTCGAGGCGAAGCAGGTCAGCAAGCCCGCGGTGGCCCGTGGCGGGCTGCAGTCGTTATGGCGTTACCTGGGCACGCTGATTGAACGTAAGCGCTGGACGCCGGGCGACGACGTCATCGCGGACTTACTGCGCGCCGCTGAACTCGACCCGGCGCTGACCGATGATGGGATCGCCCACCTGGCCGCGGGGATCGTATTCGCCGGGCACGCACCCGCCGTCGCGATCATCGATCGCGGCATGCTGCTGCTGCTGACTCACCACGAACAGCGCGAGGCGCTGCAGCGGGACCGGGCTCTCGCCGCCTCAGCGGTGGAAGAGATCTTCCGCTTCGCCAGCCCGCTCGAGCGCCAGCGAGCCGCGCGGCGCGGCGGCCTCACCCGGTATGCCTCCGTCGATGTCGAGGTGGACGGCGTCACCATCCGCGCGGGGGACACCGTGATGTTCGCCGTCCAGGAGGCCAACGAAGACGAGGCAGTCTTCCCCGATCCGAAACGCTTCGACATCACCCGTGAGCGAATCCCGCACCTGTCACTGAGCCATGGTGCGCATTTCTGCCTGGGCGCTCACCTAGCGCGAGTGAAACTTCAGTACTTGTTCGTCCGCTTGTTCGAGCGCTTCCCCACTCTGCGCCTCGCGGTACCCCTCGCGGACATCCAGCCCGTCCGCGAAGCGGTGGCCGGCGCGGTCAGCCAGTTGCCCGTCACCTGGTAGGAACAGTGGACTGCGCGAACGCCTCGTAGACGACTAGATTGAGCGGCTCGCCGTATTCGTCATCCAGCCGCTGGCCACAGTAAGTCATGCCGGCCTTCTCCATGACGCGGCGGCTGGCCGTGTTTTCCACCATCGTTTCCGCGACCACTCGGCGCATGCCGGGTGCGGCGAGCACATGGGACAACAACGCCCGCAGGGCCTCGGTGGCATATCCCCGGCCCCAACACGGCTCGACCACGGTATAGCCGACCCGGCCCGTGACGCAGTCGTCGTCGACACTGCAACCGATCTCGCCGACGATCAGGCGGTCGGCCTTACGGATCATGAAGTAAGGCCCGAACCGGCCGGGCCCTTGTGCTTCGACGACTGATTCCATCACTTCCAGTGAGAAGGCGGACGGGTAGCCCGGCGCGAAGCTCAACCCCCGGGGGATCCCGCCTTCGAGGAGCATGCGGGCCACCGGCACGTAGATCGGTCGCAATACCAACCGTGCGGCCTCGATCTGCTCCACCCTCGTAGGGTCCCACCAACGGCGCTTGGCGTCCCCTAGATCTTTCCAGTGGCGATCAACCGGATTGTCACCGAGTTCGACATCATGGTTGTGCACCGCAAACGATCAATAGGAGCATGAGATGGGTATCGAGGACCCTGACGATGACGCGGCCGACCAGCGGCGTCCAGTGACCGATTTCCCCGAAGACGACGAGGAACTGGGAGAATTGAGCGAGGCACCCCTGGAGGCCGACCCGGCCGACTACGCCGAACAGCACCGTGTGGTTGCCTCCGCCGACGACGACGAACCGTTTGACTGATCGTCACAGCCCCAACACGTCGATCTTGGCGTGGGAACTATCCGTCGGCGGCACACGACTATCAATTGCAGGAAAGGGGTGAGCGGTGGCCGGTGCGGAGTGGGTGCGGTGGGCTTTTGCCGCCATGTTCGCCGCGCTGACCGTCTACTACGTGATCCGGCTGTTCATGTCCGATTCTGGGACCTCGGCCGGGGACGGTGACCGTGATCCGGGCGTAGATGTCTCGCGCGCGGTGATGAGTTCGGGCATGGTCGTGATGCTGGTGCCGTGGATTGATCCGCTACCCCGGCTGTGCTGGCAGCTGCTGTTCGGCCTGGCGGCCGGGTACATCGCCGTCCGGCTGATCCGGCGTGCTCTACCCGCCACCGTGCGGGCGCCGGCCGGAAACCACGAGCTGCACCTGCTGGTCGGTGGGGTGGCCATGGTCTACATGTTTACGCTCATGCCCGCAGATGTCCCGCACACCATGGCGGATCACATGGACATGGGACAAGCAGGCATCGACGGGCTCGCGCTGTCCTTACTGACCTGGACGTTCATCGGGTATTTCGTGGTGTTCGTGGTGCGGTTGGCTGCTCGGCTGGCCGTGCCGGTGAACACCTTGGCAGGGATGGCGGCCGGTGCGGCGCTGTCCGGCGGGGGACCGCGCGGTGTGGTGGTGTCGCCGCATCTGCTTGGTTCGACAGAGGTCGTCATGGGTATCGGAATGAGCTACATGCTGCTGACGATGCTGTGATGGCCGGGCCTACTCAGGGAGCGCAATGAGGAGAATCAGTTGGTGGCTGGCCCGCCGGGCTGCCGCGATCGGCGCGCTGGTCGCGTTGGCGGTGATGACGCTCGGCGGCACCGCGTGGGCACACGTCACCGCCAATCCCGGCACCGCCCAGCAAGGCGGGTATACCAAGATCTCCTTCCGGGTTCCCAATGAGCGGGACGCCGCATCGACAACACAATTGGAGATCGATTTTCCTACTGATCACCCTATTGCCTCCGTGGCGACTCGCCCCGTTCCCGGCTGGACGGCAACCGCGCAGAAGACCAAGCTTGACAAACCGATCAAAACTGACGACGGCGAGATCACCGAAGTAGTCTCGAAGATCATTTGGACCGGCGGCAAGATAACGCCCGGATCGTTCGAGGAGTTCGACGTCTCCATGGGTCCCTTGCCGACCGACACCGATGAGCTGGTCTTCAAGGCGCTGCAGACTTACGACAACGGCGAAGTGGTGCGGTGGATCGACACGGCACCAGAAGGTGCTCCCGAACCGGAGCACCCGGCGCCGGTAGTCAAGCTGACATCGGCCAAGACGACCCAGGCAGCCGCGGAGACCGCCACCGGCGGCGGCCACTCCGCCACGAACACCTGGGGTGTCGTGCTCGGCATCGTGGGAATCGGGCTGGGCATCATCGGGATCATCATGGGTCTGCTGAACCGGCGTAGCGCCGCTGCTGGTTGAGTTGCTCTGTGTTGTTCCGGCGAGTGCTGCGGGCTTGCGCAATGACGGTGATCTGCGCGGTACTCGTGGTGCTCACCGGCACCAGTTCAGCCTCGGCACATGCGGCGCTCATCGGGACCGAGCCCGGGCAGGGCGGGGTGGTTGCCACCATGCCGGCCACCGTGTCGCTGACCTTCAGCGAACCGGTGGTGGTGGCCCCGGGCGGGGTGCGGGTCTTCGGACCCGATGGTGCTGAAGTCGACGATGGTCACGCCACGCATCTCGGCGGCGCCGCTACCGTGGGCGTCACGCTGGTTGCCGGCACGTCCGCACCAGGCACCTACACCGTCTCGTGGCGGGTGATCTCGGCCGACTCGCATCCGGTGGCGGGCGCGTTCACCTTCTCGGTGGGTCATCCCACGCAGGCACTGGCGAGCCGGACGCCGGTGGATGCGCAACCGCCCGGCAGCGCATCCGTCGGCGTGCTCTATACCATCGTCCGAGCTGCGGCGTTCGCGGCATACGCGTTGCTGGTCGGGTCGATCGCGTTCGCGCTGCTGTGCTGGCCGCAGGCGCTCACCCGCCGCGGCGCCCGCCGCGTCATGGTTGGTGGCTGGGCCGGCCTGCTGGCGACCACCATCGCGACGTTGCTGCTCCAAGGACCCTATGCCGACGGGCTCGGCCTGGACCGGCTTGCCGATCGGAACGTCGTCTCAGAGACCCTGGCCAGCCCGCTGGGTAGTGCGTTGACCGTCCGGCTGGCGCTGCTGGCGCTGGCGGGCGGTTACGTTGTGCTGTTGTGTGCCTGGCTGGGCCACCTCACGCGGCGCGGCCGGGCGTGGTGCGGAGTTATCGGCGTGGGGTTGGCGACTGGTCTGGCGGCGACCTGGGCTGCTGCGGACCACGCCTCGGTGGGGCTGCAGCACCAGCTGGCACTGCCTATCGACGTCGTGCACCTGCTGGCAATGGGGGTATGGCTCGGTGGCCTGGTCACCCTGGTGGTTGCGTTGCGACCGGTGGGTGACACCGACACCGCTGCGCCGGCGATGCCGCAGCACGCGGTGGTCCGGTTCTCCTCGATCGCGACCGGCTCCATCGCAATCCTCATCGGCACCGGCAGTTACCAGTCCTGGCGCCAGCTCGGCAGTTGGGCGGCGTTCGGTACCACCGACTACGGCCGGCTGCTGCTCGTCAAGCTCGGTACCGTCGCGCTGATGCTCGGCGCCGCGTCGGTATCCCATCGTTGGGTCAGCCGGCGTCGGCGCGTCTTGATCGGCGTCGGGGCGGCAACGCGCGCTGCCGGGCAGGCCGCGGAGGTGGGCGCGCGCCGTGGCGGCGTGCTGGGGGAGCGCGCCCTGCGGCGAAGTGTGCTGGTGGAGGCTGCGCTCGGGGCAGTCGTGCTGGGCGTCACCGCGCTGCTGGTCAACGCCGAGCCGGGGCGTACTGCAACGGCGCAGGCCATCACGCGGCTGGCTCCCGGGCACCGGGTCGTCAGTTACGACACCAGTGGCCCGGGCGGCCAAGGGAAACTTGTCGTGGACGTCGATCCGGCGGCCGCCGGACCGAACAGCATCCACCTCACCGTCGAGGATCCCGGCGGTACCCGGCATGACGTGGCCGAAGTGCGGACCGAGCTGACCCTCACCGGCCGGGCGCTCGGTCCCTTCACGGTGCCGCTGCAGCACACTGAGCCGGGTGGGTATGACGCCGACAGGGTCCAGCTGCCTTATCCCGGCGGCTGGACCCTGTCGATCACCGTGCGAACCTCGGACATCGATGAGACGACGGTGAGTGTCCCTATAAACGTACGCTGACGTGCGGGTGACCCAACGCTACGCGACCGACTGGAAGGTCTCGACTACCCGGTTCACCGGAGGAAGCACCACGTTGGGATCGGAGTCAGCCACGGTGAAGATCGCGATGGCGTAGTTGGCCGGGTTGTTCTCCACGGTGATCGCCAGGAACCGGATGCGGGTGTTCTTGTCGTTGTTCCCGACTCCGCCGTAGACCAGAGCGGGCCGTGAACCCACGGTCTTGGCTTCCGGCGGGATCACCTGGACATCCTTGTAGTGGCTGGCGACGTCCTGGAAGAACGCCGTGCCGGCGTTGGGTATCGGACCGACCGGGCCGACTCCTAAGGTGATCACGGTGGTCTGGTCTGGGCTGGTCACCGTGGTGGTACGACCCTCTTGGGTGGTCGACCACCCGGTCGGAACCTCAAAGCGGTAGTGGCCGGCCGTATTGACCACCTCGTTGGCGTTGCTTGCGCCGCCGCCGACGACGCCGCTGCTGAGTACCAAGGCGATCACGCCTGCGACGATGGCAAGCACGAGGGCGACAACACCGATGAGCGCGGGAAGCGGTCGGCTGCGCATCCGGTCTACCAGGGGCATCCGGGCGAGCCAGGGCAACTTGGAGATCAAGGTATTCATGAGGGCGCCGATCGTAGCGGGGACAGTGGGGTGGACATGCCAGCGGGGGCCGGCGAATATCTCGCCGACCCCCGCTGAAGATTTACTCAGGTACTACTGGCCACTCAGACGGTGTGCCTGCCAGCCCGGCGGCGGGTACCCGCCACGGTCAGCGCACCCAATCCGGTGAGCAGGAAGCCACCGGCCAGCAGCCCGGCGACATCGGCACCGGTCTGAGCCAGCTCAGGACCCTTGCCGTGCTCTTCCTCGCCCTTGCCGTGCTCTTCACCCTTGTTGCCGTGGTCTTCGCCGTGGTCGCCCTTGTTGTGGTGGTCGTTGTCGTTGCCCTCATTGGTCTCGTGGGCAAGAGTCTCGGACTGACCGAGGACCACCAGCAGGACCCGGTTGAGCACATCGAGGCGCAGGGCCTCCTGCGCACTTCCGGCGCCCTTGGGGTTGTGGAAGATGACCGACTTGCCCTGGTTGAGCAGCAAGCACAGGATGGCGGAGTCACCGCAGTGGTCGGGCAGAGCCAGCCCGAACGGAGCGTCCAGCAGGTACGACGAGTGACCGTTGCTGTCGATACCCAGCAGGAACGAGTGACGCTCGGTGTCCGGCTTGTCCGACCTCGACTTGGACTCGGAATGCACCGCTTCGAGCCCGAGCCCCTCGCACGGGGTGGTCAGCTTGTCGCGCTTGCCGATGCAGAGGTTCAGCAGCTCGTTGGCGGAGTCAGCCTTGGTGTGACCAGCTGCCTTGTCCCGCTCTGCGATGCCGAGACCCTCGGCGACACCCAGGGACAGGATGCCGTTGCACTCGTAGGAGGCGGTGACGTCGTGGTCACGCCGGTCCCTGCCCTTGCTGCCGAGGCACAGGGCGGCAACGCCGCCGCGAGCTGCGGCGAGCGCGCTGTCGTGGTCCTCGGTAGCCACCGTGTTGTGGTAGAGCAGGCTCAGGCAGAGCAGCCCGCCGGTGGTGCCACACAGCTTCAGAGCGTCACCGTTGTCGCCGGACCGGTTGTGGTTGCGGGAGTCGGCGCTGGAACCGATGAGCCTGCTGCCGCCCAGACCGAGTACGGTCGAGTCGGCGTGGGACTGGCCGTTGTCCTCGATGGTCGCGTCGTACTTGGTGATGTCCAGCAGGCGAGACTTGAACAAGTCGACCTTGCCCACCTCGCCGGAAGCGTGGTCAGGCGGACGAGGGTCATTGATCGCATCACTGTTAGGGGTGTCATCCCGGCGAACGTCATCGCCGTGGTGATCCCCATTGTGACCGTCATGGTCATGCGATCCGGTCAGGCTCGGGCTGCCATTACCCAGAAGGTCAGGGATAGGAACCGGCAGGTTGCCGGGAGCAGGCAGGTCGCCGGGAGCGGCTGGCGTGGGTGGCAGTGGGTTGGGGGGCGCCACCGGATCTCCAGGCGTAGCCGGACCACCGGGGGAGCTCATGATCTGCTGCACTGAGTGGCTCACCTGCGCCGAGGCAGCACCCGGCAACAAAACCATCGCGGCTGCCGTGCCGGCGGCCATGAGAGCCAGGCGGCGATGCCTCCTGGGTGTGCGTGACGTCATGTTCCGGTGTTCCTCCTCGTTCGAGATCTCTCCACGAGAGGGCGGTACGGCTGTCCCCCTCGGGTGCCGTGGATCCCTCGTACCTGGCAATAACCGCTGCGAAGGCCACCCGGGGGGTGGGTGATCTCCGCGCATCCAGGTACCGGCTCAACGAGGTGGGAGTCGGCGCAGATACGACCGGTGGCACGACTGTGCCCCGAACGGTGAGTTGCGCCCTGATCGAAACGTCTTGGACGTGGCACATTGCCGCTATGAGGCTCGTTGACGGGGCTTCGAACCACCCGAGCGGGTAACCAAGTGTCACTTAGTGTCACTGTGCGTCGCAGGAGCCTCGTCTGGACGGCCACCCGGCCGTTTCCGACCCGCCGTGATCAATACCCAAGCGCCGCAAGCGGTCCCAGACATGGTTGACTACCTGCCGTTATGCCATCATCACGGGATCACAGGCCGATCATCCTGGCGAGCGTGGGTGCCATGCTTACCGTCACGGGGGTTGGCTGTGGTCAGGCACCCACCGCTCCCAGCGCACCCCCGACATCGGATGCCCAGCCACCTGCTAGCGCCGCTGCGCAGGCTCCACCGGCCCCGCAGCCGGCCGCCGATGGGCCGTGCAGTTACCTGCCGGCAGCGTCGGTACAGGACACCAACGGGGAGCGGGTCACCGCGGTACGGGTCTCGAAGACAGCTGCCTATCAGCCGTACCCGGCATGTTTCTTCCTCACCTACCACGATGCCGTGCAACTGCGAACCTGGATCGTGGTCGCCAGTCCTCAGACGGCCAGAGCCACTGTCGACGCGGTAGCTCCGGTGGCGACCTCCGACCTCGCCGAGCTACCCGGCGGTTGGTCCGGCGGTTCGCAGCCGACCGCTGACGGAGCGGTGTTCGCGGTGTCTCGGCACGGCACCGCGGTTGTGATCACGACCAACCAGCCGCAGACGGTCGGCGCTCGGCGGATCGCCGAGCAGGTGATAGCAGCCCTGCGTCTCTAGCGGGCGCCGTGTCCAAGGCACATGACCCTCGGACGTTTGTCGGCGCGGACGCCGCGGCCAGCCTGCAGGCCACCTCCCAGCTGCACCTGCGCGACGCCGGCCGGAGGTTTCAGGTCGCTCATCCGCAACCCGTAGTGCCGTTGGTCAATCGTCGCCGCCCGGACGGTGGTGCGCGCGGACCACGCCATTGCCCAGCGGCGAACGGCCGGTGGCGACCGCGTTGCGGTACCGCAACAGCTGGTCCTCTGGCCGGACCGCGAACCGCTGGGGTCTCGAGGCTTGCCAGCGGTTGCGAACCACGGCGCCGGCGACTCCCAAGATGCCGAGCAACACGGAGACCACCCACGGCCAGCGGGAGCGCCTAGCGTTCACCTCGTTCACATCCTTACTCGATGACGTCGATGCCGAGGATCGTGCCTATCCAGGCCTGTCCGCAACCCAAGCTGGGTGATGGCAGGATGGGTCTGGTGACGCAACGGACGACGAATGCGCCTGCGGCCATCTTGCACACCAGCGCAGGCGACATCCGCCTGATCCTGTTCGCGAACCACGCGCCGAAAACGGTGGCGAACTTCATCGGCCTTGCCGAGGGCACCAAGGACTATTCCCAGCGCAACGCCAAAGGTGAGTTGTCCGGACCGTTCTATGACGGGGCACTGTTCCATCGGGTGATCCCGGGCTTCATGATCCAAGGTGGTGACCCGACGGGGACCGGCCGGGGCGGGCCGGGATACCGGTTCGGTGATGAAACCCATCCCGATCTGAGGTTCGATCGGCCGTACCTGCTGGCGATGGCCAATGCGGGTCCGAACACCAACGGTTCGCAGTTCTTCATCACCGTGCGCCCCACGATGCATCTCAACCGCAAGCACACCATCTTCGGCGAGGTGGCTGATCAGCAGTCCCGCTCTGTGGTTGATGCCATTGCGCGGACCCCGACCCGAGGGGACCGTCCAGTGGACAACATCGTGATCGAGCGAGTGACCGTGGTCGTACCCCGGCCGGCTCAATGACCGCGATGGCTGGTGCGGTGTGTGCCCGGCATCCGGGCCGTGCGACCGCGGTGCGCTGCACCCGCTGCGACCGTCCCGCCTGTTCGGATTGCCTGCGCGAAGCCTCGGTGGGCTACCACTGCGTGGACTGCATCGCTGAGGGTGGTCGGTCGAGGCCGCGGACGGGCACGGTGCAGTGGTCGCCGCAGACCGGCCGGCTGCTGGTGGTTCCGGCCCTGATCGCGATCAACGTGGCTATCTTCGTGGTCACCGTGCTGCAGGCCGCCAGCGTGGCACATAACGCCGACGCGCAGCTGTTCCAGCAATGGGCGTTGCAGCCGAGCGCGGTGGCCGATGGCGCCTGGTGGCAGCTGCTCACCTCGGGCTTCTTGCACATCGGGCCCATCCATCTGGCGTTCAACATGATTGCGCTGTGGGTGATCGGCCGTGACCTCGAGCAGGTGCTTGGCAGTGCCCGCTTCCTGGTGGTGTATCTCGTATCGCTGCTCGGCGGGTCGCTGGTGGTCTTTGCGTTCGAGAACCCGGCGAGCCACACCGCCGGTGCGTCAGGCGCGGTGTTCGGCCTGATGGGCGGCCTCGCCGTGGTGCTGATGAAGCTGCGGCTGTCGCCGCGACCGGCACTGACGATCATCCTGTTGAACGTGGTCATCAGCGTTGCGGTGCCCAACATCTCGATCCTCGGCCACCTCGGTGGGCTGGCCTCCGGCGCTGCGGTCACCGCCGCGATGCTGTACCTGCTGCCCCAGCCCCGCTAACCCCACTCACCCCGCGCGTGTCGCGCTCTGGTGCTCGGTGTGTCGTGCTGTTGTGTCCGTCGCGGCTGCGTGCGTGTCCACAGGGCTTATCCACAGTGGGGATGAATGGCAACCGTGTTGTTCGGCATCGTTCGATGGATGTTCGAGCCAGCCGGTCAGCGCCAGCGCATGGTCATCAACAGACCGATGATCATCAACGTAAAACCGATCATGAAGTTCCAGTTGCCGAGGCTGTTGAGCAGGGGAATCTTGTCCACAGCGAGATAATTGACCACTAACCAGAGCAAGCCGAGCAGCATCATGCCGAGCATGACGCCGACATACAGCGGGTGGGACGGGCCTGCGACCTGAACCTTCGCGGGACTCATCGCCTCGGCCGGCGGGGTGTAGACCGACTTCTTGCGAATCTTCGACTTCGGCATGGTCGTTTCCTCGTCTGGCAGGCGGCGCTGCTGACCACGGTAACCTAACGCGCCCGCGGCCCGGCACGGGCGGGCTGTCAGTCCCCATGTGGCCCGGCCAGTCGTGAGTTATCGACACCCACTACGGTCTGGCGTGCCCCGGCCCGCTGTGCCCGCGAGGAGGTTTCGTGAGCCATGTGCTGACCCGGACAAGGCGCTCCCGAGCTCCACAACGGCGCCCTGATCCGGTCCGAACGGCCATCCGCGGAGTGGGTGAGCTGCTGCTGACAGTGGGGCTGGTGGTCCTGCTGTTCGTGTTCTACGAGGCGTACTTCACCAACTGGTCGTCGGCCGAGAAGCAGCACGAGGCCACCGCCAAGCTGGACGACACCTGGCACAACGCACGTGGCCTGGTGAGTCGGCCGGTCCAGGGCGCGGGTATCGCCAAGCTGTACATCCCGGCGTTCGGCCCTGATTTCGTCTTCACCGTGCTGGAGGGCACCGACCCAACCACCCTGGAAGCTGGTCCCGGCCACTACCTGGGCACCGCAACGCCCGGGGAAGTGGGCAACTTCGCGGTGGCCGGACACCGCGTAGGCAAGGGCTCACCCTTCAACTCGATAGATCAGCTGTCGTCCTGCGACGCCATCGTCGTGGAGACCGCCGATCATTGGTACGTCTACCGGGTGTTGCCTCTTCAAGGTGAGTTGGCCGGGTGGTCGGCGGGAAAGGGCACCCGGTCGCAGTGCCGGGGGGTCGACCCACTCCCGGGGCGTTACACCAACGTGGTGGGCAAGGCGGTCGTGCTGCCGTCGCAGGTCGAAGTGATCGCTCCGGTTCCGGGTCACCCGGGTCGAAACCCCTCGAGTCGGCTGATCACTCTCACGACGTGTCATCCGCAGTTCTCCGCCAGCCACCGGCTCATCGTGCACGGCGTCCTGGTGGCGTCCTACCGCAAGGTCGAGGGCCAACGTCCCGCCGAACTCACCGCAGCCGCCTGAGGAGGTTCCTGTGTACAGCTGGATCTGGCGGCACCTGCCCGGCTTGCCAGCGGCCAAGGCCCTGCAGGCGTTGGTCCTGGTCGCGGGCGTGGTGGCGCTGCTGTTGTTTGTGGTGTTCCCATGGGCGGAGCCCCGGCTGCCGTTCAATGACGTGACAGCGGGATCGTGACGGCTGGGTCGTGACAGCAGGATCGTGACAGCGGGGCCAGCTACCCTGGCAGCCGTGCGCATCCTGGTGATCGATAACTACGACAGTTTCGTCTACAACCTCGTGCAGTATCTGGCGCAGCTGGGCGCCGAATGCGTGGTGCGGCGCAATGATGCGGTGCGGCCTGGTGATGTCACGGCCGCCGATGGGGTGTTGATCAGTCCTGGCCCCGGTACGCCGGACCGCGCCGGCGCGAGCATGGACGTCGTCCGCGACTGCGCGCAGCGGGGCCGCCCGTTGCTCGGTGTGTGTCTCGGCCACCAGGCGATCGGGGCGGTCTGGGGAGCCACCGTGGCACGGGCTCCGGAGCTGCTGCACGGTAAGACTTCGGAGGTACACCACAACGGCGCCGCGGTGCTCGCCGGATTGCCGCAGCCGTTCATCGCCACCCGCTATCACTCGCTGACCGTGCTGCCCGAGACCATCCCCGACGAGCTCGAGGTCACCGGCCGTACCGCGTCGGGGATCGTGATGGCGATGCGGCACCGCGAGCTGCCGGTGCACGGCGTGCAGTTCCACCCGGAGTCGGTACTCACCGACGGCGGGCACCGGCTGCTGGCAAACTGGCTGCGCCTCGCGGGCGCTGAGGTCGACGGATCGCGGGTACTCGAGCTCGAGACCGGCATGCGCAAGCTCGCTGCCGCCGCGCTCGTGCGCTGACCAGCCCCCAACTGTCAGTTGCCGCCGAATCCGGGAGTTTCGAAGATCGGGCTGCTGGTAGTGGTGGTGCTGGTCGGGGTGTTGTCCCGGCCGACGGTGACGGTGATGGTCTGGTCACGAGTGAAGCCGGTGCCCGCCGGCACGTCCTGCGCGACGATGAGGCCGACCTGAGTGGGGTCGTTCACCTCGGTGAAGACCTCGTGCAGGGTGCCGGTCCAGCCCAGCCGTTGCAGGGTGGCCAGCGCCTGCGTCTCGGTGAGCCCGTGCAGGTTTGGCATCTGGGCCTGGTTGCCCCGCGACACTGTGAGGGTCACCGTGCTACCGGCCTTGACAGTCGTGCCACCTGGCGGGTTCTGCTTGAGGACCTGACCTCGCTGTACCGCGGAGTCGACCTCCTGGATCTGCGCGGTGAGGTGGGCCACCGCGATGTTGCGCTGAGCTTGCTCGACGTTGGTGCCTACCACGTCGGGCACGCCGAAGGTCTCCGGCGGCACCCCGACCGTGATCGTGACCGACTTGCCCTTGGCCAGCTTGCGGCCGGCGGGTGGGTCCTGGACCTGCACCCGGCCGACATCCTTGTCGTCCTGGACGACCTGTTGGCGCTGATCTGGCGAGAGCATCAGACCTGCCTGCTGCAGGGAAGCCTGGGCCTGGGTGCGGTCGAGCCCCAGCAGGTTGGGTACCTCCACCTCATTGGGGCCGGAGCCGATGTCCAGCCGGACCGTGGTGCCCTTCACCGCCTGGCCGGACGGGTTCATCGCGACCACCCGCTCGAAGTCCTGCGGGGTTGATTCGACGGGATGGCGTTCGGTCTGGAAACCGGCGGCGTTGAGCGCTTGCTCGGCTTGCGGCACTGGCTGGCCGACCACATTGGGCAGCGGCACCGGTTTGGGTCCGCCGCCGAAGACGTCGGTGAACAGCAGCAGGATCATCCCGATGATGGCGGCGACCACCACCGTGGTGAGGACTCCGAGGCCGCGCCCGGACCGCCGTTCCTCGATCGGCCCACCGACCGGCTCGGCGCGCCGCCGGCCCGCTCGGGTGGCCCGCATGGCCACGGTGGGACCCGAGTCAAGCATGAGATCGCGGTCGGCGTCGGTCATCACCACCGGCGCCAGTTGCCGTTGCCCTTTGAGCACGCGGACGAGGTCCGATCGCATCTCCGCCGCGGATTGGTAACGGTTGGCCGGGTTCTTGCTCATCGCCTTGAGCACCACCGCATCGAGTGCGGGGGATACGTCCGGGTTCTGGTGCGACGGAGGTGCGGGGTCCTCGCGAACGTGCTGGTAGGCCACCGCGACCGGTGAGTCGCCAGTGAACGGGGGTTCACCGGCGATCAGCTCGTAGAGCACGCACCCGGCGGCATAGACGTCCGACCGGGCGTCCACCATCTCGCCGCGGGCCTGCTCGGGGGACAGGTACTGGGCAGTACCGACCACCGCTGCGGTCTGGGTCACACCCTGCCCGTCGGACAGGGCCCGGGCGATGCCGAAGTCCATCACCTTGACCGAGCCGGCGTTATTGATCATGATATTGGCCGGCTTGACGTCCCGGTGGATGATGCCGTTGCGGTGGCTGAAGTCCAGGGCTGCACAGACGTCGGCCATCGTCTCCATCGCCCGCTGCTCGTCCAGCGGGCCCTCGGTTTTGACGATGTCGCGCAGGGTGCGGCCGTCGACGAACTCCATCACGATGTAGGGCAACGGTCCGTACTCCGACACCGTCTCGCCGGTGTCGTACACCGCCACGATCGCCGGGTGATTCAACGCGGCGGCATTTTGCGCCTCACGGCGGAAGCGATGCTGGAACTGGGGATCCCGGGCGAGATCGGCGCGCAGCACCTTGACTGCGACGTCGCGGCCGAGTCGGACATCGCGCCCGCGGTGTACCTCGGACATGCCGCCGTAGCCGAGCGTCTCGCCCAGCTCGTAGCGATCCGACAGTAACCGGGGAATGGTCATTGCTGCGCCGTCCCGCTCGTCGTGTGGGACCTGCACGGTGTCCCAGTCGGTGGCCGGGGCCGTGGCCGGGTACCCGTCTGGGCCCAAGTCCGGGCCTATCATGCCCCCCTTCCGGCTGTCACCTGATAGGTGTCGACCGCTCACGTTGCCCTCCGGCAGGTCAGCTTCAGCGTGGATCCGCGGGCAACGAAACCGGTCAGCGGGTTGACCTCGACGATCCGGCACTGCGAGCGCAGGTTCGGATCAACCCGGTCGCCGTTGTCGTCGATCACTCGCGGTATCAGGCCACGGACCTTCGCGGCGACCACAGCGTCGCTTCCCGAGTGGCCCCAGTAGTCGGTCGGAATGATGAGCACCTCCGGCGGTGCGCCGTCGGAGTTATTCGACTCCGGGGCAGGTTGCGCCTTCGTGAGTTCCTGCGCGTACGGATCTGGAATCGCTGGTGGCGCGGGCGCGCTGACGACCTCGGTGCCAGTCCCCGCGCCAGCGGGCACGGCCTGCGGCGTGGTCGGCGCCTGCAGCCCGTCGCGGGCCAGGTAGCCGCCGAGCACCAACACCAATGCACCGACCGCGGTGAGCGCGATCCGCCCAGACCTACGACGTCTGGGACGGACCGGACGCGCCAGCACAGCAGTTGGAGCTGGATGGTCGGCGGCCGCCGGCGCAGCCGGCAAGCCAACCAATGTCACGGGTGGCAGGGCCCGGCCGCCGCGCACCGCGGCGGCGGCTGCGGCGAACTCACCGCCGGTGCGGTAGCGCCGGCCCGGGTCCTTCACCAGTGCGGATTCGATCAGTGTCCGGATCACCGGGGGGACATCCGCGGGAAGCGGCGGTGGTGGGCGATGGATGTGCATCATGGCGACGCTGACCGCGTTGTCGCCCGAGAACAGGCGATGCCCTGCCAGGCACTCGTAGCCGACCACTGCCAGCGAGTAGACGTCACCGGCCGGGCCGGTCTCGTGACCGGCGGCCTGCTCGGGAGCAATGTAGTGCGCGGTGCCCAGGACCATGCCGTTGCGCGTCATGGGGGCGGCATCGACCGCCTTGGCGATGCCGAAATCGGTGAGCTTCACCGTGCCGGCCGGGGTGATCAGGATATTCGCCGGCTTGATGTCGCGGTGCACCACACCGCGCTCGTGCGCGGCCTGCAGCGCATGGCCGGCCTGTTCCAGGATGTCGAGCGTGCGGTCGGCGCCCAGGCGGGTCTGCCGGGCCAGAATCGCGTCCAGCGGTTCCCCGGCCACCAGCTCCATCACCAGATAGGCCACACTCGGGTCGCTTCCCGCCTCGCCGTAATCGTGCACCGCCGCGATCCCAGGATGGTTCAGCGACGCGGTCATCCGAGCCTCGGCCTGGAATCGTTGCCGGAACTCGGCGTCCCCGGACAGCTCCGGTTTGAGCACCTTGACAGCGACCGGGCGGTCCAGCCGGGTGTCGTCAGCCTGCCACACCTCGCCCATCCCGCCGATGGCGATCCGCCGGCCCAGCCGGTACCGCCGCGCCAGCATCTGCCCGCTGCTCAATCCCATAAGCCCACCACAGGGGGAATCGTCCGGCGGGTCGGAGTTGTTGCCGAGGTCGACCACAATGCGGTGCGGATCCGGCGCCCCAGCCCGGTGGTCGAACTCGGCCCTGTGGTCGACTTCGGCCCTGTAGTCGAACTCGGCGCCGTCAGGGCG
>DATFDO010000264.1:0-2517 GCA_035252045.1 Pseudonocardiaceae bacterium
TTCGGCCGATCCGGCGTAGCACGGCGCCCCGGTGATTTCCACCGCGAGTTCAGAGATCTTCGCCGGCACGCCGAACACGGCCCGTGGCGGGTACGGCGATGCCAGCAGCCGGCGGACCACCGTGACGCCTTCGGCGATCACCAGGCCCCGCCCGCCGGGACGATCAGGTCGGCGGTCGGCGAGCGTGAGATCACGGAAATCGGCCAGCCGGGGGTCGTCCACGTCGCGCACTTCGACGATCTCGCCCACACTGTCAGTTTTGCAAAGTAGGCAAACGCGCCAGGCCAGGCCCACCAGTTCGGCGGCTGGTCACAGCCTGCGGCGCTGTGTCACGGTGAGCGCGCGCCGGGGGAAGCGGGAGGTCGGATGGGCAAGGACACGGCCGACGCGATCAACCCGATCTACACCAAACGAGACCTGCAGCGCTACCGGGACAAGACCCAGCGTTGCCTGGACGCACTCGCGCTCATGCTCGCCGGGAACAGCTTCGCAGCGGGTCC
The DNA here is from genome assembly GCA_035252045.1 of Pseudonocardiaceae bacterium. GTDB lineage: Bacteria > Actinomycetota > Actinomycetes > Mycobacteriales > Pseudonocardiaceae. The sequence goes on from DATFDO010000264.1 coordinate 501, forward strand.
CGAGTGCATGGGCCTGGAGCTCGAGCTCAACCTCGTCGACGACAACGTCGACCCGGCGATGGCCAACGAGAGAGTGCTTGAACACATCGACGATCCGGCTTTCCAGACCGAGCTCGGCCAGCACAACATCGAGATCAACGTCGCACCCCGGCCATTGGCCGACGACGAGGCGCTGGGGCTAGAGCGCGAGTTGCGGGCCGGCCTGAACACCGCCAACGACGCCGCCCGCGCCGCAGGGGTGGGCTTGGTGATGATCGGCATCCTGCCGACGTTGCGGCCGGACCACTTCGATCAACGGTGGATGTCCCCCAAGTCCCGGTACGCGATCCTCAACCGGCAGATCCTGGCCACCCGGTCGGAAGAGCTGGAACTCGACATAGAGGGCGTGCCACTGGCCGCAGGAAAGCCGGAACGCTTGCTGTGCGCCGTCGAGTCGATCCTGCCGGAATCCGGGTGCACCTCGGCGCAACTGCATCTACAGGTCGGTCCAGACCAATTCGCCACGCATTGGAACGCCGCGCAAGCGCTGGCCGGGGTGCAGGTGGCGGTGGCCGCGAATTCACCGTTTTTGCTCGGTCACGCCTTGTGGCACGAGACCCGCATCCCGTTATTCGAGCAAGCCACCGACACGCGCTCGCCGGAGCTGCGCAACCAGGGAGTGCGCCCGAGGGTGTGGTTCGGTGAGCGGTGGATCACCTCGATTCTCGACCTGTACGAGGAGAACGTGCGCTATTTCGCGCCGCTGCTACCGGAGATCCACGATGAGGACCCGCTGGCGGTGCTCGCAGCGGGCACCGCTCCGTCGCTGGCGGAGCTACGGTTGCACAACAGTACGGTCTGGCGCTGGAACCGGCCGGTCTATGACGTGGCCAGCGGGGTGCCGCACCTGCGCATCGAGAACCGGGTGCTGCCCGCGGGCCCGACCGTCATCGACGTCTTGGCCAACGCGGCGTTTTTCTTCGGCGCCATGCGAGGGCTGGTCGACACCCAGCCACCGGTATGGCGCGAGATGTCCTTCCAGGCTGCCCAGGACAACCTGTACGCGGGGGCCCGGCTGGGTATGGATGCGCGGCTTTACTGGCCTGGCATCGGGGCGGTCCGGCCCGATGAACTGGTGTTGCGCAAACTGCTGCCACTGGCCCATGAGGGGCTGCGCAGTTGCGGGATGTCCGACGCTGCGCGGGAACGCTACCTAGCGGTGATCGAGCGGCGCTGCACGGCGCGGCGCACGGGGGCCAGCTGGCAGCGCGCCACCGTGCAGGCACTGGCCGAACGGGGTGCGGACCGGCCCGCCGCATTGGCCGGCATGCTGCGCGATTACGTGGAGCACATGCACTCCAACCTGCCGGTGCACGACTGGCCCCTGGGGTGAAGTGCCTGGACGAAAGGGCGTCGTCGGGCCCAACCGAGAGCCCGGAGTCGGGCCCGACGCGTTCCCTCTGTGTTCCATCTAAGTGCCAGGACTCCCACCACGAAGCCGGCTCACTTAAGTTAGCCTAGCCTCAATTAACCGTCAAGCGTTCATCGAGTCAGCGATCCGCGATCCGGTCGATGATGTCGACGGCGCGGTGCAGCAGGTCGCGCTCGTCGGGAGTGAGTTGAGCCAGCTGGGCGTCGAGCCAGCGCTCCCTCGCGCTGACTTCGGCATCCACGTAGTCTCGGCCCGCCTCGGTCAGCGCCACCACGGTTTGCCGGCCATCGGTGGGGTGCGGGCTGCGATCGACGAAGCCGTGCTCTGCCAGAGCGGCAATGACCCTGGTCATCGACGGCGGTTGGACACGCTCACAGACAGCCAGTTCGCCCGGGGTCAGCGGACCGTGCCGATGCAGCGAAGCCATCGCGGATAGCTGGGTGAGCGTGACCACCCCTTCGACATCCCGCTGGGCCCGTAGCCGCCGATTGAGCCGAACCACGGCGAGCCGCAACCGGCTGGCCAGCACGTCCATACCGTGAGCCTAGCTCGCGATACGGCTTGGGAGTGGCACGCAGTGTTACGAGCGCGGACGCGACCACAGGC
>DATFDO010000265.1:0-2288 GCA_035252045.1 Pseudonocardiaceae bacterium
CAGCGCGAGCGCAGCGTCACGGCGATGTCCTCAGGGTGGTCCGACGGCGCGCAGAGCAGGAACACGGTGCGCGGCGGGGGCTCCTCCACCGCTTTGAGCAACGCGTTGGCCGCGCCCTCGGTGAGCCGGTCGGCGTCCTCAATCAGCAGCACCTGCCAGCGACCCGCCGAAGGTCGGCGGCAGGCACCGGCAACCAGCGCGCGCATCTCCGCCACCGAGATGGACAGGCCTTCCGGAATCACCTGCCGGACATCGGGATGCGTGCCGGCCAATGTGGTCCGGCAGCCCTGGCACCCGCCGCATCCCGGCCCAGCTTGCGGATCGGAGCATTGCAGCGCTGCGGCGAAGGCCCGCGCCGCCACCGAACGGCCGCTACCCGGCGGACCGGTGAATAGCCAGGCGTGGGTCATCACCCCAGCCGGCCGGCTGCCGTTGGCCGAACGCGCGGCCTCGACGAGAGCAGCAACAACTGGGCCCTGGCCGACCAGGTCGGCCCACACGTTCATCGCCTGCGCACCGCTGCCCGCAGGTCAGCCAACAGCGACCCATCGAGCCGGTCGTCCATCTGCCGGTGTGCGGACACGCCGACTATCGTGGCCAGCAGCCCGGCGCACAGCAGCACCGGTCGGGTGCCGTCGATGGTCACCGGTTCGCTGAACACGGTGAGCGTGCGCTGCTGGACCAGCCCAACCGCGAACGGCACCAGGGCCATCGACGCGAGCAGATCCAGGCGGACCAGTGACTGAACGAATGCGATGGTGCGCCCGCGCATCTCATCAGCGACCTGGGCGCCGATGATGGTCAGCCCGGTGAGGAACGCAACGCCCGCAGCGCAGCCCACGCCGATGACGGCGACCAGCGCGACGAACAGGTGCGGCGCCAGCGCGACGGCGATCAGTGCCAGCCCCGCCGCCACGATGGCGAGTCCGAATAGGCCGCGGTGCGGGATCCGGCGGGCCGCCAGCGGCGTGACGGCCATGCCCACACCGAGCCCGATGAACAGCGACGCGAACAGTAACCCGTAGGCGGCGTCGCCGCCGCCCAAGCTGGTGGAATACAGCTTCGCGCAGGCGATGACGGCGCCGCCTGCGGCGAACGCGCCGAGGATTCCGGTGACCAGGCCGCGGACCAGCGGGGTGGCGCGGACGAACACCACACCGTCGCGCAACATTGCGAGCAGGCCAGACTGCGCGTCGCGACCGGCGGTGGCCCGGCCGGATATCTCCGGGATCCGGGTACCCACCACCAGTGCGCAGAATGCGTAGGCGACGCCGTTGATGCTCAGCGCCAGGTAGGCCGAGCCTTCCGCATCGGACAATGCCGGGCCGAACTTGGACAGCGCGGTGAACACTCCGGAGGCGACCAGCACCGCCACCCCGTACGTCATGATCAGCGAGAGCTGGTTGGCGGTCTCCACCTGGTCGGGGCGGCGCAGCAGGTTGGGGATCGAGGCGTCCTTGGCCGGGATCCAGAACAGCGCGCACAGTTCGATGAGAAACGTCGCCGCGAACAGCCAGGCCAGCTGCCCGACCAGCGGGATGGACAGGAACAGCCCGGCGCGCAGGACGTCGCAGACCACCATCTGATGGCGGCGGTCCAGCTTGTCGGCCAGTGCCCCGGCCAGCGGGCCGAGCAGCATCGCGGGCAGCAGCTTGGTCGCGACCACCCCGCCGAGTGCAAAACTCTGCGCCTGGTAGCCGCTGGTCAGGTGGGTGGCCAGCGCGGAAAGCGCCAGCAGGGACTGCCATTCGGCCACCGCGGTGATCGCCGTGACGCTCCACAGCCGGCGAAACGCCGGAATGGCCAGCACCCCGCGGACCCGCTTCGCGGTGGAGCCGGCCAGGTCGGGCTCGGCTGGGCGGTCCATTCGGCTCCACGGGTTGGCGGGGTGTCCCGCTAGTACTCGGGTGCGGGTGTCCCGCAGATTTCAGTGCCGGATGGAGTCAAGCAGGTCGGTCAGGTGTTGCGCGAGTGGGGGGCGACGCTCGAGCCAAGGTGAACCGGCTGCTGCGCGACCCGAATGGGCGGAGTAGCCCATCGAGGTGTTCGGTTAACCCGCCAGCCCACCCCTCCATCCTGCTGGCAGCGGCCCGCGCAGCATCTGCCACAGCGCCAAGCGGCACCGTGAGAACGGTGGCGGTTCGTCGGGATCGGGTGCCGGGTGGACGGTGACGCGAATGCAACGGACGGTAATCAGCAGGACGGCGCCAGAACGTATGTGATGTACACATCACGATTGATGGGTGCAGCGTCAGCTGTCGAGCGGAGGCAGGTTTTTGATCATGGTC
>DATFDO010000266.1:0-10662 GCA_035252045.1 Pseudonocardiaceae bacterium
GCCGGCTATGCCCGCATCGCCACCATGGGTGAGGAGGTCCGCGATCCCGCACGAACCATCCCGAAAGCGATCCCGATCGCGCTGACGATCGCCTTGGTGACTTACTTCGTGGTGGGTACCGCCACGCTGCTCACCCTCGGCCCGGACCGGCTGGCGGATGCGGCCGCGCCGCTGGCCGACGCCGTCAGTGTCGCCGGGGCGGGCTCGCTGACCCCGGTGGTTCGCACCGGCGCGGCGCTGGCCAGCCTCGGTGCGCTGCTGTCGTTGATCGCCGGGGTAGGACGGACGTGTTTGGCGATGACCCGCCACCACGACCTGCCCTTCTGGTTGGCCGGCGTGCATCCCCGATTCCGAGTGCCGCATCACGCCGAAACCGCCCTTGCCGTTCTCGTCAGCGCCCTGGTTCTGATCGCTGATCTGCGCGATGTGATCGGGTTCTCGTCGGTCTGTGTGCTGGTGTACTACGCCATCGCCAATGCCGCCGCCCTCACCCAGCCGATCGAGCAGCGACACTGGCCACGCGCGCTGCACGTCTTCGGGATCGGCGGCTGCGCCGCGCTGGTCGCCACCCTTCCGATCACCGCGCTGCTCGCTGGACTCGCCGTGTTCGCCGTCGGCCTGGCCGGCCGCCAGGTATCTCGATGGCCAAGATCACAATCTGGGCGTCCCGCGTGACAGAAAATGTCGCCCTAGGCACATAACTGGTGATCATGCGGAACGCGAACGCTGAATGCGCCGCTTCCGACCTGTATGGGGGCGGTGGATGTACTCCTCGTCGAGTGGACACGGACAGTTCTGGACGGCACGGCGGCCTCCGAGGCCCTACCATCGAGCAATGCTGCTCACATTGACGCAAGCCAGCCTGTTCGCTGCCGAACTCGAAGCTCGAGGTTTCCTCGCAGGAGTCGGTAAATTCATCCTTTTCGTGATTATCTTCTTCGTCGTCGTCGGAGGACTGATCGGCTTCACAGTCGCTCGGAGGACCGGCGGAAGACGCTAGCTAGCGCCTTCGTATCGCCGAGTTCGACACCACGGCCGACGTGCCGCTGGACGCTCGGTGAGCGGGAGAGAGGTCCAGCCCGCTCACCGAGCTGCTCGCGAGTCGCCGACGAGCATCAGACATTCGACGGCCACGGCTGACCGGTTCACCAGTCCGGCCAATCACCCCACATGCAACGGCAACGGGACGGTGTCGCTCGGCGCCGCAGGCTCCGTGGTCATTACCGGCGACGGCGGGGTCGAGGTTGCCGTCGATGCGGCATGCGAGCAGCGATACCGGGGCGCGGCCACGGTGAAATCAGCGGCGCGTTGACAGCTGGTGGTGGACCCATCAGCCTCCTCGACGGTCCACCCTACGGGCGGCTCACCGCGAGGACCCGGCTCTCCTTGGGCGCCTTGGCATTGAGTGGGTTCCGCAAGGCACGGTGGAGACTTACCCGCCTCGCCCCGTTCCCCCCGAGGCCCGCGCAGCTGCTCGCTGTTCGCCGCGACGTATGCCTGCACAGCCTCGATGAGTTGCTGGGGCGCGGGTCCCACCGGTGGGGGCGGCAGCTTGGCCAACTGAGCCGCGACCTCCGCCCGGATTTGGGCGGGAGTGGGCACCACGATGGACTCAGCGGCGATCTTGGCCGCGACCTGGGCGGTAGACGCGGCCGCGAGCACCTGGGAGTCCGGTGCGGTGCCCGGTGTGGGGATCGGGACCGTTGCCAGCCCGCGACGCGCGAGTTCGTCGTTCGCCTGCACACCCAGGTCGTGGGCGCCCTGCGCGAGCCGCCGGATGTCGTCCGCGGACGCCTGCAACTGGGCTGCGCGCGCCTGGTCGGCGGTGGTATACGCGGAGAATTGCTCGGCGAGCAGGAACAATGGGATGCCGATCAGCAAGGAGGTGATGACCGAAGCAACCACCGCGCCGCGAAAGTAGGCCCGCCCCTCCCGGCGGATCTCCTCACGGGCGACTTGCGGGGCAGCTTGGGCGGTCTGCGCGATCGAGTCCCGCAGTTCCTGCAGGCCTTCGCTGAGCCGGTCAACTGTGGCCATCGGAACCTGCCATCTGCAGCGCCTCCAGCCTACCGACTCGGTGCTGCAAGTCGCTGATCTCGTGCTGGATGATCATGACCGCATCGTCAGCGCGCTGTGCGATCACCGCGGCATCAGGCGAAGCGAGCAGGACAGAACGTGGTCTACGACGATCCACCAGAACCGGACCAACCACAGCTGTGATCACAACGCCCAACAGAGACAGTCCTGCGATCGTAATCGTCAGCCATGGCGGCCCGGAGCTCCCCGGGTCCACGCTAGCTCAGCCCCCACAGTTCCCTCCGGTCCGTCTGCCCCGCCATCATCACCACGTTTGCGGCGGGGCGACGTCTACACCGGACGTGCCGAATCTTGTCGTTCAGCTACCTGGTCGTCCTAACCCGAAAAGGCGGGAAGATGACCGTTCTTCGCTGCCTGGTGATTCGCTTCCCATGCGTTGAGCACGTTGAGCGGAAGGCGGCCGCGGTCGCTGACACTGTGACCGTTCTGCTTGGCCCACTCACGGATCGCGCGCAGCGTGTCCCGGTTGTAGCCACTGCGCGCGGCGCTACCGTTGCCGCCCCCGCGACCGGCCGAGCGGTCTGCACCGCGAGTGCCCGGGCGCCGCCCGCTGGTTTTGCGTGCAGCCGCGACGTAACGGGACAAGTTGTCACGGAGCTTGGCGGCGTTGTCGTCCGCCAGGTCGATCTCGTAGGTCACGCCTTCAAGGGCGAACTCGACTGTCGTAATGTCCTCGGCTTCCTCACCGGTCAGGTCGTCGATGAGGGTGACGATGGTCTTCTGAGCCACGGGACGGATTCTCCTTACCGGAAGTAACGCGGCATTGGCGCAACTACCGTGTGGTTAACGGTGACCGCGACAAGATACACAACGCTGCGCGATGCGATCCGGCGGCATGCCGAAAGCGCTCGTTTCACCACACGACGAGGGCAAAGTGCACTTCAGCCGGCCCGCCGTAAGCGTGCCACCTCGGCGAGCACGACACCGGCGGCGACCGATGCGTTAAGTGACTCGACCGGGCCCACCATGGGTATCGACACCACGGCGTCACAGGTATCGCGGACCAGCCGGGATAGGCCTCGCCCCTCCGAACCGACTACAAGCACCAAGGGGCCGGTAGCCAGCGGGAAAGCATCGAATGGCATTGTGCCCCCGGCATCCAACCCGACAATCATCAGACCAGATGCGGCGAGATTCTTCAGCGTGCGCACCAGATTCGTCACCCGGGCCACCGGTAAGTGTGCGGCTGTGCCCGCCGATGTTCGCCATGCCACTGCGGTCATTCCTGCCGACCGGCGATGCGGTACCAGCAATCCGTGCGCGCCGAACGCGGCGGCGCTGCGGACCACCGCGCCCAAGTTTCGTGGATCGGTCACTCCATCCAGCGCGACCAGCAGTGCAGGAACACCCGATTCCAGGGCGCCGGCGAGCACATCCTCGGCGACTGCGTACTGATATGGCGGCACATGCAGCGCCACCCCCTGATGCAGCGCGCCCCCAGCCAATCGATCGAGATCGGCGCGTGGCACCTCCAGCACGGACAGGCCGGCGTCGGCGGCCAGCCGGATGGATTCGCTGACCCGGTCGTCGAGATCCACCCCGATCGCAACGTGCAGCGCGGTGGCCGGTACGCCCGCGCGCAGGCACTCCAGCACCGGATTGCGACCGAGCACGATCTCTCCCGGCTCGCTGGCGCTGCGACGCCGAGCTGCCGGGTCGGCGTGCTGGGCGGGGCGACGTGCGGCGCTCTGGCGGGCAGCGGGGTGGCCAGGCCTCAGCTCGGCGGGCGGGGTGGCACCACGGCCGCGCAGTCCCTTGGGTTTTTGCCCCCCGGAGCCGACAACAGCACCCTTCTTGGTTCCCGGCTTGCGCATCGCCCCCCGGCGCCGGGAGTTGCCCGCCATCAGCTCACGTCCCCTTGACCGTCCACACCGGACCGTCCGGGGTGTCCTCCACGGTGATCCCGGCCGCCAGCAGCTGATCACGCACCGCATCAGCGGTCGCGTAATCCCGGCGGTTGCGAGCCTCGCCGCGCTCGGTGAGCAGCCGATCCACCAGTAGTCCCAGCGCTGCTGACGTCGTGTCCGACCCCGACGCCGCGCGCCAGAGGTCGTCCAGCGGGTCCAGGCCCAGCACCCCGGTCATCGACCGCACTGAACCGGCCGCGCCGACCGCCGCTGTGTGGTCGCCGGCGTCCAGCGCGACATTGCCTTCGCGCACGGTGCTGTGGATCGCAGCCAGCGCTGCGGGCGTGCCGAGGTCGTCGTCCATCGCCGCGACGAACTCCGCGCACCACGGCAGCGGCTCGGGCGCCCCGCAGCGTTCCCGGACCCGGTGCACGAACGACTCGATCCGCTGATAGGCGGCCACCGCTTCGGCCAGCGCCCCATCCGAATACTCGATGGCAGACCGGTAGTGCGCGGCGATCAGGTAGTAACGCAGCTCCACCGCACGGACCCGGCGCAGGGTGGCCGGGATGGACAGCGTGTTGCCCAGCGACTTGGACATTTTCTCGCCGGACAGCGTGACCCAGCCGTTGTGCAACCAGTACCGGGCGAAGCCGTCTCCGGCCGCCTTGGACTGGGCCCGTTCGTTTTCGTGGTGCGGGAACACCAGATCCAAACCGCCGCCGTGGATGTCGAACTCCGGACCGAGGTAGGCGGTGGCCATCGCCGAGCACTCCAGGTGCCAGCCGGGGCGGCCCGGTCCCCACGGCGTCGGCCAAGACGGCTCGCCGGGTTTGGCCCCCTTCCACATGGTGAAGTCCCGGGGATCGCGCTTGCCCGGCGCGGCGGATTCACCCTGGCACATCTCGTCGAGGCGCTGCCCTGACAGCGCACCGTAATCGTCGAAGGTGTGCACCGCGAAGTACACGTCGCCGTCCGCGGCATAGGCGTGGCCCCGGTCGACCAGCCGCGCCATCAACTCGACCATCTGCGGCACGTGACCGGTGGCACGGGGCAACGCCGACGGCAGCAGGCAGCCCAGTGCACGGTAGGCGTCCTCGAAGATCCGTTCGTGCGTGTAGGCCCACTCCCACCACGGCCGGCCGGCCTCGGCGGCCTTGGTGAGGATCTTGTCGTCGATGTCGGTGACGTTGCGGATGTAGACCACGTCGTAGCCGGTGGCCATCAACCAGCGACGCAGCACGTCGTAGTTCAGCGCTGAGCGCACATGCCCGATGTGCGGCACGCCTTGCACGGTCGCGCCACACACGTAGATCGACGCCGTGCGCGGTCGCAGCGGGACGAATTCGCGCAGGCTGCGCGTCGCGGTGTCGTACAGGTGCAGGCTCACGCCGAAGATGGTACGGGGGTCCGCTCAACGCCGTTCGCCGCGTCGATCACGGCGGCGGCCGGGTGGCGGTGGCGAGTGCGGCGAGGTCGATCTCGGCGCTGAATGTCTCGGTCAGGCGCATCAGCTGTCCCGGCGCCGAGGACACAATCTCGAGATGCTCGATGCGCCGATCATCGGGTAATGCGAGGAACTCCTTGACAATCGGCGATCACGCCCGCACGAGCAGCACGGTGGCGACGGCGGCAACGCCTTCGCCGCGGCCGGTGAGGCCGAGGCCGTCGGTGGTGGTGCCGGACACTGAGACGGGCCCGCCAAGGGCGTCGGACAGCGCTTGCTGAGCCTCGGCGCGGCGCGTGCTGACCCGCGGCGCGTTGCCGATCACCTGCACCGCGCCGTTGGCCACCGTCCAGCCCTCATCGGCCAGCCTGCGGCGCACTTCAATGAGCAGATCCACGCCGTGCGCCCCGGTCCAGCGCTGCGCGTCGGTGCCGAACACCGCTCCCAGATCGCCCAGGCCGGCGGCGGACAGCGCAGCATCACACAACGCGTGCGCGGCCACGTCACCGTCTGAGTGGCCGGTACAGCCCGGGATGTCAGGCCAGTTCAGCCCGACGATCCAACAGTCCCGATCAGGGTGCACCGGGTGCACATCAGTGCCGATACCGACTCTCATGCCCCATCAACGGCTCGGACGCCGGTCAGCATCTCCGCGATGGCGAGATCGAACGGAGTCGTGATCTTGAAGGCGTGCGGGTGGCCGGGCAGCGTGGTCACCGGCACGCCCGACGCCTCGACGAGTCCGGCATCGTCGGTCATCGGCGCAGACCGCACCTGGTGGGCTCGCCGCAGCACGTCAGCGGCGAAACCCTGTGGAGTCTGCACTGCCCGCAACACCGAACGGTCCACGGTGCGCACGACACACCCGTCTGGATCCACCTGCTTGATCGTGTCGACCATCGTCAGCACCGGTATCACAGCTGGTGCGCCAGCGAGTACCGCGTGCACCACCGCTTGGATCACGGTGATAGGCGTGAGGCAGCGGGCCGCGTCATGCACCACGACCACGTCGGCGTCCGGCACGCTGTCCAGCGCCGCGCGCACCGAATCCGAGCGATGCTCGCCACCGGTGACGATCTCGACCTGCTGCCCGGCATCAGCGAGCACTGCCCGCGCGCGATCTCGATGCTGCGCGCCGACAGCGGCCACTACGACGTGGATGCAACCGGACGCCAGCAGTCCCTGCACGCAGTGCCACAGCAGCGGGCGACCGCGTAATGGCACGAACGCCTTGGGCATTCCCGCCGCTAACCGCACACCTTGCCCGGCCGCTGGCACCAGTGCCGCGACTCGACAAGTGGCGACGTCAGCGTCTTCGTTAGGAGGCGGCGGCGAGGACCTCGTCGAGCAGCACCTCGGCGTTGTCCTCGTTGGTGCCCTCGGCGAGCGCGAGCTCGCTCACCAGAATCTGGCGTGCCTTGGCCAGCATGCGCTTCTCACCGGCCGACAGGCCGCGATCGCGCTCACGACGCCAGAGATCCCGGACCACTTCTGCCACCTTGTTGACATCGCCAGAGGCGAGCTTTTCCAAGTTGGCCTTGTACCGCCGCGACCAGTTCGTCGGCTCCTCGGTGTGGGGAGCACGCAGCACCTCAAAAACCCGATCGAGACCCTCTTGCCCGACGACATCCCGGACGCCGACGAATTCGGCGTTAGCAGCGGGAACACGGACTGTGAGATCACCCTGAGCGACCTTGAGGACGAGGTATTTCTTCTCCTCCCCCTTGATCACTCGGGTCTCAATGGCCTCGATAAGAGCGGCACCGTGATGCGGGTAGACGACGGTCTCTCCGACCTTAAAAACCATGTGTCCTCTGCCCCTTTCGCTGTGCCTAGGTTACCACGCCCGTAAACCCGGCCGCGCGGGGCTGCTGGAGCGTCGTCGCAGGTCAGAGGATCCGACAACGGGCTCAGACCCGGCAACTCGGTGCTGCGCAGCTCACGGTCACTCCACTATGGACCTACCTGCGAACCCCGGTCTGGGCAGGTAGCGCAGCTGCCGCAGGAGCCGATCGGATACGATTTGACCATGCGGGTGCCTCTCAACATCGTGGCTCGCTTCGTGGCCTGCTGTGCAGTTGCGCTAGCGCTGGTCGGCTGCGGTGCGGGCCAGATCACCCAGACCGATCGTCAGGTGTCTGCTGTCGATGGCGCGTTCGGCAACATCGGCAACGCCATCGCGCTGCGCAACGTGTACATCCCCTACCCACCGAATCAGGATGGCACCTACCCCGCCGGCTCGACGGTGCCGGTGATCCTGACCGTCATCAACCAGGGGAACAGCCCGGACGAGTTGATCAGTGCCAGTAGCCCGGCGGCCAGTCGCGTGGCGGTGCTGGGTACCACCCAGATACCGGGAGGTACCACCGTGATCAGCACTACCGGCTCGGACGGACTCACCAGCCCGCTGGTTGTCGGGGAGCTACGGGTACTGCTCACCACCAGCCAGCCGTTGCGCGCCGGCCTCAACACCCCGCTGACGTTCCAGTTCCGCAACGCCGGCAGCCTCACTCTGCCCGTCCCCATGGCGCCACCGCCCACCGCAGCCAGCTAGTCCCACCCTGCTCCCCCGCACGTGTCGGGGTGCGGTGGGTGTCGGGGTGGGTGGATAGCGTGCGCGGAATGGGACGGGTTTCCGCGGCGGTGCGGTGCATGGAGTGCGGCCATGAAATGGCCAAGTGGGTGGGTCGGTGCCCGGAGTGCCACGCCTGGGGCAGTGTGGTTACGGCCGGTCTGCGCCGGGCGCCGGCGGTGGCAGCCGGCGCGCCTTCATCGCCGGCCCGCCCGATCTCTCAGGTAGATCTGCACTCCGCGCAGGCCACTGCCACCGGAGTGCCCGAACTCGACCGGGTCCTGGGCGGTGGCCTGGTCCCCGGCGCGGTGGTGCTGCTGGCCGGCGAGCCGGGGGTGGGCAAATCCACCCTGCTGCTGGAGGTCGCGCACCGCTGCGCGGGATCCGGACGGCGCGCGCTGTACGTCACCGGCGAGGAGTCGGCGGGCCAGGTCCGGTTACGGGCGCAGCGCACCGGCGCACTGCACGAGGAGCTGTTCCTCGCCGCGGAGTCGGATCTGGCCGCGGTGCTCGGGCATCTCGATGCCGTCGATCCAAAGCTGCTGGTCGTCGACTCCGTGCAGACGATGTGCTGCCCGGGCGTCGAGGGCAGCCCGGGCGGGGTGTCACAGGTCCGCGCCGTGGCCAGCGCGCTGATCACCACCGCCAAGCAGCGCGGGCTGCCGGTGGTGCTGGTTGGACACGTCACCAAGGACGGGACGGTGGCCGGGCCCCGGGTGCTGGAACACCTGGTCGACGTGGTGCTGAGCTTCGACGGCGACCGGCACTCCACGCTGCGGATGGTGCGCGGGGTCAAGAACCGGTTCGGCGCCGCCGACGAGATCGGCTGCTTCGAACTCACCGACGACGGCATCGTGGGGCTGCCAGACCCGTCCGGGCTGTTTCTCAGCCACCGTGACGGCGGGGTGACCGGCACCGCGGTGACGGTCGTGATGGAGGGAAAGCGGCCACTGCTGGGCGAGATCCAAGCGTTGGTGGCCGAGTCCTCGCTGGCCAACCCACGCCGCGCGGTAAGCGGCCTGGACTCGTCGCGGGTGGCAATGGTGCTGGCGGTCATCGAGCGCCGATGCGGCGTGAAGCTGGCGGGATCAGACGTCTACTCCGCCACGGTGGGTGGCATGCGGGTGTGTGAGCCGGCGGCAGACCTCGCCGTCGCGCTCGCCGTCGTCTCGGCGGCCGGTGACCTGCTGGCCCCGCCACGGACCGTCGCGATCGGGGAGGTCGGACTTGCCGGAGAGGTCAGGCCGGTGACGGGGCTGCGCCGGCGGCTTGCCGAAGCCGCCCGGCTGGGCTTCCAGCACGCGCTCGTGCCACCTGACTCCGACGGCCCCGCACCGGTTGGGATGCGCGTGCACCCAGTACCCGACCTCACCGCCGCCCTGTACTGGCTACGCCCGTGAGCACGGTGTGCTGAGCGGTCTCGATTCATGCGGTCGGCCGGCCAGATGGTGATGGCATCGGCGGGGCAGGCCGATGCGACATGTGCTGCCGGGCACCACGCCGGGGCGTGGTGGGCAGCGCGCGATGAGTTCTGGAGCGCCGGGCAGCGACAGGGTGAGATCGTCATGCTCCGCAGCGCGCCGTGTCTTACCTTCGCCGCGGTAGTTGCTGCAGCGCCCAGCTGTTGCCGTCCGGATCGCTGAAGGTGACGAAGGATCCCCATTGCTGCACATCGATCTCGCTGACCTCGACGCCCCGGTCGACGAGTTGCCGCCGGGCGACCGCGACGTCCTCGACGACTACCTGCAGTCCCCGCTGCGAACCCGGCGGCATCTCGGTGATCCCGGTGCCCATGGCGATCGAGCAGGCAGACCCGGGAGGGGTGAGCTGGACGAAGCGCAGCGTGTCGGTGACCTCATGATCAACGTCGGCGTGGAAGCCGACCTGGTCGACGTAGAAGGCCTTGGCCTTGTCCACGTCGGTCACGGGAACGAACACCAACTCAAGTTTCCAATCCATGGCCGCAACGTATCGATGAGGTCTGACAATCTCGGCTGTTCCGGCCGCGGGTCAGCGCCGGGCTCGATGCCGACACCGATATCAGCGCGAGGCACCGCCAGTTCGGCACGCCACTACCGTGAGTTCCAGTGCTTTCGACCGTCCCCAAGAGGATGGGGTGGCGCCTCGGTGATGCCCAGATCAACGAGGAGGTACGGAGCTCAGAGAAAGGCCGTCCATTGGTGACCCCTCGATCACGGCTTGTGTGTGATCAACACGTTGCGCCGGGACGGCAGTGTGCAGTCGTCGGTAGTCAGCGCCGGTGTCCTGGAACACCCTGTGCGAGGAGAGCCGGTTGTCGCGCTGGTCGCCACCGGCGGCTCCCCCAAGCTGCGCAATCTGCGTGCCGAACCCCGAGCCACCATCGTCGTCCGGGCGCGTTGGCGATGGGCCACCGTCGAGTGGACACCGAGATCATCGGCCCTGACGACCCGCATCCCGATGTCGACAGCGAAGCGCTGAGGCTGTTGTTGCGAGGCATCTTCCAAGCCGCGGGTGGTGCGCACGATGACTGGGACACCTACGACTCTGTGATGGCCCAGCAGCGGCGCGCCGCCGTACTCATCGCTGCCCGCCGCGTCTACACCAACCCGCAGACCTCATGACGCGAGACGACGTGCTCGAGCTGTGTGCCGGCTTGCCGGGCGCAGTCGAGGACTACCCGTTCGGCGAGGGCGTAGCGGTGTTCAAGGTTGGAGGCC
>DATFDO010000267.1:0-16059 GCA_035252045.1 Pseudonocardiaceae bacterium
GCGGTGACGCCGACGTCGAGCAACGCTCGGTTGCTCACCGCCGCCGTTGCGAGCAGCGCACGGGTTTCGCTGCGCCACCATGCCGCCAGACCCAGCGCGAGCAGCAGGACAGCCACCAGAGCGACCCGTACCGGGGTCGACCATCGGGAACGCCCTCCGAGCTGGGCGACCTCCTGACCGACTGCGTCGTCCGCTGGGCGGGCAACCGGATCATCCAGCACCAGCGCCCCGGGACGGTTGCCGCGCTGGTCGAGCTGACCGGGCCGATCGGTGGAAGGTCGCCTACCGGCGACTCGCGGCCGGCGGCGGGCCGGCTGAGGATGCTGCCGCGGCACGATCGGCCTCCTATCTCGATGGCGGCGGCTGGACCGAAGGGCACGCTCCAGGAACCGGGTTGGCTCCGCCGACCGGCGCCAGCTTCTCGGCCTTCCAGACGGCGCCAGCGCCCGCACCTACGGAGCGGCGCATCTCCAGCTGGATACGCCGGCGCACGCAGCTCGCCTGGCCGCCGTCGTGGATCGCCGTCACGTCCACTCCGATGAGCACCCGCGCAGTCCCGGCACGCTCATCGAGTTCGGCGACCGCGCCATCGAGGGCGCCGGCGGTCGTGGCCGTTTTCGAGTCGGTGATGACCTGCGCGTAGGTGGCTCGATTGGCCCGCACCTCGTCGAGTAGCGAACCGGTCGCCGACTGCTCCCACAGCGTCAACCCATCCTGCACCCGCCGGTAGTCCAGCGTATTGAGATTGATCGTCGCCTGCTGGGCGTCCTGCAGCACGGCATCCCGGGCCACCGCCGAGGCGAGGGACCCATCGTGGGCCGCCCGATACCACGACACGCCACACCAACCGGCGATGCCTACCGCCAAGGCGGCCAGCGCCGCGAGGACGAGGGTGAGCCTCACGGTGGGCACGGTAGAGGGGTGACGCTGGGTGACCTCCTGCGACCCTCAGCTGCCGCTCTCCAAGATCGACGCCAGGGTGTTGATCGGCATCGCCGTGGATCCGCCCGGCAGCACCGCTGCCGGAGTGCCAGCGCGAGGAACGTTCTGCGCGCCGCGGACGTCGGTCGGGCTGCCCGGCGGCTCGGCGCAGAACGCGTCGGTGTTGGCCGGAATCGGCGTGAGGTCGGTTCCGGAGCGCCGGACGGTGCCCTGGTAGCCGCGCACGCAGGCGTACGGGTCGAACAGGTTCAGCGCCAGCCCGAGGTGGGCGAAGCCGTCATCGGGCACCACTGAGGAGTCGGTGCCACCGGTGACCACCGGGTAGACCGACAGCAGGTGACGCAGGGCGGCCTGGCGCGGCAGCGTGACCCGGGACACTGTGAGCAGGTCTGCCAGCAGCCCGCCGATCTGGGTGCCGCTTTCCCGGAGCAAGGCGCTGGTCTGGTCGGCGGCCTGCGGCGCGGTGACGATCAGGCGGCGAAGATCCGGGTCGGAGGCGCGCAGTTGGGCGGCGAGCAGCGCGAGATCCCGGCTGAACGAGGTGATCGCGCTGGACTGCTCGTTCTGCGTCTGCAGCACCACTCGCCCGTCCCGGATCAGGGTCAGTGTCTGCGGCAGGGCGGCGATGGCGTCGCGGGTGAACGCATCGGTGCTGTCCAGCAGGATCTGCAGATCCGCGCCGGTACCGCGCACCGCGGTGCCCAGTTCGTGCACCACGGTGCGCAGCGAGTCCAGCGGCACTGACTGCAGGAAGATGACCAGATGGTCGATGAGGTCGCCGATCGGCACCGGGGTGCTGGTCCGCGACGCCAGGATCACTGACCCGGCGTGCAGGGTGGGGCCGTCGCCGCGCACCGGTTGCAGGTCGACGAACTGCTCGCCGATCACCGACAGGTTACTGACCACGGCGTTCAGCTCGGCCGGGATGGGCGGGGCGTCCGGCCTGATCTCGAGTTCGGCGTCGACACCCCGGCTGGTCAGCCGCAACGGGCCGACCCGCCCGACGCTGACGCCGCGGTAGGTGACGTCAGCGCCGGTGAAGATCCCGCCGGAATCGAGCAGCTGCACGGTCACCGGGTAGGGGCCGGCGCCGGATAGCGAGCCCGCGCCGAGGTAGCGGACGCTGACGTACCCCACCCCGAGCACAGTGACGATCACGAGCGCGAGCAACTGCAGCCGGACCCGGGTAGTGATCATGCCGGTGCTCCAGGCCGCACCGGCCGCAGCAACGGGATAAGCATTTCCTCCATACCTGCGGCGCCGGACGCAGACGGCGGTGGGGGTACCACACCCGACAGGCCCTCGAGCAGCGGCCCCACCGGCGGCCGGCCGGGGGCGAGCAGCTGCCCGAGTGGCGCAGGCACCCCCATCAGTGGCTGGCCGGACGACGACAGGTTGTCCAGCACCGTGCCGAGATTCAGATCGGCCCGGACGTACAGGTTGGCGTAGTCGCCCACAAAGGCCTCGCGGGCGGCGCCGTCAGTGAACGGGTAGGTGGCGATGAGTTCCAGCGCGTTGGGCAGGTCCGTGCCCGCGGTGGCCAGTTGCTGCAGCGTGGGGCGCAGCAGCTGCAGGTCGGCGACCAGGTCGTCGTGGCTGCGGTTGATGGTGTCGGTGGCGACCACCGACAGCCGGTCCAAAGCTTGCAGGGTGCCGACGAGCTGGGTGCGCTGGTCGGCGAGCACCTGCAATCCCCGGGGCAGCCCGTCGAGCGCGGTAGCGATCTGCGCGCGCTGCCGGATCAGGGTGGCGGACAGCCGGTCCAACGCATCCAGCGCTCGGTTGATCTCTGCTTTGCGCGAGTCCAATCCGGACACCAGCGTGTTCAAGTCCGCCAGCAGCACCCGCAACTGCGGCTCGTGCCCGGACAGCGCCGCGTTCAGCTCGGTGGCGATGGTCCGGATCTGGTCCACGCCACCCCCGTTGAGCAGCAACGACAGCGCTCCGAGCACTTCCTCGACGTCGGTGGCGCGGCTAGTGCGGTCCAGCGGGATGACCGCTCCGTCGGCCAGCCGGCCTCGTGGTGGCTCGGCGGCGGGCGCCGCGAGCTCGACGAACTTCTCCCCCAGCAGGCTGGTGGTGCGCATCCGGGCGACCGCATTGGCCGGCAGCACGACGCTGCGGTTGACGTCCATGGTGACGACGGCGTGCCAGGTGTCCGGGGCGAGCCGGATCGTCCGGACCGCGCCGACCGACACGTCGTTGACCTTCACCAGCGACTGCGGCACCAACTCCAGCACATTGGAGAACTCGGCAGTGACGTGATAAGGATTCGACCCGGTGTCAGCGCCCCCGGGCAGCGGCACGTTCTGCAACCCGCCCTGCAGGACGCCACACCCGGTCACGCACAGCATCGACGCACCGGTCAGCATCGCGGCCCACCGGCTCATCGCGGACTCCCGGACACGGTAGGCAGCGCGAGCAACGGCAGCGGAGGCGGCTTCCCAGTCTCCAGCGCGGTGATCACTTGCGCTGCCGTGGGCAGCGGCACCGCACCGGTGAGCTGGGGCTCCAGCCCCGCGCAGGTCCGCGCCAGAGTGGCCGGCACCTGCCGCGGGGTGCTGCGCCGCAGTAGCTCGCAGACCAGCAGGATCGGCGGGGCCCGCAGCTCCTCGATGTTCGGCCGGGTGTCCAGGGTGCCGGAGGAGGCGTTGTAGGCGTTGTTCAGGTTGCTCAGCGCGGTGGGTGCGAGGTCGATGATCTGGCCCAACGCCTCCCGCTGGCGCACCAGCACGGCGGTCACCACAGTAAGCCGGTCCACATTGGACTTCAGTACTGCCCGGTTGTCCTGCACGAACGCCGCGACCTCGCCCAGCGCCAGCGACAGCTCGCGCAGCGCGGCACCGAGATCACCGCGCTCAGCGGCCAGGAAGTGCGACACGTCGGCGAGCTGGGTGGTGAACTGGCGCACCTGCGCGTCGTTGGCGGCCAGGGTGGAGACGAAGGACTGCAGCTGGGTGACGGTGGCGAACAACTGCTTGCGTGACCCGGCCAGCGTCTGCGACAGCGCTGCCACGTCGCCGATGGTGTTGTTGATCGCCTGTCCATTGCCCCGCAGGTTGGCGGCGGCGACGTCCAGCGCGTCCGAGACAGCCCCGTTGCGGTTGGCTCCGGTCGGGCCCAGCATGGTGGCCAGGTCGTTGGCGGCGCGCGCCAGCTCGTCGATACCCAGCGGGACAGCGGTGCGCTGCACCGGGATCACTCCCCCGTCGGGCATCGTCGGGCCGCCGGTGTAGGCGGGGGTCAGCTGGATGCTGCGGCCGGCGACCAAGCTGGGCTGCAACACCACGGCCGACGCGCCGGCCGGCACGTCGACCGAGCGATCGACCGTCAGGACGACTTTGACGACGCGACCCTGGGGCTGGACCGACGTGATCCGGCCGACCGGCACGCCGAGGATCAGGACCGGGTTGTCCGGGTACACCGCAACCGCGGAGCTCAGGTACGCGATGATGGTGCGCCCGGGCCGTGGCGCCAGCCACCACACCGCCGCCGCCACCAGGAAGCCGAGCACGCATCCGACCGCGATCACCCGGCCCACCCAGCGCGGCACGCTCAGCACCCCCGCTCGTTGATCACCAGCGGGCCCAGCGCGGTCGGTGGGGGCAGCAACCCGCAGATGTAGTTGTCGAACCAGCGCCCGTTGCCCAGTGTGTTGGTGAATAGCCGGATGAACACCGGCTCCAGCTGCAATCCCCGATCCAGGTTGAGCTGATTGCGTTGCAGCACCGCCGCGACCCGGTCGAGCTGCTCCAGCGCCGGCCGCAGCTGGGCACTGTTGTCCGCGACCAGGCCGCGTAGCTGCACCGATAGCGCCTGGACGTTGGTCAGCAGCGCGCCGATCGCCTCCCGGCGGCGGCGCACCTCGGCCAGGAGCAGGTTGCCGTCGGCGAGCAGCCTCTCGAACTCGGCGTTGCGTCCGGCCAGCACCCCGCTGAGCTTGTCGGTGCCGGTCAGTAGGTGATGGATCTGCTCGTCTCGGCCGGCGATGGTCTCCGACAGGCGAGACAGCCCTTCCAGCGTTCCCCGAACATCGGCGGGGGTGCCGCGGAAGGTGTCGGCCAGCGTCTGCAGGCTCTGCTCGAGCTGGCCGGTATCGAGTCGCTGCAGCGTCCCGGACAGCCCGCTCAGCGCCTCGACGACGTCGTAGGGCGAGGCGGTGCGGGACAGCGGGATGGGTGTTCGGGGGTCCAGGGCGTGCTCGCCCCGCGGGTCCAGGCTCACTGACTTCGCGCCCAGCAGGCTTTTGATCTCGATGGCGGCGTTGGTCTGGTCGCCCAACCAGGCGTTGCGCACGCGCAGCGACGCTCGCACCCGGTCACCGGCCAGCTCGACGGCGGTGACCCGGCCGACCTCGACCCCGGCGATATACACCGGATCGCCGGCCTGCAGGCCGGCAGCGTCGCGGAATTGCGCGGTGTAGATCGCGCCGCCACCGATGAACGGCAGCTTGTCCACGTTGTAGGCCGCGGTGGCCAGCAGCGCCAGGATGACCAGGCCGGCGATCCCGATCGCGATCGGATGGCGGGTGCGTGGGGCGATCATTGCGTGCACCTCGCCGCGGGCGGCGGCGTGGTCAGCGGGACCACCAGCGGCGCGTTGGTGACCGGGACAGTGACGGTGCCTTCGATCCCGCAGAGATAGAAGTTGAACCACGAGCCGTAGCTGCCGGCCCGGGACAGCTTGGTGAGTTTCTCCGGCAGGAACCGCAGCACCCGGTCGATGACCTGCGCGCTGCCCGCCAGGTTCGTCGACAGCGCACCCAGCCCCGCGATGTCGTCGCGCAGCGGCGGGCGGGCGTCGCGCAGCAGCCCGGCGGTGGTGCCGGCCAGCTGGTCGATCGAGACGATCGCCTGCCCGATCGGCTCCCGATCCGCGGCCAACCCGGACACCAGCCGCTGCAGTTGCAGGATCAACGCAGACAGCTGCTCGTCGCGGGTGTTGACGGTGTCCAGCACCGCGTTGAGGTTGGCGATCAGATTCCCGATCACCCGGTCCCGGTCAGCGATGTCCCTGGTCAGCGAGGAGGTACTGGCCAGCAGGCTGTCCACGGTGCCGCCTTGTCCCTGCAGCACCTGCACGATCTCCCAGGACAGCTGGTTGAGCTGGGCCGGATCCAACCCGGCCAGCAGCGGCTTGAAACCGTTGAACAGCACGGTGAGATTCAGCGGTGGTTTGGTGTGCTCGATCGGGATCAACCCGCCTGGCGGCAGGTTCTGACCGACCGGGCCCGGGCCCCGCGCCAGGGCGAGGTAGCGCTGCCCGAACAGGTTGCGGTAGAGCACCGAGGCGGTCACCGACATCGGGAGCTGCTCGTGGGCGTCCACGCGCAAGCCCACCTGCGCGAACCGCCGGTCGACCAGCTCGATGGAGTCCACCGAGCCCACCCGGACCCCGGCGATGCGCACGTCGTCGCCCACCAGCAGGCCGCTGACGTCGGTGAACCGGGCCAGGTAGCGGGTGGTGGGGCTCAAGGTGATGTTCGCGATGGTCAGCGCGACCAGGCCAGTGGCCAGCGCGACGACAACGATGAACACGATCAGCTTGGTCAGTGGCGCGAACAACCCTCTCATCGCAGCGTCACCTGCGTCCCGCGCAGCAACGGGCCGACCAGGAAGCTCGCCCAGCCGGGCACTCCAGCAGGCACCCGCGCGGGCCGCTCCAGTAGCGCCGCCAGGAACTGCTGTTCAGCCGGGGAATTCGGCAGTCCCATCGCGACCGCCTGCGGCGCAGTGGCGACCGGCCCCACGCCCGGCGAGGGATCCCCGCGGCCGATGGGGGGCGACGTGGAGCCGTCGTGGATCGGGCCGCCCGGGTATTCCGGGAACTTCGTCCCGTCGCGCACCGGGTAACACCGCGGGCCACGGTCCTCCTCGTAGCGTGGCTCGTCCACGCCGGGCAGGTACTTGCCGCGATTGTTGGTGACCTCCAGGTAAATGTGCAGCCCGGGGTGAGAGGTGCCCACCCCGAAAGCCCGGTCGAGCTGGGGCACCAACCCGGCGATCTGGTGCAGCAGGCAGGGATACTCCGGGGCGTACCTGGCCAGCGACTCCAGAGTGGGCCTGCTGTCGGCGGTCAGCGCGATGAGGTTGTCACGGTTGTCTTGCAGGAAAGCCCGCAGGTCGTCGGATCCGCCGGTGACCGAGGTCCAGAGCTGGGCCAGGTTCTGTCGCTGCTCGGCGACGGTCCGGGTGGTCGTAGACAGATCGGCCAGCGCAGCCAACAGGTCGGGTGCCGCCTGGGTGTAGGTGTTGGCCAGATCAGCGATGCGGCTGATGTCCTCGGACAGTTGCGGCAGCGCCGGCTTCAGCCCGCTGACCAGCTGCTGGAGCCGGACCAAAGTGTCACCGAGTTGGTGACCGCGACCGCGCAACGCGCCGGAGATCGCGCCGAGGGTGCTGGCAAGGTCCTGCGGCGCTACGTCCTGAAGTAGGGGCAGCAGGCTGTCCAACGCGGCATCCAGCTCCCGGGCCGGCCGGCTGCGGTCCTGCGGGATGACATCGCCGGCCGCCAGCGACCGCCCGGACGGGTGCTCCGGCAGGACCAGCGAGACGTATTTCTCCCCGAACAGGGTCTTGGGAAGTAGCCGGGCGCTGACGTTGTTCGGGATCTGGCGGGCCATCTCGGGTTTCAGGCGCAGCGCCACGGTGGCGCCAGCGCCTGAGGTATTAGGGCCGGAGGTACTGAGGTCGGTGACCTCGCCGACGATCAGCCCGTGGACCTTGACGTCGGAGTGCTTGTCCAGTTGGAGCCCGGTGTGGTCGACCCGCAGCGTCACCGGTACCCCATCGTCGAAGGCCCCGGAGTATTTCGCGATGGACAGGGCGATCAGGCAGATGATCAGGGCCACAAAGGCGACACCCTGGAGCCGACGCCTGATCACCGTGCTGGTCATCCGGCCACCCGGACCGAGGTGATCGTGCCGTAGATGGCCAGCGTGAGGAAGAAGTCGGTGAGGGCGACGATCACGATGCAGGCCCGCACCGCGCGCCCCACCGCGATACCCACCCCGGCCGGCCCGCCGCTGGCTCGGTAGCCGTAGTGGCAACACACCAAGATGATCACGAAGGCGAATACCAGCACCTTCACGTAAGACCACAGGATGTCACTGACCGGCAGGAACAGCGCGAAGTAGTGGTCGTAGGTGCCTGCCGGCAGCCCGCTGATCAAGGTCGCGTTCAGCCGGGCCGCGGCGTAGGACAGCGCCAGCCCGATGGTGTACATCGGAATGATGGCGAGAGATCCGGCGATCACCCGGGTGGTGATCAGGTACGGCACGCTGGCCACGCTCATCGTCTCCAGGGCGTCGATCTCCTCGGCGATTCGCATGGCGCCCAGCTCTGCGGTGTAGCCCGCGCCGAGGGTGCAGATCAGCGCGACGGCGGCGACCAGCGGGGCGATGTCGCGGGTGTCGAAGTAGGCGATGAGCAACCCGGTCAGCGCCTGCGTGCCCATCGCGTCCAGCGCCCGGAAGCCCTGCAGGCCCACCAGGCTGCCGACGAACAGCGCCAGCGCAGCCATCACGCCGGCAGTGCCCAGGATGACGATCAGAGCGCCGGCGCCGAAACTGACCTCGGCCAGCAGCCGGGCGATCTCCTTGCGGTAGCGCCGCAGCGCCCGTGGAGCCCAGCCGATCGCCCGCCCGTAGAGCGACAGCTGGTCGCCGAGGTCGTCGATCCAGGCCAGCGGGGCTCGCGCGGCCCGCCGTAGCGAAGTACGCAGCCTCAACCTCCCTTCGGCGGCATGATCTGCAGGTAGATCGCGGTGACCACGAAGTCGATCAAGAACACCAGGACGAACGAAATCACCACAGATTGGTTGACGGCCTGCCCCACACCCTTGGGCCCCGGTGCGGGATTGAGCCCCCGGTAGGCCGCGACGATCCCGGCGACCAGCCCGAACAACGCTGCCTTGATCTCGCTGAGCCAGATGTCGGAGACCTGCGCGACGGTGTTGAAGCTGGCGATGTAAGCCCCGGGCGTGCCGCCCTGGACCACCACGTTGAAGTAGTAACCACCGGCGATGCCGACCACGGTGGCCAGCCCGTTGAGCACGACAGCCACCAGGATCATCGCCAGTACCCGGGGGACGACCAGCCGCTGGATCGGTGAGATGCCCAGCGCCTCCAGCGCATCGATCTCCTCCCGGACGGTGCGCGCACCGAGATCTGCGCACACCGCCGAGCCACCGGCCCCGGCGATGAGCAACGCGGTGACGATGGGCGCTGCCTGCTGGACGATCGCCAGTACGCTGCCCGCACCGGTTTGGGACTGGGCGCCGAACTGCCGGGCCAGCTCAGCGAGCAGCAGCGCGATGGTGGCGCCGAACGGGATGGTGAACAAGGCGGTGGGCAAGGCGGAGACCCTGGTCACGAACCAGGCCTGTTCGATGAACTCGCGCGCGGCGAACGGGCGCGCAAACAGCCGCCGGGTCACCTCTAGGCCGAGCGCGAACAGCCGGCCGGTCTGGACTAGAGCACCCCGTCCCGGGAACCCGCTGGTCACGGAGCGTCGGTCTTCCGGTGACCACCTCCGGCTTGGTCACGGCGCCGATCAACGTCGGTGAGGCCGGCCCGGATCGCGTCCTGGGCCGCGCTGGGCAGGGTGTGCAGCATGCCCAGGACGCGATCCATCCGGCGGACCACGGCCTTACGGGCCGGCAGTCCCGGTGAGGGCGCGAGCTGGGGTCTGAGTTCTGGTAACGCTGTGAGCTCGCCGTGCACCTCGGCCAGCTCGCGTTCGGCCTGCGCGGCGTCCTTCTCTTCCGACATCCCGATCGGCCCTTGCCTGCGGCCGGTGAGGAACTGCGCGACCGCCGGCTCGGCGCTGGTCAGCAGCACCTCGCGAGGCCCGAACGCGGCCAGCCTTTTGCGGTAGAGCATGCCGATGTTGTCCGGCAGGATGCGGGCGGTGTTGATGTCGTGAGTGACGATCAGGAAGGTTGCGTCGGTCTGCGCGTTGAGGTCCACGATGAGCTGGTTGAGGTACGCGGTGCGGACCGGGTCCAGCCCGGAGTCCGGCTCGTCGAACAGCACGATTTCCGGGTCGAGCACCAGCGCCCGTGCCAGACCTGCGCGCTTGCGCATCCCTCCGGAGATCTGCGCGGGCAGCTTGCGCTCGTCGCCGGCCAGGCCGACCAGCTCCATCTTCTCGCTGACGATCGTGCGGATTTCGCGCTCGGACTTGCGGGTGTGTTCGCGCAGCGGAAAGGCGACGTTGTCGTACAGGCTCATCGAGCCGAACAACGCGCCGTCTTGGAACAGCACCCCGAACCGCTTGCGGATCTCGTACAGCCGGCGCTCGCTGCAACGCACCAGATCGGTGTCGTGCACGAGGATCGATCCACGTTCCGGTTTGAGCAACCCGATCAAGGTTTTGAGGAATACCGACTTGCCGGTGCCGGACGGCCCGAGCAGCACGGTGATCTCGCCGGCCGGGAGAGTGAGCGTCACGTCGGACCAGATGACGGACCGGTCGAACGACTTCGTCAGGCCCTCTACTACCACCTCAACACCGGCGCTGCCCGAACTCATGGCTCGACCCTGGCGGCAAGAACGGCTCGACCCTGCAAGCAGGTCTCGCGCAGCTCTCGCGCAGGTCTCGCGCGCATGGGCCCTCCCGAGTACCGACCTAAAACGACTCCGCATCGGCGATCTTCCAGCGGCCATCGACCCGTTGCGCTGTGATGGATAACCGGCTGGTGGCGAGCAGCGGCTTGTCCTTACCGGCCTGACGGGCCTGCTGATCGACGAAGACCAGCACGATCGCCCGGTCGCCGTCGAGTGTCTTGACCGCAATGGCGGGCACAGACGCCACTACCACAGCCTGCTGTGGCGGCGCCAGCTGCCGGATCTTGGCGAACTGCTGATGAAAGCTGTCCACGAAGGGGCCGGTGACGACCGTGCTGGCGGCTCGTTCGTTGTCGTCGAGCCGTGCGAAGTCGTAGGAGTAGACGAGTTGCACGGCGTCGCGTATCTGAGCGGAGACCGCAGCGGTGGCGTCTTTATCGACCAGCGCCTCGTTGGTCGCCGCCGGGGAACCGGCCAGCTGGTTGGCCTCGCCACGAAACCAAGCCCCGAGACCCACGGCCATCACCACAGCGGCAACCAAGGCCACCAGGGTGGCCACGCCAGTCAGACGTCGCGGTGGCGTGGCCACCACCTCCTCAGTGTCGGCGATGTGTGGGGGTGCCGGGATAGTCATCGTCAGCGTTCTCTCGATTCGGGGATGCTGTCTCTCCGGAAAGCAGTGGTCGCCACTCACTTGGGTGAGGGGGGCGGCGGGCAGGGCCCGGGCTCGGAATAGGTCTCGCCGACCGGGGTCAAATTACCGATCTTCCAGCCATGCCCGGTGCGAACCATGTCGACGTGGACCCGCCGGCGCACGCAGCCCGGATCGCCCTTGTCCACCTGGGAGGTCACGTCGAGTCCGACGAGCACCTGGGCGGTGCCGGTGCGCTCATCCAGCGAGGCCACTGCGGCGTCGACCACGTTGCCGTTGCTCACCGTGGACGAGTCGGTGATGGCCTTGGCGTAGGAGTCTCGATTGGCCCGCAGCTGTGTCAGCAACGACCCGGTCGCCGACTGCTCCCACAACGTCAGCCCGTCCTGCACATGCCGGTAGTCGAGGGTGTTGAGGGTGAGGGTGGCTTGTTGGGCATCCCGTAATACGGCATCGCGCTGCGCGCCCACGGCAAGAGCCTCGTTGTGGGCAGCCAGGTACCAGGACAGGCCGAACCAGCCCGCCGTGGCGAAGGCGACCGCGGCCAGCGCCGCGACTGCGAGGATGGCCGTCCGCAGCGGACCGCGCTGGCTGGTCTGCTGCGGGGCAGTGGGCTTGGTGGCGATACTCGTCATTGTCGTCCAAGGTAGAGGCGGTTGTGACTGCGGCAATGAGGGCGAGAAGGTGATACGTGCTCACCGCACATGAACAGGGGCGCCGGGCAATCGACGCCGGACGGTCTGCGTACTGGCAGGCCTGGCTCCCCCAGGGCCCGGTTCGGGCGGTCGTGGTCGTGGTGCACGGTATCCATGAGCACTCCGCCCGCTACGAGCACGTAGGGGCCCGGCTCGCCGCGGCGGGTTTCGCAGTGTATGCCGCCGACCACCGCGGGCACGGCCGATCCGACGGACGCCGGGCCAATATCGAGCGGATGACGTTGATTCAGCAGGACCTGAGGTCCTTCGTGCACTTCGCCTCCAGCCGGCACCCGGGACCGTTGTTCATGGTCGGCCATTCGCTCGGCGGCCTCATCGCGCTGATGTACGCGACCGAGGGTGAGACGACGGAGGGCACGCTGGACGGGCTGGTGCTGTCCGGGCCGGCGGTGATGCCGATGGCCGGCTCCGCGCTGGCCAAGCGCCTGGCCCCGGTGCTGTCGGCGCTGGTGCCCGACCTCGGCGCCGCGAGCCTCGACGCCGAGCACAAGATCAGCCGGGATCCGGACGTGGTGCGCGCCTACCGGGATGACCCGCTGGTGTACCGGGGCAAGATCAAGGCGCGGACCGGAGCCGAGGTGCTCGCAGCAATGCAAGGCCTGTCCGCTCGGCTGCCGCGCCTGTCCGTGCCGCTGCTGATCCTGCATGGCAACGATGACCAGATTTGCCCGCCGGCCGGGTCCGTGATGGTGCACGAGGCTGTGTCCTCGGCGGACAAGACTCTGCGCCGGTACCCGGGCCTTTACCACGAAGTGTTCAACGAGCCCGAGCGCGAGCAGATCCTCACTGACTTAATTTCCTGGCTCAACGACCGGTCGGCGTCCGCATCAGCGGGCGCAGCGGGGTTAACGCAGTTCGGCTAACCCCGCTGCGGCCGCTGTCCTGCTCAGCTGAGGGAGACCTTGGCGCCGGCTTCTTCGAGCTTGGCCTTGGCAGCGTCAGCTTGGTCCTTTGGGACGGCTTCGAGGATGGGCTTGGGAGCGCTTTCCACCAGGTCTTTGGCCTCCTTGAGGCCCAGCCCCGAGACGATCTCCCGGACTACCTTGATGACCTGGATCTTCTTCTCGCCGATGGCCTCGAGAACGACGTTGAACTCGTCCTTTTCCTCGGCGGCCGGCGCTTCCGCGGCGCCCGCGGCCGGACCGGCAGCCATCGCGATCGGCGCCGCGGCGGTGACGTCAAACGTTTCCTCGAATTTCTTCACAAACTCGCTCAGTTCGAGCAAGGTCATGTCTTTGAACGCATCCAGCAGCTCGTCGGTGCTCATCCTCGCCATGATGGCGGTTCTCCTTTTTTTGGTGTCTTGGTGATGTCAGTCATTCTTGGGGTAGCTCGTCGGCTGGTTGCCGCTTGTCTCGCAGCGCCGCGGCCAACCGGGCCACCTGGGAAGCCGGCTCGGCGAACAGCCTGGCGGCCTTGGACAGGTTCGCCTTCATCGCCCCGGCCAACTTGGCCAGCAGCACTTCGCGTGACTCCAGGTCAGCGATCTGGGTGACCTCGGCCACGGTCAGCGGCCGGCCCTCCAGGTACCCGCCCTTGATGACGAGCGCGTTGTTCTCCCGGGCGAAATCACGCAGCGCCTTGGCGGCGACCACTGGCTCACCGTGCACAAAGGCGATCGCGGTGGGGCCGATGAACAGCTCGTCCAGACCCTCCACACCGGCGTCGCGCGCCGCGCGTGAAACCAAGGTGTTCTTGGCGACTCGGTAGGTGGTGTCGGACCCGAGCGAGCGACGCAGGTTGGTCAGTTGCGTCATGGACAGCCCGCGGTACTCGGTCACCAGGGTTGCTGTGGCGTTGCGGAACTCCTCCGCGATATCGGCAACGGCATCGACCTTGTCCGGTCTAGCCATGGATCGCCTCCTGCTCGGATTGATAAGTCGGTCGGCGTGCCAGCTCACGGGCCCTGAAAAGACGAACGCCCCGGCGCAGCAGGCGCGGGGCGAAACCAGCCGGCGTGCAACAGCACGGCATGGCGGCACAGCCACGTCCTCCTGCGCGGGCCGCCCGCTGCTCGCGGGACCTTCGTGGGCGCTGATGGCGCACCAGACCAGCGGTCTTCGGTGGAACTGTGGGTCAGCCTAGATCAGCGGCACCGCCCCGACCACACCGGCCCCCTATCCGGCAGTGAACCGCAAGGGCTTGATCACGGTTTTGGCGCTTGGGGCGACATGCCGTGTCGCCGTAGACACCCAAACCGTGATCTTGCGTGCTATCTCTCACACGGTTACTGGTTCGTCGACCAGCAGGTTGCGGGTGCGGTTCGGGTCGACCGGGATGCCCGGGCCCATGGTGGTGGAGAAGTTGACCTTCTTCAGGTAACGACCCTTCGCGGCCGACGGCTTGCTGCGCAGCACCTCGTCGAGCGCAGCGGCATAGTTCTCCACCAGCTTCTCGGTGTCGAACGACACCTTGCCGATCACCAGGTGGAGGTTCGCCTGCTTGTCGACCCGGAAATTGATCTTCCCGCCCTTGATGTCCGTGATGGCCTTGGCGACATCGGGGGTGACGGTGCCGGTCTTCGGGTTGGGCATCAGGCCGCGGGGCCCGAGGATCCGAGCGATCCGGCCGACCTTGGCCATCTGGTCAGGGGCCGCGATCGCCGCGTCGAAGTCCAGCCAGCCGCCCTGGATGCGCTGGATGAGGTCATCGGAGCCGACCGCGTCGGCGCCGGCCGCCTCGGCCTCGGCTGCCTTGTCGCCGCTGGCGAAGACGATAACCCGGACGGTCTTGCCGGTGCCGTGCGGCAGGTTCACCGTGCCGCGAACCATCTGATCGGCCTTGCGGGGATCGACGCCCAGCCGCATGGCCACCTCGACGGTGGCGTCCATCGTCGTAGGAGAGGTCTGTTTGGCCAGCGCCGCCGCCTCTAGCGGGCTGTACAGCCGGCTGCGGTCAACTTTCTCGGTGGCCTGCCGGTAGGCCTTACTGCGCTTCATAACTCACTGCCCTTCGGTATCAGGATCAGTTCGTGGTGCGGACCAGCGCTGGCCCTCCCACTCAAACGGGTTCACGGATCAGGCCAACATCGAGTCGCTAGTCGACCACCGTGATGCCCATGGATCGGGCAGTCCCAGAAATGATCTTGATGGCGGCGTCGATGTCGTTGGCGTTGAGGTCTTCGCGTTTACGCTCGGCGATGGCCCGAACCTGTTCGCGGCTGACCTTGGCGACCTTGGTCTTGTGCGGCTCGGCCGATCCTTTGGCGACCCCGGCCGCCTTGAGCAGCAACACCGAGGCCGGTGGGGTCTTGAGCACGAAGTCGAACGAGCGGTCCTCGTAGACCGAGATCACCGCAGGCACGACCTCGCCGCGATTGTTCTGCGTCGCCGCGTTGTAGGCCTTGCAGAATTCCATGATGTTCAGGCCGTGCGGTCCCAGCGCCTGCCCGACCGAGGCGGGGTTCGCGGTACCCGCCTCCAGTGCGAGCTTCACGGTGGCCGCGAGCTTCTTTCTTCTCTTGGGGGGCATGATCCCTTCCTGTGGATACCACCGGCGCGCGGCGCCGGTCAGATCTTGGCTACCTGGCTGAACGACAGCTCGACCGGCGTTTCCCGACCGAAGATCGACACCAGCACTTTGAGCTTCTGCGCGTCGACATTCACCTCGCTGATCGTCGCCGGCAACGTGGCGAACGGGCCGTCCATCACGGTGACGGACTCGCCCACCTCGTAGTCGACCTCAATGGTCGGCTTGGGGCCTGCGCTACCACCCGCATGCTTACCAGCGCCCACTGGCACCTTTGGCTGCGCCACCCGCGGCGCAAGGAATTTCAGCACCTCGTCCAGGGTCAGCGGGGACGGTCGCGAAGTAGCCCCGACGAACCCGGTGACCCCCGGGGTGTTGCGCACAGCGCTCCACGAGGCGTCATTGAGGTCCATCCGGACCAGGATGTAGCCGGGCAACACCTTGCGCTGCACCTGCTTACGCTGGCCATTCTTGATCTCGGTGACCTCTTCGGTGGGCACTTCCACCTGAAAGATGTAGTCCTCGACATCCAGGGTCTGGATTCGAGTCTCCAGGTTGGCTTTCACCTTGTTCTCGTAGCCCGCGTAGGAGTGCACGACATACCACTCACCGGGAGCGGCGGCCAGCGCGGATCGCAGTTCGTCGACCGGGTCGACCGGGTCGACCGGGTCCGCCTCCGCCATTACAACAACCTGATCGGTGTCCTCAACCGT
>DATFDO010000268.1:0-18946 GCA_035252045.1 Pseudonocardiaceae bacterium
CGAGCACCGTGCTCAGATCGATCCCCAGCTCCTTGGCCAGCTTGCGCACCGGCGGCTTGGCCAGCGGCACCGATCCGCGATCCTCGGCGGTAGGTTGCGTCACCACGGGCTTACGGGGGCGGCGGGTCGCCGTCGTGGTCCGCGGGCCGTAACCGACGAGGGTGGTGATCCGCCCGCCCGGGCCTTCCTCGCCGATCGCACCGATTGCGCCGGTCAAGCTCGCGGGCTCCGGCGCGGTGTCGCCGGTGTCGCCGGTGTCGATCACGATCAGCGGGGAGCCGACCGCAACGGTGGCGCCCGGCTCGGCGAGCAGCTCGCTGACCACTCCGGCGTACGGGCTGGGTAACTCGACGGCGGCTTTGGCCGTCTCGATCTCCACGATGATCTGGTTGAGGGTGACGGTGTCCCCCGGCGCGACGTGCCAGCGCAGGATCTCCGCCTCGGTGAGTCCTTCCCCGACATCGGGTAGCGCGAAGATGCGGGTCATCAGTACGCCAATACGCGATCGACGGCGTCGAGGATGCGGTCCAGGTCGGGCAGGTAATCCTCCTCGCACTTGGCGGGAGGGTAGGGAGTGTCGAAGCCGGTCACTCGTAGCACCGGCGCCTCCAGCGAGTAAAAGCACTCCTGCGACACCCGCGCCGCCAGCTCGCCGATCAGCGAGGCCTCGCCGGGCGCCTCGGATACACAGATCAACCGGCCGGTGCGGCGCACCGAGTCGAACACCGGCGCCAGATCCAGCGGGGACAGCGTGCGCAAGTCGATGACCTCCAGCTGCTGGCCGTCCTGCTCCGCGACGGTGGCGGCGTCCAGCACGGTACGGACCATCGGGCCGTAGGCCACCACGGTTGCGACGGCTGCGGTCGTGCCGGAGCGCACCAGCCGTGAGCAAAACAGTGGCGGGGGAGCCACCTCAACGTCTAGGGGCGCCTTCTCCCAGTACCGCCGCTTGGGCTCGAAGAAGATCACCGGGTCGTCGCACGCGATCGCCTGCTGGATCATCCAATAGGCGTCGACGGTGTTGGCGCACGACACGACTTTGAGCCCCGGGGTGTGCGCGAAGTAGGACTCCGGGGACTCCGAGTGATGCTCGACCGCGCCGATCCCACCGCCGTAGGGGACCCGCACCACCACCGGCATCCGCAGCTTGCCCTGCGAGCGGTAATGGAACCGGGCGAGTTGGGTGACGATCTGGTCGAAGGCGGGGAAGACGAACCCGTCGAACTGGATCTCGCACACCGGCCGGTAACCCCGCAGCGCCAGCCCGACCGCGGCACCGATGATCCCGGACTCGCCCAGCGGCGTGTCCAGCACGCGTTGCTCGCCGAAATCCTTCTGCAAGCCGTCGGTGATGCGGAATACGCCGCCGAGCTTGCCGACGTCCTCACCCATCACGATGACCTTGGGATCGGCTTCCATCGCGGCTCGCAAGCCCTGATTGAGGCCCTTGGCGAGGGTGATCGTCTGCGGCCCGCTGGTCATGAGTGATCACCCTCGGTGAACGACGCGTGATAGGCCAGGTGATCCGCGCGCGCTGCGGCCAGCGACGGCGGCGGTTCGGCGTAGATCTTCGAAAAGATCCGCTCCGGGCCAGGGACGGGCATCGACGTACAGTAATCGCGCAATCGGCGCGCCAGCTCATCAGCTTCAGTGGCCAGCTTGTCGAAGAACTCCGGCCCCGCCATGCCTTCCCGCACCAGGTGCACCCGCACCCGCTCGAGGGGATCTTTGAGCTTCCACTCCTCCAGCTCATCGGCGAGCCGGTAGCGGGTCGGGTCGTCGGAGGTGGTGTGCGCGTCCATCCGGTAGGTGCACGCTTCGATCAAGACCGGACCGTTGCCGGTACGGCACTCTCGCAACGCCCACCGGGTCACGGCGTACACGGCGAGGACATCATTGCCGTCCACCCTGATACCGGGGAAGCCGTAGCCGCGGGCCCGGCGATACAGCGGCACCCGGGTCTGGTGTTCCAGGGATGCTGAGATGGCCCACTGGTTGTTCTGGCAGAAGAACACCACCGGTGCGTCGTAGACGGCCGCCCAGACGAAGGCCTCATGCATGTCGCCCTGGGAGGTAGCGCCATCGCCGAAGAAGCAGATGGTGGCTTCACCGCTGTCCGTGTTGCCGATCCTGCCGTCCAGCCGCTGCCCCATCGCGTAGCCGGTGGCGTGCAGGCCCTGGCTGCCCACCACGATGCTGTAGAGCTGGAACCCGGTGCTGACCGGATCCCAGCAGCCCTGGTCGATACCGCGAAAGATGCCGAATAGCTCGGTCGGGTCCACCCCGCGGCACCAGGCGACGCCGTGCTCGCGGTAGGACGGGAAAGCCATGTCCTGCGGGGCCATCGCGCGACCGGCACCGATCTGCGCGGCCTCCTGGCCCAGCAGTGGAGCCCACAGCCCGAGCTGGCCCTGCCGCTGCAGGACGTTGGCTTCGCGATCGAACCGGCGGACGAGCACCATGTCGCGATACAGAGCCTGGAGCTGCGCTGCGGAGATCTCCAGATTGAACTGGGGATGCGAGACTCGCTGCCCCTCGGGGGTCAGCAGCTGGACGAGGTCTTCACCTTCGCTGGTGGCGCGCAGGCCGGCGATCACCTGCTGCGGACTGTGCGGCCCGTCGATCTCCATCGCAGTACCGACAATGGGGCCGCCGACTGTAGGGCTTCCGACTGGTTTGCCAGTAGGGCCGGAGCGAGATGGTGCGCGCTTGCGAGACGGCATGGGCATCTCCTTGCTGTTACGCCTCGCTCCACTCGTGATGGATACGGGGCGACGCCGCAGCACAGCGATCGCTCCCGTAGTGGGTCGCACTGCCAGGAGTCGACGCTGACCAATCACTCCACTATCAATAATCGCACGACCGCGCCGCGATCGTCACACACTATGAGCTTGATGCGTGGGTTGCGGGCCATCCTTGCGCCGCTTGGGCAGCAAGGCGCCACTCGTGATGGCCGCACCCGGGCCGAACAACGTGTCCAGCACATCCTTCACCCGGTACAGGTCGGCGTTGATCTCCTCCTGCAACCGGGTCAACTGATGCAGCTCGTGAGCGCTGGAGCGTTCCCGTTGGGTGGCGGTCTCAGTCGCTGTGGCGATCAGCCGGTCGGCCTCGGCGCGGGCCTGCGCCAGGAGCCGGTCCGCTTCGGCGCGA
Source organism: Pseudonocardiaceae bacterium (assembly GCA_035252045.1). Lineage (GTDB taxonomy): Bacteria > Actinomycetota > Actinomycetes > Mycobacteriales > Pseudonocardiaceae. The sequence continues at coordinate 3,154 of DATFDO010000268.1, forward strand.
GCCGCCCTCGTCATCATCTCGGCGTCCGCAGTGGCTGTCCTGACCATCTCCTCAGCCGTCGTGCCCGCCGCCGTGCGGATCTGCTCGGCCTCCGCCCGAGCCTGCCCCCGGACCCGTTCGGATTCCCGTTCCGCCTCCTGGCAGGCGGTGTCGAGTTCGCTGGAACGCCGGCGCAGCGCGTTGTCCTGCTCGGCGGCCTCCCGGTTGGCCTCGGCGCGCCACGCGGCAATCTCCTGCTCAGCCCGTTCCCGCTGCTCAGTGACCTGGGTCTGGGCTTGATCGATCAGTGCAGCCGCCGCTGCCTCGGCCTGAGCGCGCACCTCGCGGGCCTCATCCTCGGCCAGCTTGAGGATCTTCTCCACCCGGGCACCGAAGTTCGCATCCGCTACCGGCTCGCCTTCGGGCGCCCAGCGCGCCTGGCTCAGCGCGTCCTCCAGCATCGCGACCCGCTGGCTGGCCGCCGCCAGCGCATTATCCGCCGCCGCCAGCTCGGCGGCGAGATAGCGCAACCGCTCGTCCACCTGCCGCTTGTCGTAACCCCGCAGTGCGACATCGAATGTGCTGTCCGTTATGTCCTTACGGTTCAAGCGATTCATGTGTTACCTCCCCGACGGTGGTGAGGCATCCTTACACTTGATCGCCATATGCCACCCGGCAGGTCGGGACTTCCGCACTCGCCCGCCAACCGCCGGACTCCGGTACGGCTATCCTCGCGACTGGCCCCACAGGGGGGACTGACCAACAGGAGTCAACGCTGAACTATCGGGATCCGTCCTGGCGTCCGACCCAACGGTTGCCCGTCACGCGGGTAGCTCCGCGAGGTCCCGTCCCGCCTCGAGGCCCTGCTCGGCCGCCGGTGCCCGCACCTCGCCGCCCTCGCCCGCCCCGTCGTCCTGGCCGCATCGTCGCGCTGATTTGCGCCATCGTCGTGCTGGCGGTGCTGTGTTTGGCGGTCTACATCGATCGATCGCTGCAGCGCGTCGACGCGCTGGCCGACTATCCGGGACGGGTGGCCGCCACCGCGGGCACCAACTGGCTGATCGTCGGGTCGGACAGCCGGGCCGGCCTGAGTGCCCAGCAGGAGGCTCGGCTGACCACCGGCGACGAAGCGGCGGCAGGCGGCAGCCGGACAGACACGATCATGTTGATGCATATTCCGGCCCTGATCAGCGGCGGACAGATCACCTTGGTGAGCTTGCCTCGGGACTCCTCGGTGCCGCTCACCGGCCACGGCCGGGTCAAGCTCAACGCCACCTTCGCTTTCGGTGGTCCCACGCTGCTGGTGCAAACCGTGGAGAACGTCACCGGCCTACACATCGATCATTATGCAGAGATCGGGTTTGCCGGCTTCGCCGAGCTCGTCGACGATGTCGGCGGGGTGCAGATGTGTCCCACCGAGCCGATCAACGATCCGCTGGCAGGGCTGGACATTGCGGCCGGGTGCCAGGTGCTGGACGGGCCGAAGGCTTTGGGCTATGTCCGGACCAGGCACTCTCCGCGGGGTGATTTGGACCGGGTGGTGCGCCAGCGGGAATTTCTCGGTGCGCTGATCGCGCGGGCGGCCAGCCCGTCGGTCCTGCTCAACCCGTTCCGCGTGGTCCCGCTCGCTTCTGATGCCCCGGGCACCATCACCGTCGACAACGGCGATCACATCTGGGCGCTGGCCAGACTGGGCTGGGCGATGCGCTCCCTGTCGCATGGCGACGCGGTGACGACGACGGTTCCGTTCGCCGGCTTCGGCCCGGTCAGCGACGGCTCATCCGGCGTGCTGTGGGACAAACAAGCCGCTGCCCAGCTCTTCAACGCGCTGGCTGCCGATCGTCCTGTACCCCACTAACACGAAGCGCGGCCCATGGTGAAGAACTCGTCGTTGGGGCGTAGCGCCATCAGATGCGCCAGCCGGTTGGACATCGCGAACAGCGCGGTGATCGCCCCGACATCCCAGATCTCGTCGTCGGACAGACCCGCGTCCCGGGCCTGCTGGAGATGATGCTCAGTCAGTTCGGCGGAACGAGTGGCGATCACCAGGGCGAGGTCGACGATGGCGCGGTGCCGCGGGTCCAGCGCGGCGGCCCAGGGATTGCCGGCTACGTGATCGGCCAGCTGCGGGTCCCGGGCACGGATCCGCAGGATGGCGCCGTGGGCGACGATGCAGTAGGTGCAATGGTTGGCTCCGGAGGTGGCGACGACGACCAGCTCCCGTTCAGCCTTCGACAGGCCATCCGAGCGATTCATCAGGGCGTCGTGGTAGTCCAGGAACGCTCGCAGCTCGGCGGGACGGCGGGCCAGACCGCGGAAGACGTTCGGCACGAACCCGGACCGCTCGGCGATGACGCCGACGCGTTCCCGCAGATCAGCCGGGAAATCGTCGAGCTCCACGACGCCGAACCGGCTCACCCTGGTCGTCACTGTCATACCCGCAGACGCTACTGGGCGGCTCCGGTGGCTGGGTCGCTGACGGTATGGCCGATGCCCTCAGCAACGGCCGCGAGCCAGGTCACGAATTGTAGATCTTCGGCATCGAACTCGGCAGCTGATCGCCCGTTGCGCTTCCGCCCGAGCCAGCGCGGAGGTCACCAGCGTCTCCGCGGCGCGCTGGTCGATCCAGGATCGCAGGACATCCGAGCAGCTCCTAGGGTCGGTTGCCGTATGTGTGTGGCATCTCGATAACGCCGAACTGATCGATAACGATGAGTACGGGATACCAAGCCAGTCGCGCGGAGGGTGCGGGACGTGAAGAAGATCATCATCGGTGCCGTGGTGGCCATCGGATTCAGTGTGGGAGCGGCGCAACCTGCGTTGGCCGTACCGTCCTCAACGCCACAGCAGTGCGCGCAAGCGCAGGCCGCTGTCGGCCGGCTTCAGCACCTCGCCGACAGCGCCACAGACCCTGCGATGAAGCGGGCGTACACGAATATGGTCAAGGGACAGCAGATCGCTCTGAGCTACTACTGCTGACTGCCGCGGCGATCAGCCCTAACAGTGGTCGATGAAATGGGAATGCCCGACCGGGCAGGTGCCCGAATAGTGGTCGAAGCCCCAATTGAATTTGGGTGTGAGTTCCCAGTGCTCAGCACAGAACGAACGGCCGCACTCCGGGCAGTAGAACGGGACCCAGGTCTGATCCAGCGCGTGCAGCATGGCTGCGTCGATGGTGCGGACCGCCTGGATCGTTGCTGCGAGATCATTCACCTGACTGGAAAAATTCGTGTACGGCAGGAAACCCGTGATCCGGATGGTGCCCTGGGCGTCGGGGAAGACCCGGTAGATGATGTGCTGCTCGTCGTTGACATACAGCCTCCCGCGCCGGCTCACTTCGACGATCGCAGCCACACGCGGGCACCCGTCGTGCTGGCACGGGAACCCGACGCGCAGCCGTCCCGAATCGTGCACGCCTTCAGTGTGGCAAACCCGCCCGGCTAGCCTGGGCGGTCGAGAAAGGCAGTGGTGAGCAGGTTCGGTAGTTCGTCATGCCACACGGGCGGGCCGAAGTGCGCACCGCGGGCCTCGTCCGCCCCGGCGTCGCGCCACCACTGCGCCTGGTGCGCGGTGTCCACGCCCGGGACGAGGACTGTCGCGCCGGCGCTGTGCACCAGCGGGATGGTCTGACGCACGGCTTGGGCGACCACCGAGTCATCCCCTGGTCGCTGGGCGATCCGGGACACGATCTCCGCCGCGAGCTCCACCGCACCCACCGGAAGGTCTTCCAGGTAAGTCAGGTATTCCGTGCCTGTGCCGGCACCGAAGAGCACGACCTCGGCGCCCAATTCGGCGAGTACCTGCACGTTGTCCAGCACATCGCCGCGACCGCGCGCCAGCGTTGCCAGCGGCACCCCGACCCGCAGCTGGTCGGCCGGCAGGCCGGTCGTGGACAACGCGCTGTTGACCACCGCGAGCAGGTCGGGGTCTTGGCTCAGCCGGGGGGTGAGATCGACCCGCATCCGCGGTGATCCACTGGTCGGGCACTGCGACACCACCCGCTGCACGCTGCAGGACTGGTGCACGATCCAGTGTCCCAGCTCGATCACCAGCCCGGACCGCTGTGCCAAGGCGAGACACTCGGCGTGGTTGATCACGGTGCTGTCTCGGCGTTGCCAGTGCACCAATGCCTGCAGCGCCACAAGCCACCCGTTGCCCAGCGCGTAGACCGGCTGGTAGCGCAATGTGACCTCGCCGCTTTCGAAGCCGCCGGGCATCTCGGCGGCGTGCCGGTACCGCGCCCGCTGCAGGGCATCGGCCGGCGCGTCATAGAGCGCCCACTGGCCCGCGCCGCTGCGCTTGGCCTGATGCATGGTGGCGTCGGCGGCACGGATCAGTTCGGCAGGAGAGACCTCGGTCGCCAGCCGGTGTACTACGCCGACGCCGGCGGAGACGGCGAGCCCATGGCCATCGAGGTAGAACGGCTCGGCCAGCGAGTCGTTGACGCTCGCGGCGAGCACCTGCGGGTCCAGCCGGCCGGGGCCGTCCTGGATCAGGATCGCGAAGTCATCGGCCCCCAACCGTGCCACCATCGCTGGCTGCCCGACGACCAGGTCGGACAGCCGGTGGGCGACCGAGCGGAGCACCGCGTCGCCGGCCCTGCGGTCGATCCCGTCGGTGATGATCGAGAAGTTGTCCAGGTTCAGCCGGCACAGCGTGACCATGGTCGACGGGCCGGCGGTGCCGAGTACCTGCTCGAGATGGGACATCAGGTACTGCTCGTTGGGCAGCCCGGTGAGAACGTCATGCAATGCCTGAGTAGACAGTTCCTGTTGCAGTAGGTGCAGTTCGGTGACGTTCTCCACGACGGTCTGGACGTGGGTCGGCAGCCGGTCGGCATCGCGCAACACCGATATCCCGATGTGAGTCCAGGCGACCTCGCCGGTAGTGGCGGTGAACTTCCGCCGGTGCCGGAAGCGGGTCAACTCACCGCTGGCGAGCCTGCGGTACGCCTCGGCCAGCGTCTTGTCGCCCTGGGCGTGCAGCAGCTCCGGAAGTGACGCGCCGATGATGTCGGCCGGGACCCGGCGGACGATGTCGGCGAAGGCCGGATTGGCGGTGACGACCATGCCGTCAAAGGTGCTGATCGCGATGCCCACTGCGGAGGTGGAGAAGATCTCCCGGAACCGGGTTTCGCAGATCCGCAGTTCCAGCTCGGCCTCGTACCGGGCCCGTTGGAGTGCCTGGGTGGCCTGATCCTGCGCGTCGAGGGTTCGCTGCCGGTGCGCCTGGGCGTAACCGCCGGCCAGCGACGCCAGCACGCGCAGCACAGCGATGTCGCGCCGGTGGACCTCTCGAAGTTCCGCCAGCCGTGGCAATCCCTCGGCGAGGACGTCGATGCTGGGGCTGATGCCCAATGGCTCGGTCAAACCGTGCGCGATCAACTCGGCGGCCACGTCGACCGCGGCCTGGTCGTCGACCGGTACCGCGGCGACCGCCGCCGCCAGCCGGGTGATCAGCCGCGCCAGGAGCTGCTCGGTCTGTTGCCCGGACGGCTGGCCAGCCACGCGCGCCCAGGCCGAAGCCAGTTCAGCCGTGGTCAGGCCCGCCTCGGGCCGGTTTGCGCCCGTCATGATGTCGGGGCGTCCTGGTGCACGTGTCGCCTTTCGGACATCAAGTAGGGCGTTGCCCAGGGTACTAAGCACCGCATCGACGGGAATACCGCATCGAGGTGACCTCGTTCGCGATCAAGCGGTTGTTCGCGGTCAAACAGTAGGGCGGGCGCCGGGTAGGGTCCGCTGTCGCACCCATGGCCAGGTGATCAGCGCCCACACGGCGGCTCCGACAACGAGCTCGGACAGGAGGTACCACGGCCACGGCCCCAGCACGTCGAGCAGCGACGTCACCAAGGGTTTGGTGTTGAGGAAGCCGTAGTTGGTGCCCTCTGCGCGGTTGAAGACGAACATCGCCACGCCCCAACCGAGGGTTACCAGCACTGCGACCCGATAGCTGCGCCACCCCGGTCGCAACCCCACTGCCCAGGTCAGGTAGATCGCGGCCAACGGCGCAAGGCTGTGGATGCCGAAAAACGACAGGAATTGCAGCGATGGAAAGTCCGGGCCGGTCAGCTCCGGGCTGATGAAGGCTTGGGAGGTGAGCGTCAGACCCCAGAAGTAGGTCAGTGCAAACGCCACCGGCGAATGCGACCACAACGCCCACACCGCGGCTATCGCGGCCAGATCGCACAGTTGCAACGGCAGTGAGAATTTGATCCCCGATTGCCAGGGCAGCAGGTAGTAGACCTCATCCGCGACCAGAAAGGTCCCGAACACCAGGGCTAATGCCTTGCTGAGCAACAGCTCGGCACGGGTATCGCGACACCGCCGCCCGATGCTGACCAGCGCCGCCGCGACTGTGATGAACACCGCGACGACGGCAGCATGCGACCATCCGAAAGCCACGAACTGGTGCTGCGGGGCCACGCCCGTCGAGCCTAGCGAGCCGCACTCCCGGCGTGTCGTGCACTGGTGCACGCTATGTCGTGATCGTGTGCTCGGCTTGGTCGGCTGGCGGGATACTGTGAACTATGGGTGACGGGGAGGTGGGTTTGCCCGCAGCGCTCGTGCGCGGCGTGGAGAAGGCCATCAGCATGCAGCAGGCGCCCGCCGCCGGCTACGTGGCGCGGCTGCGCCGATCCCGCCCCAACGCAACACCAGCGCAGATCATCGCCATGCTGGAGAAGCAGTACCTGGCGACGGTCACGGGCGCGGGAGCTGCAGTGGGTGGTGCCGCGGCGGCGCCGGCTGTCGGGACTGCCGCCGCTGTCGCGCTCAGTGGTGCGGAGACGGTGTTGTTTTTTGAAGCCACCGCACTGTTTGCGTTGGCGGTCGCGGAGGTGCATGGAGTCCGGATCGCGGAGGTCGAGCGGCGCCGGACACTGCTGCTTGCCGTCGTGCTCGGTGACAACGGGGCCATGCTGGTGGAGAAGGTCGCGGGCCGGACCGGTGAGCACTGGGGGGATCTATTGCCCGAGGCGATCCCGCTGTCGTCGATCACCGCAATCAACAAGACCCTCGGTCGCTGGTTCGTGCGCCGGTACGGGCGCAAACAGGGCATGCTGGCCCTCGGCCGGCTCGCGCCCCTGGGGATCGGAGCGGCGATCGGGGCTGCCGGTAACCACGCCTTCGGCCGTACGGTCGTCACGACCAGCCGCCGCGTCTTCGGCCCTCCGCCGGCGCGCTTCACCAACGGCGGCCCGGTAATGATCGTCGAGGGCGCGGTCGATTGAGACTCAGTGCCAAACGGGCACCAGTTCCGCCGCTTATCCAGACGCGACCAACCCCTGTTGCAGCACCTCGCACGGCATCGGGCGGTGCAAGCGCCAGGTGATTTCGATCGGTCGTTCGCCGCGGTGTTCTACAATTGTTGCCTGTCCCAAACACAGGTATGGCGCTGAGCCCAAATCATCTGTGCGTGCTGTCCTCACGAACAGCAGCACCCGGCTGCCGCCTGTGAGATAGCGGCGGCCCGTCGGTGAGTCGAGGGACGTGTTGTTCTGGGACTCCCAGTGAAACAGATCCGCAGCGAGGGGGTAATCGCGGTAGCGGGTGGTGGGAGAGAAGTCGCGCTCTTCCTTGCGCAGTGTCACCAGCAGCGCGTCCACACCTGATTCCGAGGCCCAGGTCACGCCTGCGGCTCGCCCGTGGGGTTTGCGCGTCCAGCTCGCCCATCCGATACCACTGAGGATTTCCTCGCGGCGGTAGCTGGCGTGCGAAAGCAAAGTGACGCCTCGGATACCGAGCGGTCGAGGGATATGTCGGGCTTGGTCCGTGGTGAGTGCGACGAGCTCTTTGATCTCGGCCGCGACAGCCGGATGCGCGCGTAACTGTGCCAGACCGTCGTCGTAGGACGAAAAATTGCCACGGTCTGGCCAGAGACAGAAGTACAGCATCCGCGCGAAGACTTGCTCTGTTGGCGACAGGGAACCGTAGGACGGACCATCGGCTGCAGCGAGCCGGGCGTATAAATCAGACCGCTCTGGGTCGTCCACATGGGATAGCGCGACGACTCGCCGTAGCAAAGCGTCTTCATTCGGGCCGCGGGATGGAGTAGGAAATCCGGCCTCGCGGCGCAGCCCAGTCCAGCTTTGACCCGGTCGCCGGTAGATATCGGCCAGGTCGCGCCCAGACTCGGACAGGAAATCCGCGAGCGGGAGGTCGCCGTGCGAACGCAGGTCGGCACACAGGTCACGTCGGGAACGGGACAGCGCACCACGCACGTTGTCGAGCACGATGTCGCGGGCCACCCGGTCGAGCACCAACTGCGATCCCGAGGGCAGGAAAGGGAAACCCTGCTCGATCTCTTCACATAACCGGTTGCGCGACAGTCCGGTCAGCGCTCGGTAGCGCAGATCGAACCGGTACTCGCGACGGTGCTGACCGATGAAGTCCAAAACGGTGAGCACAGCTTTGCCCGGTGTGCGCCGTAGCCCGCGTCCAAGCTGTTGCAGAAACACTGTGGCGCTCGATGTCGGCCGCAGCAGTAGCAGGGTATCCACGTCGGGCAGATCGACCCCCTCATTGAAGAGGTCGACGGTGAACAGGCATCGAATCTCTGCATGGCGCAGTGCCGCCGCAGCCTGTGCCCGCTCACCGAGCGGAGTCTGTCCGGACAACGCCTGCGAGGGGATGCCGGCCTCGGTGAACACTCTTGCCATGTACTGGGCGTGCGCAACCGAGACGCAGAAGCCGAGCGCTCGCATCCGGCCGGTGTCGGTCACTTGGCGGTCCAGCGCCTTGAGCACGAGGCGGGCGCGGGCGTCATTGCCGGTGTAGAGCCCTGAGAGGCCCGCGATGTCGTAGTCTCCGCGGCTCCACCCGATTGCCGTCAGGTCGGTGTTGTCGGCGATGCCGAAGTAGTGAAACGGGCAGAGTAAATCCTGATCAAGCGCCTCGCCCAGCGGCAACTCGTAGGCGGTACGCCCGAAGAAAAAACTTCGCACGTCGACCCCGTCGGCGCGTTCCGGGGTGGCGGTGAGCCCGAGTAATTCGCCAGGGTGCAGCTGCTCCAGCAGCCGGCGGTATGTCGCGGCCTCGGCATGGTGGAACTCATCGATGACCACGATGTCGAATTGCGGCAGTGTATCCACTGTGGACAGCGATTGCACGGATGCGAACACGTGCTGCCACTGCTGCGGACGCTGCCCACCGACGTACAGTTCCCCGAACGTTCCCTCGCCGAGTACTTCGCGATAGGTGCGCACCGCCTGATCGAGGATTTCCTTGCGGTGGGCGACGAACAGCAGCGAACGGTCGGGCCTTTCCTGACGCAACCGCTGATAGTCGAGTGCGGCGATGACGGTTTTGCCGGTCCCGGTAGCGGCGACGACCAGGTTGTGGTGGCGGCCATGCACGGTTCGTTCAGCTTCGAGTGCCTCGAGGATCCGTTCCTGGTGGGGACGCGGCCGTACTTCCAGACCCGACAGCGTGATGGTGTTGCTCGCGCTGCCTTCGGAGGCCAATGCTCGCTCCAGCAATTCGCCGTCGCGATCCGGATCGTAGGGACGGAAATCCAGGTTATTCCAGTAGGTGTCGAAGGTGGCCTCGAACTTGCGCACCAACGTTGGCGTGGCGACGGCCGAGATCCGTACGTTCCATTCCAGGCCATCCAGCAGCGCGGACTTCGACAGGTTCGAGCTGCCGACGTAACCGGTGTCGAATCCGCTCTTGCGGCGGAACAGCCATGCTTTGGCGTGCAGCCGAGTTGATTGTGCGTCATAGCGAATGCGCACCTCGGCGCCGAATCGGCGGACCAGCTCGTCAAGTGCCCGCCGTTCGGTGGCACCGCGGTAGGTCGTCGTGATCACTCGAAGCGGCACTCCGCGCGCCCGCAGCGTCTCGAGTTCGTCGATGAGTATCCGGATGCCGTGCCATCGGATGAACGCACACAGCAAGTCGACCCGGTCGGCGCTGCTCAATTCTGCGCGCAACTCTGCCCCCAACGACGGCTCACCACGAGTATTGGTGAGCAATGCGACGTCAGACAGCGGCGTCGCGGGCCGCGCCAGGCGGTACACCCCGGGTGCCTCCGGAAGCGCGAGTGCGATCAGTTGTTCCAGCGCCACCACCGCATCGGTGTCGTCAGCTACCAGAGCCAGCAAATTGTTGATCTTCTCCAGGCGCTGGTCATGCGGCGCTTGGAGCAATGCCCGGCGCACCGCGCCGGCTACATGACGCGCCAGTACCTCCGGCGCCTCTGCCGGCTCAACCTTGCTGAACTGGGGTGTCGCATCATGGGCGGCTCCCAACGCCTCGCCCAACGCGCGAGTGTGCAGGGCCTCGTACACGCCGGCAGGAAGTCCATGATCCATGAAGGCAGCGTCGCATGGACTGCAGGACCTCGATCATCACGGTCTACCTCGTGATTCCGCGCGGTGCCCCGTGGTGATGCACCCGACCACCCGGACCTCGTTCACAGGCGCCGCCTCGTGGCTCGTCAGCACCTGTATCCTTGCCCCGCGTTCGGCCTCCCTGCCTGAGCAGCCCGGCAATCGTTCGATTGCGGATCAAGGATTCGGCCGGCTCCGGTAACTCTGCGTGCGATGTCAATCGCATTACGTCGTTGTGCTAGAACAGCGCAACCCAATCGAGGAGAACGTGATCGCGAGCTCGTCGAGCCGATCAAGGAGGTGGTCCATGGTCGACTTCTGGCGTCTGGCGACCGAAGGCAGCCCAGCGGGTCAGTAGCTTCAGACAAGGAGCCCCTATGGATGGATCTTCCACCGGCCTACTTCGATATAAGTCGGAGGGTCACGAGGAATTCGATCTTGAGAAATTCTTCCGCGAGGGCCTTTCCCAGACGATGGGGGCAAGAGCGCAGCTCAACGTCATGCTTGCTGGGCGTGTCGGAGTAGGAAAGAGCACGCTGGTCAATGCGATCTTCGGCGAGCAGATCGCCCCGACCGGCATCGGTCCGTCCATTACTCGCAACATCCAACGCTACGACCGCCCGAATTTCCCGATCTCCGTGTATGACACTCCGGGCATCGAGCTCGGAATAGAGACGGGGAGGATAGCGGACACATATCTCCACGAGATCAGAAGGCAGATGGGCGACGATGACACCCGCGTCCATTTCTGCCTGTACTGCGTCCGGACCAGGGACGAGCGTTTCGAGACCGTTGAGTCCGAGATAGTGCGGGCGCTGGCGAAGGAAGTGTTGGTCGCCCTGGTGCTCACCCAATGTCCTACTCCAGATGACGGCCGCGCGAACCGGTTCGCCCGGTACCTCGCCTCGCTCCAGCTTCCGGTCCTCGACGGGCAGTGCTTCAAGACGCTGGCAGAACAAGACAATGTCGCCGGCGTCACGCTCGCACCGTTCGGCCTGCCTGATCTCGTCAGTGCGATCTACGAGCAGTTGCCGGATGCCCAGCGGCATACACTGGCCAGTTGTCAGCGGGTATCGCTCGAGCTCAAGATCGCCGAGGCACGCCGGTCGGTCAACGTCAAGGTGGGTACGGCGGCCTTGATCGCGGCCACCCCGATCCCGCTCGCGGACGCCATTCCGTTGAGTGCTTTGCAGATCAGCATGCTGGGTCAGATCGCCACGATCATGGGTCTGAAAGTCGATCCCAAAGCGGTTGCCACTGCTTTCGCGACCGTTCTGGGGGTGGCCTCGGTAGCCCGCACGACGGCTAGCTTCTTCAAGCTTTTTCCGGGCAGTGGGACGACGATCAACGCGACGATCGCGTCGACCACGACGAAGGTGCTGGGCGAGGTGTTCATCACCGCATGCACGAACGTGCTCACGCGTCAGATGTCCGGTGAGCGCATTCACCCCGACGATGTGGTCGCCGAGTTGGTCAAGGAGCTCCCGGTGCTGCTCAACGGCGCTGCTCGCACCATCCCAGGGCGTAGCGCCGCGTAGCGGCGCGCGGGGGACCCGCCGCAGCTCAGCGGGGTGTGTCGGCCAGCTCGGGCAAGGGCGTGACCAGCCCTTCTCGCATGAGCCGGACGGTGTCATGCCGCCGGCGCAGGAATTGGCCGGCGGCCAGGGCGCCGTATATTGCGGAGAGTATGATGATCAAGAGCTGATTGGCGTCCGTGGGCAATGTGAAGCTGGCCACGACCTGCACGATGAACAGCACCAGCAGCATCACCGAGCCAGAGACGGTCAGGCTCAGGTTCGCCAGGATGCTGACCGCAAACAACGACTGGGCTGCGGTGAGCAGCAGCTCGAAGCGCTGCTGGGTATCCAGCGGCAAGCCGTCGGAGGTGGTCGCGGACAGTGCGAACACCAGCGGGATAGTGCCGACCAGCAAGGTCCACTGGTTGACCTTGCTGGACAGCAGCGCGCCGAGACCGTTCGAGGCTTTGAGTCGCCAGGCGTACAGGCACGCCACCAGCAGCTCCGGGGACTCGCTGGCCAGCGGAGCGACCCACTGCACGAGGACGAACTGGTCGACGCCCAGCTGGCTGCCAGTGGCGACCAGACCCTGGGCGAAATGCTCGGCGGAGCACAGGATGACCACCGCAGCCACCGCGAACATCGCGCTCACCCAAGCCCGCCGCGGTCCGGGCGGCTTGTCCCCGACCCAGTGCGCCACTCCGGCCAGATCCGGCTGTTGCGCCGGCGCCCGGGACAGCCGCCAGGCGTAGCCCACGAAGATCGTGACGAGCACCACAGCGTCGATCAGCGTGAGGGTGTGCCGCAGCGGCAGCGTCAGCGAGTACAGCGTGGCGATGCCGAGAAACACGACCTCGGCGGACATGATCGGGGCCAGCGCGACGCGGCCCGGATGGCTCGACGGGCTGTCGTGACCACCGTGCCGCCGTGCCCGCAATGCGGCCATGCTGGCGACGAGCACCACCAGCGGCCACCCGGCGCCCACCAGGACCCGGTTCGCGCCGGTCATGTTGGCCAGCGCCAGCGAGCAGGGATTACTGCCGTCCGGCAGCGGAACACACACCCCATGCCGGTCGTAGATCTGACCAGCCCGGAAGGTGAACACGAAGTCCACGGCGTACTCCGGGAGCACGGCCAGTAGCGCCAGCAGCGCGAGCGCCAGCCCGGCGCTGATGTCGACTTGGGCCGCCTCCGCCGCCCAGGACAGCACGAACGCGGCGCCGACGATCGCTACTCCGAAGACCAGCGCGGCCAGCGACGGCGGTAGGTCGGGATGCGGCAGGCCCAGGTACTCCGCAGCTCCCAAGTAGGCGCCCAGCAGTCCTACCGCGGTGGCGACTGCGAGCTGGGGCGGCAGCCCACGCGGCATCTATGCCGCCTAGCCGGACGTCTCAGCCTCCGCAGAGTTGAGCAGCACCTTGGTCCAGGCCGCCCCGTGAATGTATCCGAGTGCTCGCATGAATGACTCCTTCGGGGCGGGTTCACCACCGACCTCGATTACCCCAACCTCGCCACGGTAACCGCCGGCGTGCAGCCTGCACTGCCTGCCCAGCGAACCCTCGAGTTCGACACCACGGCTGCCCGACGCCGTCCGCGCAGGATCGTGACTGCGCCTCTAGTGGCCGGCGGATCCGCTGCGAAGCGTGGCGCAAATGCTGGTGCAGCTGGCGCACGGCGCGCCGCAGGAGCCTACTTCGGCGCCCGATGAATCGGTGTGGGCCTGACCGACAAGCCGCTGTTTGTCGTCATCCGTCAGGCGCTCGAACTCCTGCGCGATGCCGGCGAAGACCACGTTGCTGAAGGCTGCCGAGCTGGACGCGTCGATGAGGCTGCAGCGTCCCGCCAGCACGTCATCGATCAACGTGCGGAACTGATCGTCGTCGCTGTGCTGACTCAACAGCGTGAGCGCGTCCCGAAGTTGCTGGGACAGCTCCGGCTCCGCGCATCCGCCGTCCATCATGGGTTCGTGGTCGGCCATTGCTCCTCATCGGTGGTGGTCGCAGATACAGCTGGCGGCGCGCCCGGGCATTTCGTGGTGCGCCTCACCATCCCATTGTGCACGATCGCGCACGTCGTTCGCGGGTACCACGCCTCACCAGGCCGCCTATCACAGGCGCTTGCGTTGTGCTGCGAGGAGCTACCCGCTGTTCGTCACACTATGTAGGCGTTCGATAGTGCTCTGTAACAACTTACGGAGGGCAAGCGAATAACTACAGTACAGATGGTTGAGGACGACCATCGCGAAGATGGACGGGAGATGACGCCGTGAGTGGGTACTTCAAACCATTCGACCGCGCGCGTAGTGGATGGCACCGGGACAGTCACTGCAGCCGTCACCACAGCCGCAGTCACAGTCGTCACCGCCGTAGCCACCACAGCTACGAGCGTTGGCACCGGTGGGGCCACTAGCCGGTAGCGGCACGGCCTGACAGCAGGGGCCTCACCTCGTTTCCCCGGGGCGGGGCCCCTGTCCAGCACTGCGAGGACGGGCGTTTGGTGACCAAGCAACGGGGTGAGCCGCCGGCTCGCGATTCGCCGGCAGGCTGCGCGGCACCCCGCGGGGCCGTGACACCCGCTGACGCTGCCGGCATCCGGAAGATCTTCCGCACCTTCTGGCCGGCGACTCGGCCGTACCGGGGCCGCCTGCTGTTGAGCTTGCTGCTGGTCGGTGTCGGGCCGTTCTTGGACACCGCCCAGATCTGGATGTACAAGCTGCTGATCGATGACGTCCTGGTGCCGCGTAACTTCAGTGCCTTCCCGCTGATCGCGGGCGCTTACCTCGGGATCGCCCTGGTCCAGGGCCTCGGCTCGTTCTGCGATGAGATGTTGTCGACCTGGCTGGGTGAGCGGTTCGTACTGGATCTACGCACCCGGCTGTTCGATCACCTGCACCGGCTGCCGGTGGATTTCTTCGATCGTCGCCAATTGGGCGACACACTGTCGCGGCTGACCGGGGACATCGATGCGATCGAGGCGCTGGTGCTGTCCGGGGTGACCCGCACCCTGGCGTACCTGTTCGAGATCGTGTTATTCACCGGCGCGTTGTTCTACTTGAACTGGCGGCTGGCAGTGGCGTCGGTGCTCGCTGCGCCGGTGTTCGCGCTGGCCGCACGGTGCTTCTCGAAGCGGATCAAAAACGCCTCCCGGGAGCAGCGCCGGCGTTCCGGTTCGGTCACCGCGGTGGCCGAGGAAAGCCTGGGCAACGTGGCGTTGGTGCAGGCCTACGACCGCCACGCAGCTGTCACCGAGCGGTTTCACCGGGAAAGCTTCGGCCGCTTCGTGGCCGAGATGGCCGCGACCCGGCTGCGCGCTGCGTTCCGGCCGTTGACCGAACTGCTGGAAGTCATCGGAGTTGTGCTGGTGATTGGGATGGGGGTGTGGGCACTTCAGCACGATCAGATCACTTTGGGCGGATTGCTGGTGTTCCTGACCTACCTCACCAGGCTCTACAGTCCGATCCGGGGCGCCGGGCGGCTGTCCAACACGGTGTATGCCGCCAGCGCCAGCGCCGAACGCATCATCGACCTGCTCGGTCACGAATCCGATATCCGTGATCCCGCCCAGCCACGCAGTCTGCGTAGTGCCCGCGGCATGCTGGTTTTCGACGGGGTGAGCTTCAGCTATCCCGGGGCCGCCCGACCCGCGCTCAAGGCAGTCACCTTCGCGGTCGCACCCGGGCAGACGGTGGCACTCGTCGGTGCCAGCGGCGCCGGCAAGTCCACGTTGGGCAAACTGCTCCTGCGGTTCAACGATCCGGACAGCGGCCGGATTACCCTCGACGGCTATGACCTGCGAGACCTGACCCTGACCGACCTGCGTAGCAACGTCTCGGCGGTGCTGCAGGAGACGTTGGTCTTCGACGGGACCATCCGCGACAACATTGTGTGGGGCAAACCCGATGCCAGCGAGGCCGACGTGGTCGCGGCCGCTACCGCTGCGGACGCCCACGAGTTCATCATGGCGCTGCCCG
>DATFDO010000269.1:0-3877 GCA_035252045.1 Pseudonocardiaceae bacterium
CAGGTAACGGCCCTGGCCAACTACTTCGCGCGCGCCGAACCGGTCAATGTCCGGTTCCGCGCGCTGTCGCCTGGCCAGGTACCCAGCGACTTCATCGCGTTGCGTGCCCAGTGGGAGTACGGCCACGCGCTGGACTTCGGGCTCTTCGCGGCCGCGTTCATGCTGCTGGCCTCCGCGCTACTGGTGCCGCGCCCGAGTTCGTCGACCAAAAGAGTTACGAGATCGTTACTTTAACGGTCCGTGTCCCCACTCGACTGCGCCGGAAGGGTGAAAGTGCCACGATCGGGTATGAATGAGACAGGCCAGTGGTTTTAGTGTGGAGTGAGCAGTGCCGGATTACGTGATGGTGACGCCACCCGAATTCCAGCCCGGGCGGGGCTGGCCGGGATCGCCGGGCCATCCGGGGTAGGGGGCATTTTCATGATCGAGCCGCGTCGGCCCATTTGCTATCAGCGGACGTAAGCGATGAATGTTAAATCGCCGTTAGTTTGGGCAGTCTAATCAATACTTAGTGCGCGAGCCATCGCTCTCGACGATTTGACCTGTCCGTTATCTCGCATGCGGCTCGAATAACAGTGCTTCTTTCCGGATGGGAGTTCCAGGAAGAAGGAGGGAGAAGAGATGAGGATCAAGGAAATCTTCGGCCTTGGGTATGAACACAAGGAAGGCGGCGGCCACTGGGGTGGCGGCGGCGACCACTGGGGTGGCGGCGGCGACCACTGGGGCGGCGGCCGCAGGTATTACCGGAGCAACTGGTGGGGAGGCTGGAACGACCGGGGCTGCTGAGTAGTCTCTTGTAATCGCGGGCGGTGACTTTCTCCGCTGGATGGTGGAAGTCACCGCCCGACCCAGTCGTCCCTGGAGTCCCGAGATGAGGATCGTGTGTATCGGCGGCGGGCCGGCCGGGTTGTACTTCGCGATCTCGGCAAAGTTGCGCGACGCCGGCCATGACATCACCGTGATCGAACGTGATCCACCCGGTGCTACTTATGGCTGGGGGGTGGGCTACCGCGACGACCTGCTGGACATTCTGTTCCGTAACGACCCGGACAGCGCCCGAGCGCTGCGGGCGGCCTCCATCCTTTGGCAGGATGAGCAGATCACCCTGCGTAGCGAGCAGAGCGCCTATTTGTCCGGATACGGTTTCAGTATCGGCCGTGCGGTGCTGCTCGACATTCTCGGTGAGCGCGCGACGGAGCTCGGCGTCGACCTCCAGCACCGCCGCGAGGTCAACGGTGCTATCCCCGAAGTGGCCACCACAGACCTCGTGGTGGTGTGCGATGGCGCGAACAGCCGGACCCGGCAACGCCACGCGGAGGCGTTCGGGACCCGCGTCGACATCGGTAGGAATCCCTACATCTGGCTGGGCACCGACAAGGTTTTCGGCAGCTTCACTTTCGCCTTCGAGCAGACCTCCGCCGGATGGATCTGGTTTTACGCCTACCCGTCCGGCGCCGCCATCAGCACCTGCGTCGTCGAGTGCACCGAGCAGACCTGGCAGGCGCTCGGTTTCGACGCCTTGAGCAGCGAAGACAGCGTCAGGTTGCTGGAAAAGATCTTCGAGCGTGCCCTCGACGGCCACCCGCTGATCAGCCAGTCCCGCGGTGAGCCCGCGCGGTGGCAACGCTTCACCCAGGTGACCAACAAGACCTGGTGCCACGGCAACCAGGTGCTCGTGGGCGACGCCGCACACACCACCCACTTCACCCTGGGCTCCGGCACCAGGCTGGCCATGATCGACGCAGTCATGCTGGCCCAGAGCCTGTACGACCACGACGACCCTGCTGCCGCGTTGGCAAGCTTCGACCAGCGAGGCCGCGCGGCGCTGCGGCCGATCCAAGCCGGAGCGCGTACCAGCATGGCCTGGTTCGAGCGCGCCGACCGCTACCTGAACCGTGACGCGGTGGCCTTCGCCTACTCGATGGCGGGCCGTCAAGGTCCCCAGCCGCCGTGGCGTTACCAGATGCATCTGGCGACCCAGATCCCCCCGGTGCGCGCCGCGCTGCGCGGCGTCAACTCGGGCCGGCGGTGGTATTACGCCTGCCGTCGAGGGGAAACCCCTGCCCTGCCCGTTGGCTCACGTTGAGCTGCGCAGCCGGTCCGGCATCCCGGAGGCTTGTTCCCACACCATCGCGACCAGGGCGACGGTGACCGCCCACGCCGCGCCTAGCGCCCAGCCGGCCAGCACGTCAGTGAGGAAGTGCACGCCCAGATAAATCCGGGTCATCCCGACCGCGGCGACCATCAGCAGGGCTGCGGTCCACACCAGGACGCGACCGGCCGGCCGATTGATCATCCAGTGGACGAGCATCCACGCGGACAGCAACCACACCACCGTGGTGCCCGTTGTGTGCCCGGAGGGAAACGAGAAGCCGTGCTCGCCCAGCACCGCGGTGAGCTGCGGTGGGCGGGTCCGACTCACCAGTCGCTTCACCGCAGTGTTGATCAGCGCGATGCCGGCTCCACCGAGCACGATCACCAGTAGTGGCAGCCACGATCGGCGCAGGATGGCCAGCACGACTCCGACTCCAATACCCGTCACCGCCACCCCGACCGGACTGCCGATATCGGTGATCACGTGCGCTGTGGTGATCGACCAGGGTTGCCGGTGGGTGGCGAGGAAATGCAGTACCGGGCCGTCGACCATGGTGATTCCGTCTTTTTCGAGCACGCTGTCCAGCATCTGCTCGAAACCCACACCGAGACAGAGCACTGCAGCCACGCCGACCGTCAACGTCAACCCGGCTGCCTCACCCGGCGTGAATCGGCGACGCAGAAATCGCCACTGGCGGGGATACCGTGACCGCGCCCGGTCCATCGCCGGGCGCTGCGCGATCCAGACGAGCCCGGACCGGATCCGTTCCGGGTGCCCCACCACCCACCAAGCGGCAAACCCGCTCAGCCCGAGCACCCCCAGCCCGAGCACGAGCACCAGCACCGCCAACACGCCCCACCCTCCCCGGCAGTCTGGATGCAGACTGCCCTTTTTGGCGCCTCGATGAGGACAGTCTGCATCCAGACTGCGGGTACGGCCGTATGATCAAGGTCGTGTCGGGCGGGATAAGTCGGCTGGCGCATGCATTGCGCGATGGTGACCAGTTTGCGGCGCGGGTGGACGGGCGGCGGCCGGCGGTATTCCTGGACTACGACGGGACGCTGACGCCGATCGTGGATCGGCCAGAAGACGCGGTCATCTCCGACGCCATGCGTGACGTGGTGCGCCGGCTCGCGCAGCGCACCACGGTCTGCGTGGTCAGTGGTCGGGATCGGTCCGTAGTTGCTGACTGGATGGGCATCGACGGCCTGGTGGTGGCGGGCAGTCACGGTTTCGACATCGGGGGCGACACCGGCGAGCAGCCCCACGAGGTGACCGGTTTCGACGACGTGCTGGCCGCCGTCATCGACCGGCTGCGCAGTGAGGTGCAATCCGTGCCGGGGGCGGCCGTCGAGCCCAAACGGTTCTCGGTCGCGGTGCACTACCGGCTTGTCGACCCCGCCCACCGGCCGCAGGTCACCGAGGTCGTGGACCGAGTGCTGGCCGACCATCCCGACCAGCTCAAACTCACCCCCGGCAAGATGGTCTACGAGATCCAGCCGAAGGTCGACTGGGACAAGGGCCGGGCCGTGCAGTACCTGCGCCAGGCGCTGGGCGTCGACGGCCCGGGGTTCGTCTCGCTATATCTCGGCGACGACATCACCGACGAGGACGCCTTCAAAGCCCTACACGGCCCGATCAATGGCATCGGCGTGATCGTGGCTGACCTCAACGATCCGGAAGTAGCCGGCCGGCCCACCGCGGCGGACTTCGTGCTGGAGTCGATCGGGGAGGTGGAGCGGTTCCTGGACACGCTGGCCTGACCATCGGTGTGGATGTCGG
>DATFDO010000270.1:0-18700 GCA_035252045.1 Pseudonocardiaceae bacterium
TGCCTGCGGGTCAGCTGGTGCTGGTCAACGACGACGACCTCACCTACTGCGCAATGCGCCTCGACGAGACTTCCCTGGCGACGCTGGTCGACCGGATCGGCGACATCACCGAGTCACTGCCGCGCTCGCTGTGCTGGTCAGCGGCCTGGGAGATGACTCGCGAAGCCGAGTTCAAGGCCCGGGATTTCATCGCGGTGGTACTGGCCGGACTGCCCGCCGAGACCGAGGTGGGTGTCCTGCAGCGGTTGCTGGCGCAAGCCCAACTGGCGCTGTCCTCCTACGCCGATCCGATATGGGCCAGCGAGGACGGCTGGCCCGCCTTTACCAGCACCGTGATGGGCCTGATCGGCACCGCACCGTCCGGCTCCGACCAGCAACTCACCTTGGTCAACGCGCTGACCGTGGCACTGCTCGGCAAACCGGAACTGGATGCGATGGCCGGCTGGTTGGCCGGGGATGGCGTGCCCGAAGGGCTGGCGGTGGATACCGACCTGCGCTGGCGGTTGCTCCAGGCTCTCGCCGCGCACGGCGCCGCGACGGAGCAGGAGATCAGCGCCGAAGCCGACCGCGACCCCACCGCGACTGGGCGCCGGCAAGCCGAACGGGCTCGGGCCCTGCTGCCCACCCCCGCCGGCAAAGAACGCGCCTGGGACCGGGCGATGCGCGACGACGAACTACCCAATGCCATCAGCGAAGCGATCATCGGGGGTTTCAACCACCCGGCACAAAAGCAGCTCCTGGCCCCCTACCTGGAGCGGTATTTCGCCGAGATC
This sequence comes from Pseudonocardiaceae bacterium, assembly GCA_035252045.1. Lineage (GTDB taxonomy): Bacteria > Actinomycetota > Actinomycetes > Mycobacteriales > Pseudonocardiaceae. The sequence continues at coordinate 774 of DATFDO010000270.1, forward strand.
GCCGAGGTGTGGAGCCGGCGGACCTCCGAGCGCGCGCAGTCCTGCGTGCTGGGACTGTTCCCGTCCTGGGTCGTCGAGCAGCGCTGTGTCGATGCTGCGAGCGCCTGGCTTGAAGCCGGGGAGCAGCCGCCCGCGCTGCGCCGGCTGGTTTCTGAGGGGCGGGCGGGAGTCGTCCGAGCGTTAGCTGCCCGAGCCTGTGACGCGGGCCATGCTCACGAGTCGGTGTGATCCGCCAGCATCCGCAATCCGGAGCTCAGACCGCCCGCAAGGTCCCCCTCCTTGAACGAGGAGATCATGCTCTCCACGGCAAGCTTGCAGCCGCGATCAGGCAGCCGGTTCGCGGCCTTGCAACCGGTGACCACCTCGACGACTCGCTGGCCCGGCGAGACAGCCACCAGCACCGCATCATCGGCCCGCTCCCCCAGCGAATCGTGCAGCTCCTCGGCCCGGGTCCGGGTGTCGGGCCCTAGGTCGCCGAGATAGATCCCGAAGTGCAGGCTCGCGCTACGGCTGGCCCGCACCAACATGTCGTCGAGCGTCGCCAGCTGGGAACGGCTGAACGGCAGCGTGCGCAGCACGGGGCGGACCTGCCGCGCGGCAGATATCCGTCCGGTGCCGACGACCGCCTCGCCGGGCGCGAGTTCCGGTTGGTGCCCATCGTCCTGAGGATGGGCACGCCGCACGGGGTCCGCGTGCCGCTCGTTACCAGTTGCCACGGGCACCTCCACGCGCTCCACCGGATCCCCCACGATGGCGGCGGGCGGCTACGCCGTCACGCCAGGCCTCCGGATACGCCGTCCACAGCACCGGGGGATAGCTCCACTCATCGCCGGAACGGTAGCGGCGCGGCCGCGCGAAACTAGTGCGCAGCGTCATCAGTCCCAATACGACCATGATGGCCAGCGGCACGCCCGCCAGGATCAAGATGATATCCAGCGATGTCACGAGATCACGGTAGCTGACCGGCGCCAACCGGTGCCTCACCAGGTGGGCGGTCGGCGGTGTGCCCACGGACGGGCGCGCTCCAGCTGGCCGGCCAGTGCGAGCAGTTGGGCTTCCCCGGCCGGTCGGCCCACCAGCTGAACCGCCACCGGCAATCCATCGTCGGTCCACTGCATCGGCAGGCAGATGGCGGGCTGGCCTGTCACGTTGTACAGCGCAGCGTAGGGAATGAAATGCTTTTGCCGTTCGAAATTCTCCGGCGGAGGTACCGCGGTGAACCAGCCGACCGGCCGGGGCAACTGGGCCAAGATGGGCGCTAGCACCGCGTCGAACTGCTGGTGCGCCGAGACGGCGGCCCGGCCCGCGCTCTGGACTTGGCCCATGACCTGCAGCAACTCCGGCCCACTGACCGCAGCACCCTGCGCGCGCAGCCACTGGGTGAACGGCAGTAGCGCACCGCGGAACTCCTCGGGCACCGGCACCGCTGTGGCGCCCACCGCCCACAGCTTTTCAAAGGCAGGCAGCAATACCTCACCATCGAACGGCGAGGTGGTGTCGACCACCTCATGACCGAGATCGGCGAGCAGGACAGCGGTGTCCTCCCAGGCCCGACGGCACTCCGGCGCCAGTTCGACACCCGCTATCGGGGAGTCGGCGTAACGCCCGATACGCAGCCGGGCCGGCTCCACACGCGACAGCTGTAAGAAACTTTGCCCAGGTGGTAGTGGCGGTGCGCTCACCGGTTCGGCCAGGGTTGGCACCGCCATGGCGTCAAGCAACGCCGCGGCATCTTCGACGGAACGGGCCAGCGGCCCCAGCACTGAGAGCAACGTCACATCGCCCGCTACCGGGCCGCGCGAGACCCGTCCCCGGCTGGGTTTGAGTCCCACCAGCCCACAGACCGCCGCTGGCCCGCGGATCGAGCCGCCGCCATCACTGCCCTGCGCCAAGGGCACCAGCCCAGCCGCCACTGCGGCGGCCGCCCCGCCGGAGGAGCCTCCGGCCGATTTGCTGGTGTCCCAGGGCGTCACCGCGGGCGGCCGGTCAGCCGGCTCGGTGTAGCAGGTCAGCCCGAACTCTGGAGTGCTCGTCTTGCCCAGGCTGATCGTGCCCGCAGCGGCCAGGTATCGCACTACATCGTCGTCGACGGGCGGCAGGTACTGGGCATAGACGGTCGATCCGAACGTGGTGCGCACGCCGGCGGTCGCGGTGAGGTCTTTGATCGCGGTGGGTACGCCGAACAGCGGCGGTAGCGCGGCCGAATCGATCCGGGTCACCAGCGCATCGGCGGTTCGGGCTGCGTCCATCGCCCGATCAGCGGTGATCGTGACAAAGGCGCCCAGCTGGTCGTCTCTGTCCTGCACGCGCCGCAGATAGTGCTCGACGAGCTCGCTAGGTCGCACGTCGCGCCGGCGCACCGCGGCGGCCTGCTCCAGGGCGGTCAACTCGTGCAGGTCTGCCACGGGGCCCACCCTACGGGCGCGGCGGGACGTTGGTAGCGGTTAGCGGCAGTTTCGGCCGGGGTTGGTAGCTCTTGAAGAGTGCACGGCTTAGGCGACTTCGCCGAGATAGGGCAACCACAGGGGGTCGGCGTCGGGCACCGTGGCCAGCAGCCGCCAGTGCTGCCCGCGCGGCGCGCGGGGCACCACCCGCAGCTTCCACCCCAGCTCGGTGAGCAGGCGATCGGCCTTGCGATGGTTGCATGAAGAGCAGCAGGCTACGCAGTTTTCCCAGCAGTGCTCGCCGCCACGGCTGCGCGGTACCACGTGGTCGATGGTCTCCGCGCGGGCACCGCAGTAGCCACAGCGGTAGCGGTCCCGGTGCATCAATGCGGCCCGGGTCATCGGGACCCGTGCCCGATAGGGCACCCGCACGAAGGTACACAGTTTGATCACCGAGGGAGCCAGCAGGCTGGCGGTCGCGGAGTGCAACACAAAGCCGGCAGCGTCGCCGTGCACCACATCCGCCTTACCGCATACGACCAACACGATGGCCCGGCGCAGCGGCAACGCGGTCAGCGGCTCAAAACTGGCGTTGAGCAGTAATACCCGGCGACGACCCCAGGCCGGTGCACCGGTCGGCGGGGCGCGGTCCGCGACGAGGACAGTGGTTTCGAGAAGCCCGGTTGAGGTTCCGGAGCGCGAGGCGATCTGCTGGTCCGCCCCCGCTGGGTGACCCTCCGGGCTGGGTTGTCGGTCGTGCACGCGACCACCTCCGCCAGTTCGCGCAACCAGTCCACCATAGGAACCCGCCCTTGCGCACGTATCGGATCGTGCCGCGTGTCGGTGACGGCAACGGACACCGGCCACGCGGTGTGCGCGGCTCGGGGCCCGGATACAGTCCGGCGGGTGACCGGAGGTACCCATCAGATGATCGCCGTGCTGATAAAGCAACCAGACTGCTCCCGCGATGAGGGCTCGTGGTGCGCGCGTATCTACCAGATCACCCATAACGACTTGGTATCTCGCTACGCCGACACGGTTGTGAGTGCGGGACTGCACATCTTGTTGATCATCGTGCTGGCCGTGGTGATCCGGTTGATGGCCCACCGGACGATCAACCGGTTGAGCCAGGTGACAGCGGAAGGAGCACCGCCCGGGTTGCTACGACCGCTGCGCGAGCGGGCTCCGGAATCCTGGCGCAGCACGGGCCTGCTGTCGAGGCGGCGGTCGCAGCGAGCGCGCACGATCGGCTCGGTGCTGCGCTCGGGGACCACCTTCGTGGTCTACGGCGTGGCCTGCACCCTGGTCCTGGGCGAGTTGGGGATCAACCTCGGGCCGATCATCGCGTCGGCCGGCATTCTGGGTATCGCGCTGGGCTTCGGCGCGCAGAATCTGGTCAAGGATTTCCTGTCGGGGATGTTCATGCTGGTTGAGGACCAATATGGGGTCGGCGACGTGGTCGATCTCGGGGAGGCCACCGGCAAGGTCGAAGCGGTGGGCCTGCGGGTGACCACGTTGCGGGACACCAAGGGCACCGTCTGGTACGTCCGCAACGGTGAGGTACTGCGAGTGGGCAACTCCAGCCAGGACTACTCAGTGGCCGTCGTCGACGTGCCTATCGGGCATGAGGCGGACCTACCGGCAACCACCGAACTCGCCAGCCGCACGGCGTCCGAGCTCACCGGTGACGGCAGCGCGCTAGCCGCCGACGTGCTGGAACCGCCCGAGGTGCTCGGCGTCGAGTCGATCAACTCGGACGGCGTGACGCTGCGCATCACCACAAAGGTGCAGGCCGGACGGCAGTGGACGGTCCAGCGCGCACTCCTGGCGGGAATCAAGGAGGCCTTCGCCGACGCCGGGATCCCGCCACCCACCCCGGCCGGTCATCCGGCTCCACCGTCGTGACACCTCTCCCCGCCGAGAAGTCCGCAGGGCAGGATGGACAGGTGGCTGCACCGGAGAGTTTCTATGAGGCCGTCGGCGGCGAGCCGACGTTTCGCCAGATCGTCGGGCGTTTCTACGAGTTGGTGGCCAAAGACGAGGTCTTGCGCCCGCTGTACCCGGACGAGGATCTGGGTCCGGCTGAGGAACACCTGCGGCTGTTCCTCATGCAGTACTGGGGCGGGCCGCGCACGTATTCCGAGACGCGCGGACACCCTCGGCTGCGGATGCGGCACGTCCCGTTCCGGATCCGGCCGACCGAGCGCGACGCCTGGTTGCGCTGCATGCGCGTCGCGGTGGACGAGGCCGAACTCGACGAGGCGCACCGCGCAGCGCTGTGGAATTACCTGGAGATGGCCGCGAACAGCCTGGTGAACACACTGAGCTGAGTACCGACGATCGCCGCGCTTGCCCTGGCAGGATTAGCTACCGTGCGACGCGCAAATCATCGCCGCCTGGCCCCTGAGGACGAGAAGTGGTGGCGCGACGCCGTCTTCTACCAGATCTACATCCGGTCTTTTGCCGACGCCAACGGTGACGGCGTAGGTGATCTGGAGGGCTTGCACAACCGGTTGGGTTACCTTGAGCTGCTCGGCGTGGACGCGCTGTGGCTGACTCCGTTTTTCTGCTCCCCGATGGCCGACCATGGTTATGACGTCAGCGATCCGCGGGATGTCGATCCCCTGTTCGGCGATCTGGCCACCTTCGACCGGCTGCTCACCGACGCTCACCAGCGTGGCTTGCGGATCATCATCGACGTGGTGCCCAACCACACTTCCGATCGGCATCCGTGGTTTCAGGAAGCGATAGCAGCAGCCCCGGGCAGCCGCGCACGCGCCCGATACATCTTCCGGGACGGCTCCGGCTACAGCGGGACGAACCCGCCGAACAACTGGACCAGTACCTTCGGTGGGCCTGCCTGGACTCGGCTGCGCCCTGCGTTAAGCGATGGGGGCCAGTGGTACCTCCATCTGTTCGCGCCCGAGCAGCCGGACCTGAACTGGGACAACCCGGAGGTGACCGCCGATTTCGAGCGCACCCTGCGGTTTTGGCTAGACCGCGGGGTGGACGGCTTCCGTATCGACGTGGCCCACGGGATGGCCAAACCGGCTGGACTGCCGGACATGCCGCACCCGATCGCGACCGGCTCCGGTCTGCTCGATGCCGACATCCGGGATCCGCGCTTCGACACCGACGAGGTGCACGACATTCACCGGATGATCCGCAAGGTGCTCGACGAGTACCCCGCCCGGGTAACAGTCGGCGAGATCTGGGTCAGCGACGACGCCGCCTTTGCCCGGTACGTGCGCCCTGACGAGCTGCACCTGGGCTTCAACTTCCGGCTCCTGGAGGCGGATTTCGACGCTCGGCACGTGCGTGCAGCCATCGAGCATTCGCTGATGGCGGTACAGGACACCCCGGCACCGGCGACCTGGACTATCTCCAACCACGATGCGATCCGTCCGGTGACCCGCTACGGCGGCGGCGAGGCGGGACAGGCGCGGGCGCGGGCGATGGCACTGGTGCAGCTTGCCCTGCCTGGGCCGGTCTACCTGTATAACGGCGACGAGCTGGGCCTGCCCAACGTTGAACTGCCGGATTGGGCGCTGCAGGATCCGGTGTGGCGCCGCTCCGGGTTCACCGTCCGGGGACGCGACGGCTGCCGGGTACCGCTGCCTTGGGAAGGCACCACTCCGCCGTACGGGTTCAGCGCAACACCCGGCACCTGGTTGCCGATGCCGGGAGACTGGGCCCGGTATGCCGTGGAAGCCCAACTGGAAGACCCGGATTCGATGTTGTCGCTGTGCCGGCGGGCGCTGGAGCTACGAAAGGCAAACAAGGCCTTCAGCGGTTCGGAGCTGGAGTGGTATGGGGCACCCCCTGGCTGTCTGGCGTTCCGGCGCAAGGGTGGCGGGCTGATCTGCGCTCTGAATACTTCCGCTAAGCCAGTGGCCCTACCACCGGGCGAGGTGCTGCTCGCCAGCGGGCCGCTACCGTCGGGGCGGCAGGCGCTACCCCCGGATACCGCTGTCTGGCTGATCTGAGCCCGTTGGGGCGGCAGGCGCATCCGTCAGACAAGCAGCGGAAGCACAGCGTGCCGGCGCCGCAGCACGGCGCCGTAGCGGGCGTCCAGCCGCAGCCAGGAATCGGTGGCCCACACCCGGACAGTCTCCGCCGAGCTGGGATTGCTCACGAAGCCCATGCCGGACAAGGCGAACAGGCAACGCAGTGGCACTCCGACGTCCAGCCCTGCGCCACTCACAGTGATCACCTTCTGGTCGAGCAAGTGGGAAGGCGGGCTGCCACGCGGACCAGGGTGGGTGCCGGCGACGGCAGCGCCCTGGCGGGCGAGGTCGGAGAGCACCTCAGCGGGTACCTGATCCACCGCACGCCAGCCCCGTTCGGGCGGTAGCGCGCACCGCCACAGGGCATCCCGTGCCCTGCCGGGGTCGATCACCGTGTCGCCGATCGCCGCTACCGCCGCGAGCAGGTCTGTTCCCTTGATGGTGAGGTCATCCGGCCACAACATGCCACGCATCGAACGAGTCACCAGTGCATCGAACGGCGTGTCCACCCACGCGTGCAGCCGACCTCCTTCGGCTCGTAACCGTACGAGCGCCTCGCTGTCCAGCCGGAGCGCACGGGATACGAAGACACCGAGATCGACACGATCGATGGGGTCAGGAATGCGCAGTTCAGCCATCACCGCCCCCGTCCTGAAAAGCGACCAGAAACTCCTGTTCGGCTGGCATCAGTCGGCGCGGCCGCTGCGCCGCGGTGTCGTAAGGCGCCAGTTGGGTCCTGGCGACGACGGCGTTGCCATCGGTACCCGCAACGGTGTAGTCCAGGGCGAATGAGGCGGCGCGCAGCTCGCTGACCCACAGCTGCACCCGCACCGGGCTGGCCGAGTACACCAGGGGCTGCCGGTAGCGGACCCGCAGTTCGACCACGACCACGCCACTGGCCAGCGTCTGGGCACCCCGTTGAGCGCCCTCACCGAAGAGCAGCGCAGTACGTGCCTCCTCCAAAAGCGTGACGACGCAGGCATTGTTGACGTGGCCGTAGACGTCCATGTCCGACCAGCGCACCGCCACGTCCGTGATGAACACCGCCAACTGCCTGCCCCCAGTTGACTCAGTGTCTGGACCTGGCCGCAGTCAACACTAATCGCCAGCGGCGGACCGATGACGCGTCTCAGGCGGAACCCATCGCGGTTCCGCGGTGAGCTCTGGTAGCCGCAGCAAAGGGTTCGTAATCGCCTCGGATGCTTCTGCTTGGTCTGCTCGCCTGTTGCTGGGTTCGCCGACACCCGAGTCAACGGGGCCCGGGTCACTGGCGTTTGCGGCCAGTGCCAGACCGGCCGTCCAGCGGGCGGCTCCCGCACCGTAACCAGCAACGTCACGGTTGGTCTGCTCCGCGGGGTCGCGATCGTCAGCGCGCGGCGCCCCGGTTGACCGGGCGTCAGCGTAAACGTCACGACTTTCCTGGTAAGCAGCCAGGGCCTCGGCGAGCAGGTCGCCTAGTCCCATCTGGCTGGCCTCGGCCTGTTCTGCCGGTCGCCCGCTCACCGGCCCCCATTCCAGCGCGCGGGGCGTGGGGGCTGGTGGTGGTCCGAACAGTTGGACCTCTCGTTCGGTTTCCGAAACGTCGCCGGTGTCGTTCCCCTGGGTCTGTTCGGGCTCGTCTTCTGGGTCCTGTTTGCCCTGCTGCTGGGTGGTCCCGCTGGTGGGGCCGTCGTCGACGGCCACCGACGAGTTCGCTGGCGGTGGCACCAGCATCGGGTAGGTCGGCACTGCATCAGCTGGCCCGTCCGCAATATGCGTGTCCTGGTGGCGCACCGCGCTGGCCTCCTCGGGCTCAGCATCAACGCCTTGAAGAGCCTCGAGGGCACCCAGTTCCACCGTATGATCTCCGGCGCCCTCATCGGCGCGCCGCCGACCGGATCGTCCAGCGGACAATGCCGATGCGGGGAGCAAGTCACTCACGGACAACACAGTTCCCGCCGCACCGCGGCGATGTCGTGCTCTGGACTGCCACGGATCGCGTCCGCGCGACTCGACATCCAGCGCCGCATGGTTCGCTTCGATCACCGGCTGCGCTACAGCCCTGCGATCGACCGGCGCCGCCGGAGTCGCGATGGGCGCCACCAGGGAGATGTCCACCGCCGCAGGTGCCTGCACCTGGGCACGGCGCTCAACCGCGACTTCCGGCGCGTCGACCGTCTCGGCAACGGCTGTTCCAGCGACCTGCACCTCCGCAACGTCCGGGTGGACGACGTCTGACTCAGCGATATCTCGCCCAGGCAACCGCACCTGGACATCCTCCGCCTCGGCGACCGGATGCGCGGACGATTCAGCCATGTTCCCGATGGGCAAGGGGCCGGTATCCGCGTCAAGTCCGGCACGGCATGCCACAGCATTACCCAACAACCCGGCGACCTGGCCGATCAAGTGCGCTTGCTCACGCCGAGCGGATCCGCAGTTGTCCAGCAAGGTGGCTCGCGCTGCTTCGACGTCATGGCGATGGCGACCCTCAGCGGCTCGCGCTGCACGCATGCAATGCAGGGCGTCGGCGAACTCATCCCTGGCTTCATGCACGTGGGACAAGCCCTCGAGGCATTCGGCGAGAACCGCATCCACGCCGTAGCGTTGTGCGCCTTCCACCGCATCAGCAAGCAGGGTCAGTGCCGGCTCATGGCGGCCTTCGGCCAGATGTACCTGGGTGGCCAAGGCTAGTCGCAGCCTGCCCACCGCGCCTGCAGCGGCGGCCCGCACCGGGCGCCGCAGCAGCGGCCGGACCTCCTGCAAGGCGGCCTCACCGGCACCGCGGTCGAGCAGGCTCAGCGTCAGCTCAAGCATCAGGCGTGCGCTCACCTCGCCGCTGTCGTGATCAGGATCGGCCAGACCAGCCAGCAGGTCGCGACCCTCCCGTGCCTTAGCCTCGGCCGCTGCCACCTCATCCCGGCCACGGTGGTACGCCGCGTCGGTGGCTCGTACCGCGGCCCGCAACAGCAGCGCAGTGTCGTGATCGAGGCCGGGGTCCTCGCGATACAGCTCGTCAGCTTCTTCCAGCGCCGAGGTGACGAGGTCGTCACGACCCAGTGCCGCGGACGCCTCGGCCACAGCCACAAGTGCCCCGCCCCGCAGCACTGGAGCAACATCGTCACCAGCGGCCAGTACCGCCCGCACCGCGCCGAGCGCGGCGGCCGGCTCCCCCAACGCGGCAGCGCAATGCGCTAACTCCACATGCAGCTCATGGCGTAACGCTTGCGGAGTGGCACCGTCGCGGATCGCCGGAAACAGACGATGAGCTGCTTCCCCATACCGGCCGAGCCGGTTGAGTGCGAACACCGCGATGTGATCGGCACGCAGCACTGCCATCGAGTCGTCCTGCGCGGCAGTCACCGCCCGATCGGCCAGCAAGAGCGCCAGCTCGGGCGCTCGCCAACGCAGCAGCATCGCGGACTCCACCAGCGATGCGGCCTCACCGCTATTAGGGCCTCCATTGGGCGCCATGCCGGCCCGGACCTCGCGCGCCGTGCTACTCACCTCCCACCCCCATCGCAGTTGCCGATCATCGACCGCCGCATCCCGGTTAGTCCCGGGTCAGTCTGCGGTAGGTCACGCGGTGTGGTCGTGCCGCCTCCGCTCCGAGTCTTTCGATCTTGTGCTGCTCGTAGGCCTCGAAGTTGCCCTCGAACCAGAACCAGGAAGCGGGATTCTCCTCCGTGCCCTCCCAGCTGAGAATGTGGGTCACCACCCGGTCCAGGAACCACCTGTCGTGGGAGATCACCACAGCACAGCCGGGGAACTGTTCCAGCGCGTTCTCCAACGAGCTCAACGTCTCGACGTCGAGGTCGTTGGTAGGCTCGTCGAGCAAGATCAGGTTGCCGCCTTGCTTGAGGGTCAGTGCGAGGTTGAGCCGGTTGCGTTCGCCGCCGGACAGCACCCCGGCCGGTTTCTGCTGATCGGGCCCTTTGAAGCCGAAGGCGCTGACATACGCCCGCGAAGGCATCTCGGTGTTACCGACCTGGATGTGGTCCAAGCCGTCGGAGACTACCTCGAAGACCGTCTTGGTGGCATCAATGCCCGCACGTTCCTGATCGACGTAGGACAGCTTCACCGTCTCACCAACCCGAACCGTCCCGGAGTCAGGCTCTTCCAAGCCGACGATGGTCTTGAACAAGGTCGTCTTGCCGACGCCGTTGGGACCGATGACCCCCACGATGCCGTTACGAGGCAGCGTGAAGGACAGATCCTTGATCAGCATCCGGTGGTCGTAACCCTTGTCCAGATGCGACACCTCCACCACGACGTTGCCCAGCCTGGGTCCCACTGGGATCTGGATCTCCTCGAAGTCCAGCTTGCGACTGCGCTCGGCTTCGACTGCCATCTCTTCATAACGCTGGAGCCGGGCTCGGGATTTGGCTTGCCGAGCTTTTGCGCCCGATCGCACCCAGGCAAGCTCGTCGCGCAGGCGCTTCTGCAGCTTCTGGTCCTTGCGGCCCTGGACAGCGAGGCGGTCGGCCTTCTTCTCTAGGTAGGTGGAGTAGTTGCCCTCATAGGGGTAGGCACGGCCGCGATCGAGCTCAAGGATCCATTGGGCGACGTTGTCCAGGAAGTACCGGTCGTGGGTGACGGCCAGGACTGCGCCCGGGTAGCCGGCCAGGAACTGCTCCAACCACAGCACGCTCTCAGCGTCGAGGTGGTTGGTGGGTTCATCGAGCAGCAGCAGGTCGGGTTTGGACAGCAGCAGCCTGCACAGTGCGACTCGTCGCCGTTCTCCACCGGACAGGTGGCTGACCGCCTCGTCGGGCGGCGGGCACCGCAGCGCATCCATGGCCTGTTCCAGCTGGGAGTCCAGATCCCATGCGTCGGCGTAGTCGAGCTCCTCTTGCAGTCGTCCCATCTCCTCCATGAGCTCATCGGAGTAGTCGGTGGCCATCTTCTCGGCTATCTCGTTGAACCGGTCCAGCTTGGCCTTGGTCTCGCCCAAGCCCTCCTCAACGTTGCCCAGAACCGACTTGTCTTCGTTCAGGGGGGGCTCTTGCTCCAGGATGCCCACCGTCGCACCGGGCGCCAGGAAAGCTTCCCCGTTGTTCGGCTGGTCGAGCCCAGCCATGATCCGCAGAACGCTGGACTTGCCGGCTCCATTGGGCCCGACCACGCCGATCTTCGCGCCAGGAATGAACGCGAGGGTGACACCGTCGAGGATGACCTTGTCGCCGTGCGCTTTGCGCACTTGCTTCATGGTGTAGATGAACTCCGCCACGGGCGCGATCGTAGAGGCAAGCGCCAGAACTAGGCAGCGCGGCTGACCGCCGTTGCGCCGCGGCGCTTACCCCTCAGGTGGACACCGCAACCAGCGGGCGCGCCGCCTCGGTCAGGTTGCTGGGGCTCAGCTCGTCCGACAGGTCGCCATCGTCGAGCAGCTCGGACACGATCTCGGCGGATGACGCGGGGCAGCTGTCGTCTCCGGGGCGAGGACGCTCCTCCTTGCGCGGCTTACGCACGGTGGCAGCGCACCGAGCCAAGTCTGGTCCGATCGCGCTCGCCTCCAGTTCGACGACCGATCGCCGCTCGCCTTGATCGGTGATCCACTCCCGGGTACGTAGCTTCCCTCTGACGATCACCGGGTCGCCTTTAACCAGGGAGGCGGCGTTCTCGGCCAGCCTGCGCCAGCAGCTCGCCGAGAGATACAGGCTCTCCCCGTCCACCCACGATTCGGATGAGCTATCGAACCGCCGCTCATTGCACGCCACCCTGAAGTTGAGTACGAGCGTTCCGTCTGGACCAACCCGGCGCGGTCGCATATCGCTGACGAGCGTTCCCACCACGGTCACCGGTGTCTCTCTCATTTCACCAACCCTTCTGCGTAGCTGTCCCCGCTCCAGGCGGAGAGCCGACCCCGTCGGCCGGTAGGAGCCAGGCTGCGCGACTACGGCTCGCGCCGGTAGCGACCCATGATCGATATGTGAATGGCTGGGGTCACTGTGCACAACTGAGCCGGCACCGCCCGGTCGAGCGGCCAGAATGTCGGTGGTCGGTGCTAAGTCGCGCTGGCGTTGACGCCGCGCCTCGTGGCTAGGCTTGGCGCCATGGAGACAGCCTTCGGTCTGCAGATTCCCCACACCCTTGAGGAGGTCTGCGATCCGCGCCGTCTCGCCCTGATCGTCTACGACATGCAGATCGGGGTCCTCCGCCAGATCAAGGATGCGGACGCGATCGCCCAGCGGGTTGTGGAGGTACTTGACGCCGCTCGCTCGGCTGGCGTGCGCGTGGTGTTCCTCCGGCACCTGTCGATGCCCAAAGAGCTGATGGGGGTCTTCCAGCTGCGGATGGCGATGGCATGGCAGCGCGTCGACTCGGTGGCGGCGGTCAACCCGTGGTTTCTGCGCGACTCCCCAGGTTTCGACCTCATCCCCGAGCTGGTGCCAAACGCTACGGAGGCGATCTTCGATAAGATCACGATGTCGGCATTCGAGGGCACGCCGGTCGACATCGTGCTGCGGGACTGCGGCGTCAATGCCTTCGCCATTGTGGGTGTCGCTACCGAGGTCGGCATCGAGCCGACGGTGCGTCACGGCGCGGATCTCGGCTACATCCCCGTCGTGGTCACCGACGCCTGCGGCGCCGGTGACCAGGAAGCCGGCCACCGCACGATCGCCGGCATGAAGTACACCGGTGACGCCCTGTTCACCGACACGGCCAACTTCTGCCGCATCCTGCGCGGTCAGTGACGCGCTGCGGCCACAAGGCTTGGGACACCGAATCTTGTCGCCGGATTGGAGACCTGGTCCGCCGGGCACTTGCTGCCGCTGAATGCGATGTCGGTGCCAGTGCTCGCTAGTCTGCTCACGAGCGCCTCACCAGCGCGCACGCCCCCGTAGCTCAGCCGGATAGAGCAAGCGACTTCTAATCGCTAGGCCGCAGGTTCGAATCCTGCCGGGGGCGCTACACCGCAGCTCACAGCCTTGCGATGAAGACGACATAAGATCAACCCCACGTTTACCCCACGGTTTGATCCGGCCTGAGCCAGTCCAGCGCAACCGCCGCAGCGGCTCCTGTCGTTTGTCGAGACATGTAGACGTCCTGTGTCATGGAGATCCGTTCATGACCGAGATAGTCGGCGATCTCCCGCGCTGAGAACCCTGCCTGATCTAATCGAGTGGCAACTAGGTGCCGGAACGCGTGCGGGTGCAGACCCTCCCACGGCGTCTTCCGCACGACATCGCGCAGCCTCGCCCGGGTATTGTCAGGGTCTCGCAGGGTGAGTCGAGTCGATGGGAAGATCCACTCACTGGGGGCCTCCGCATGTCTGCGCCGGAACAATTCCAGTACCCAGCGCGGAGGATGGATCGTGCGCATGCCTGCCTTGGATTTTGTGTGCGGTTGAACGATCAGCCCCTCCCCCGGTATCCGGATCACCGTTCCCTCAATGCTTAGTGTTCCGGCCTCCGCATTAACCTTCGTCCAGTCGAGCGCCAGCAGCTCGCCGATTCGGCATCCCAGCCCGGACAGCACGTCCACAAGGTCGATGAGATCGTGCTTTTGCGCGTCGGGCGAACCACGCAAATGCTTGCGGAGCCCGGCCAGGCTCTCTTCGGTGAGCTCGACGGTCCGTAACTGCCTCTTCTTCCGCGATGGGGTCAGCTCGCGAACTGGGTTGGCGTCGAGTGCGTCGTGGCGGACCGCCATACCAAAGATGCCGGAAAGTACGATCTTGGAGTGTCGCGCGCGCTCCGGTCCGCGCCGCTCCCGAATCTCGCGGATCACTTTGTCCACACTGGACACGCGAACGTCACTGATCCGCAGCTCGCCTATCGGTCCGGCAAGGCACCGATGCCAAGTGTCACGGTAGGTGAGCTTTGTGCGGGTGGCACGATCGGACTCATCGATCTCTCGGAGCCACAACTCCGCCAGCCTGCTGACTTTGGTCTGTGCGGTGATCTCGCCATCTGTCGACACGCGGGCACGATCACGCAACGCCTCCTTGAGGTTGTTCTCCGCCGCAGTCCTCGAACAGCCGGCGCGCTCGATATGCCGAGTCACGCCGTCGTAGTCGCGATACCGCACCCGAGCCCGGAAGCCTCCCCAGCTCAGTGGATAAATCTGGATTCGGCCGTAGGTACCGACCGGCAGTGGTGGCCTGCCCATCGACGACCTCCTACGCCGCGTGATCGTCGAGAGACTCAAGCCAGCTGTGTACCTCCGCTGGTTCGTAGCGCAAGTACCGGCCGACCTTGCGAGCGCGTGGCCCATAGTTACGGCATCGCCAGTCGTACAGCGTCCGCACTGGTACACCGAGATAGTCGGCGACATCCTGCGCCGTCCACAGTCGAGGTTTAGTCTCCATCGTTCGCCTCCCCCTCAAGCTGCTTGATCATGAGTTGCCGAATGGCTCGGTTCGAGTGGTGGGTCGCTGGTGGCGAGTTGGGCGGCGGTGTATTCGGCTTTCCAGCGCTGTCGTTCGGCCACGGCCTGGAGGAGTAGGACGGGTCGGGGTGGGATGTCGGGGTCGGTGGGTGCGGGTCGTTCCCACTGGTAGGGGCCGTCTTGGGGGCCGTGGGCGGGGTGAATGCCGGCCTGTTGGAGTAGTTGCCGAACGAACTCGCCGCGTTCGGCGCGGTGGTCGTCCAGGCTTTTGTTGGACCATTTACGCGACACCAGTACGCGGCGTCCGGCGATACCTAGATGCTCTAGACGGTGGGCTTTGCTCTTGCAGCGTCCGGGTGTCATGGAGTGTCGGGCGCCTTTGGGCTGGATCCCGTAGAGCAGCCACACGGGGCAGCGGGGCGAGCAGGGGGTGATGTGAAGTTCGGCGTGGAGCCGATGGACGTGATCTCGCTGGGCGGCGGTGGCGTGGTCATCGAGGCCCGCGGCCTGTCCGATGCTTTTGGATAGGTATTTGGTGAGGTAGCCGATGTGACGTCCGGCTTCTTCGGTGCCGCCGAGGATGCCTTTGACGTGCACTTGGTCGCCGAACCGGACCACGTGCGCGGGCTTGGTTAGGTCCGCACAGGCCTGCTCCTAGGTGGGTAGCGGCATGTTGGTGTCGGGGTCGGTGAAGGCCTTGGCGCGGGTGTTCCAGATGGGCGGCCGGTCGGCGGTGTAGGCGGGCTGGTCGTGGGCGGGCCACCAGACTTGGTGGTATGTGGCGGCGGTGATGGCGCGCAGTTCGGTGCGGGGGATGGTGCCGCGCAGGGCGGCGTGGAAGTGCGGGGCGCCGCGTTTTTGGGGTTCGACGGTGCCGAAGTACTGCACGTCCCACCCGACACAGCGGCGGGTGTTTTGCCAAAACCGGTCCACTAGCGTCGGGAAGTGGATGGCATCGCGGGCAGCCCGCCGGTAGTCATACCGGTTCGGATCGATTGCCGCCCCGTGGGGATCGACGCGGCCGTAGGAATCCAGGGTGAGTGTGAGGAAGGTGGAGGGCCGGTAGCGTCCGGCATAGCTCTGTCCGATCGTGCGGCGTTGGATGGGTCGGCGCGGCAGGTTCGGGGCGTCTTGGCGACGCCGGGTGGAGCGCTTGACCGGCCTGGGCGGCGGATCTAGCGGGGCGAGTCGGCCGCGGACCCCCAGGGCGCGCAACTCGGTGTCTAGCTCGGCCACTGACTCGGCGATCTGCTCGGCGCTGTCCTGGTCACCGAGGGCTTTGCATTCCATATAGGCAGCAAGCAGATCCGCCCGGGCGGCCATCAGTGCCGTGTGCTCCTCTGTGGGTTCTGTTCGCTCGGTGACTGGTTCTTCGTCCAGGTGCCAGCCCTGGCGGCATTGCGCCATCCGCAACCGCCGGGCCTTGTCCGCACACGGGGCGCACTGGTTTTGCCGGGTAGACCCGCACGGGACCGGAACGATGTCAATGCGACCGGTGGTGGTATCGATGCGGCGCATCGCTAGCGGCCGGATACACACGCCGTGCTGTTCGGCCAATGCTTGGGCGACGTCGGCGCTGATGGGCAGGGAGGTCCGCTGTGCCAGGGTCATCCGGACGCCATCGAGGGTTGTGGGTTGTTGAAAATTGCCAAGGAAACCGGTGATCGTGCCCTCGCTGCGTGCGCACTGGGTTACTGGAGCTATTTGGCCTCATCGCGAAACGACACAGCACCCTCAGTACGGCTACTGCAACAGGCCAGAGATTGTGTGCCCGGCTCGCCCGCGCCCGCTACACGGTCGTGGCTTTCCGCGCGTGAAGCAGAAGAACTGGCACGTCTCGGCGACGAAAGCGGAACACTACGCGCGGTGGAGCGTGCGCTGACTGCATACGATTTCGCGCGTCCACGATCCGAACGGCCTTGGACGGCGTTCTTTGGTGCGAGTCGGCTCGGCAATATGATCGTATCGGCATACACCACCTTGCGTCACCGAGACGCCACGGCCGCAGCCGACTCGTTGCTCACATCTTTGTCACCTATGGAAAATAAGGTTCGTGCGATCGTCCTTTCCGACCTCACCATCAACGCCGCCCGCACGAACGATTACGATCGAGCGACTGCACTGGTATCAGATGGCATCGAGCTCACCACGCGCACAGAAACTACACTTGCCAGACAACGACTGTTAGCGCTGGCCGCCACTTTGCCGTCGATGCCGACGAGCAAGGCGCGCTCCGTCGGTGTATTACGCGAACAGATCGTATCGACTCTCCGCGGTTAGCGCCCAGCATAATGCTCAAGCAGTGCGAGTCTCGTACTGATCCACCACAGGCGGCTATTCCTGATCATTCTAATGCCGCCTCCTACGTGGCTCGCGGATGACAGGTGACGCCCGCGAACCGGCCTGACCTCTGCTCACTCAGGCCCACGGCTTTCGCTCGGTGAGTAGTTCAGGGAATTCGGTCCGAAGAACGCAGAATTCGTTTTCCAAGGGGTCTTGAAGAACCCAGAATGTGAAGCCGCGTTCTTGTTGGAGATTCCAACGCGTTGCTCCCAGCGTCTCAAGGCGTTGCACTTCGGCTTCGAGGTCGTCGGTTTCTATGTCGAGGCGCATACGTTCTTTAACGACTTTCTTGTCCGATGTTCTCTGTATCAAAATTCTGATATTCGAGTCCGGAAGCCGAAGACGGCGATAAACGTGGCGGCTTTGCTCGGAAAGGGGTTCTTCGGTGGCGCCAAGCGCCGCGGACCAAAATGATACTCCTTCGCCTAGATCTGAGACGTCAATAACCAGGTGGCACAGCCGGCTGCGGTGCATGATCAATATTCTTTCGAGTCGACTGGTTTTGGATGATCTCGATTCCAGATCTTATCTCGATCCATAGGCCGATGGGTGCGCTGGACCGCGGCGACGTTGGCCCCTAGGCCCCTCGACGGGAAGGTACAGACTTCCAGGGATTACCAACCGTAGCGTCTCTCATGCGGTGCCGTGTTCGAATCGAGTTGGCGTAACTGACCAGGGGCGTTGCCACAGCTTTGACAAATCTGGACTATTCGCCAAAGCGTCACTATAGCTCGATATCCGGCAGGTGATCGGCTCGCCCATTTGGGCGGCGATAGATCAGCGCGGAAAGACGCACAAAGTACTGAGAGTGTCCGCCGGGTGCCGGTAGCTTCGCGTACGTGCATTCCATTCAACTCTTTCGGGTGATTGGAAGCGTCTGGTG
>DATFDO010000271.1:0-8434 GCA_035252045.1 Pseudonocardiaceae bacterium
GTCCGGGTTTCCATCGGCGACCCCGTTGAGAACGACCTGTTCCTGGCCGCCGCCCGGGAATGGAGCGGCTAACCCTGACGGACCCCGCGCGTTCCCCACCCCCGACATGGAGACATATCGGGTTTATCGAGGGTCACAAACCCCGATATGTCTCCATGTGGGGGTAACGGCTAGCCGCCGATATAGCTCATTTCTACCTTGCGGAGGCCTTGGGTGGCGGTGGTGCGCTGCGCTGAGTAGCGGTCGGTTCGGGCACGCCAGATGCCGTTGATCCGCTCGAGCAGCTCTTCGTCGGTAGCGCCGTCGCGCAGCGGCCCGCGCAGGTCGTGGCCGAGCTCGGCGAACAGGCAGGTGTACAACTCACCCTTGGCGGATAGCCGCGCCCGGGTGCAGGTGCCGCAGAACGGCTGGCTGATCGAGGTGATCAGACCGACCTCACCGGCGCCGTCGAGGTAGCGGTACCGCGCGGCGACCTCGCCAACGTAGTCACGATCCATCGGTTCGATCGGCCACACGGCGTTGATGGTGTCGACGATCTCCGCGGCTGGCACGACCTCGCCCAGCTGCCAGCCGTTGGTGGCACCGACATCCATGAACTCGATGAAACGCACCACATAACCGTGTTCCCGGCCGAAGGCGGCGAGATCGAGGATGCCCTGACCGTCGTTGATCCCCCGCTTCACCACCGCGTTGATTTTCACCGGGGTCAGCCCGGCGGCCGCAGCGGCGGCGATACCGTCGACCACCCGAGCGACGGGAATTTTCACGTCACTCATGGCGCGGAAAATCTCCGGATCCAGCGAGTCCAGGCTGACCGTGACCCGAGCCAGGCCGGCATCGCGCAACGACTGCGCCTTGCTGGCCAGCAACGACCCGTTGGTCGTCATGGCAACGTCGTCGATGCCGTCGATGGCAACCAGCTGCTCGACGAGCTCCTCGATACCGTGCCGCAGCAGCGGCTCTCCACCGGTCAAACGCACCTTCCGGACCCCGAGACCGGCGAACAGCTTCGTCAGCCGAGTGATCTCTTCGAAGGTGAGCAACTCAGAAGTCTTCATGAACGGGAAGTTGGTGCCGAAGACGTCGCGCGGCATGCAGTAGCAGCAGCGGAAATTGCACCGATCGGTCACGGAGATCCGGAGATCTCGTAGTCCGCGCCTGAACCTATCGCTCAGTGTGTTCATGACTTCCATTCGATCAGAGTACTCCTGTTCCCCTTAGTGTTCTTGTTCGTCGGCGGCTGCGCATCGGTTCGCCGAGCGGGTACTCACCCGTCGCCAAGGCTCGCGAGCTATCACGTTACGTAATTAGATCACCCGTTCGTGCTGCTAACGGTCCGGCAACGCGAAGCGAAAACAAGGTGACTGGTACGTGCGGTAGCCGGCGTGGTGGTCGCTCGCGGCACCTGTTCGCAGAGGAGGTCGGCGTGTCCGTACCAGCGCAGCTGAGCCCGTTGCGGCCAGGCTCCGGCATTCCAGGCTCCGGCATTCCAGGCTCCGGCATGACGACCTCCGGCGTCACCGGCCTGGTGGGCTTCGTGCTCGGGCTGGTGGCCGCGGTCGGCATGGTGGTGTACGCCGCGTGGTTGGCCATTGCCGCAGTGACCGCGGTCTCCGGTACTGGGACCGTGGCCGCGCCGGACGTCAGTGGCACGGTCGTCGGTGCCCTGCACTCCACTGGTGCTGTCCAGCACAGCGCAGCACAGCAGGCCCGCCCATCAGCGGCGACACTGCCCACCCCGCCGACCCCGGCCGGCGCCACCCTGGCCTTCGACCAGCTGTGGGTTTCTCGTGACGGCAATTCGATCGTGGTCGGAGCCCCCACCGCGGGCATCTCGGCGCTGACCGGCGAGTCGATGATCCAGGTGCCGGTGACGCTGACCAACAACGGCGAACGGGACTGGGTTCCGGAGTCCACCACCTTCGTCGGAACGCTCAACAACGCACCGGTGCCAGAGTCCACCGAGGGCGATTGGATGTACCGATCCCCGATCGTGCCACACACATCGGTGACCTTGACCAAGGTGTTCCTGAGCACGCCCGGCCAATTCGGCCTCAAGGTAAGCACTCCAGACGGTGTCGCGTTATTCGCTGGCCAGGTGTGACACCGGGACACGCAGCGTGATAGTGGTGCCGGCGCCCGGCGTGGCGTCCGGCACTACCCGGTAGCGGTCGCCGAACCGGTCGCGCAGCTGGTCGTCGATGAGGCGCAGGCGAGCCGCGACCTCGGCATCCATGATTCCGGGACCGTCGTCGGCGACAGTGACGACGCAGTCACCGCCGTCAGGCCGGGCTGTGATCGTCACCGTGCCGCCGAGTTGCTGGCCTTCGATGCCGTTTCGGACCGCGTTGTCGACCAGCTGCTGGAGCGCCAGGAACGGCAACGCGGCCGGCAGCACGACGGGAACGACCTCCAGCCGTACCCGCAGCCGTTGCCCGAACCGCGTGCCCTGCAACGTCAGGTAGCGGTCGACGTTTTCCAGCTCCTCGGCCAGCGTGGTCTCCGTCGCCGAGCGCAGCGAGTACCGGGCGAACTCCGCAAAAATGATCAACAGGTCGCGCGCGCGGGTCGGATCGGTGCTGACCATGGCGACGATGGTGCTGATGGTGTTGTGCAGGAAGTGCGGCGAGATTTGGTCGCGCAGCGTGCGCAACTCGGCGCGGACCTGCGCGACGGCGCGGTCCAGCTCGGCGAGCAACCGCTGGTCTTCACGGCCGGGGCCGGAGTCGCGCGCCCGCACCACGACCGGCGCCTGGATGGCCGCGACGTGCTTGGCCGGTCGCAAACCGCGCCAGGTCGGGTGCCCGAGGCGGCCGTGCGCTGTCCACTGCCGGTAGGAGACCTCGCCCAGTAGCTGTGGAGCCACCCAGTGCACCACCCGATCGACCTCGCTGGGCATCAGATCCGTGAACGGACTCGCCGGCACGGCCAGCCCGGCCAGCCGGTCCCGTAAATCCCGCCGGGTCGCCTCGGTAAAACCGGTGCCGACCTGGCCGACGTAGCGCAAACCGCCCTCGGTGGGTACGCCGACCAGCAATGCACCGATCGACGCGGCCCGGCGGCGTTCGGGAAGCCACCCGCCGATGATCACTTCCTGGGTCTGCCGCAACGTGGTCTGTACCCAGTGGCGGGACCGGCCGGGCTGATAGGTCGACTCGATCCGCTTGGCGATCACAGCATGCAACCCGTGCTGGGCGGCGGTATCCAGCACGGTCTGGCCGTCGGTGTTCAGAAAGCACGGCGGCGCCACGACCGGTCCGTCGGGCCACCCCAACTCCGCCAGCAGCTCACGACGTCGCCGGTAGGGCAGCTCGGCGGTGCACTGGCCGTCCAGACTCAGCAGGTCGAACACGTAGTAGGTCACCGGTGCCCGGCGCTGCACCAGCGAGGTGGGACGTTGCACGTTCATCCGCCGCTGCAACTGGGAAAAGCTGGGCCGCCCGCACGAGTCCAGCGCCACGATCTTTCCGTCCAGTAGCATCCGGCGTCCCGGCGTGAACGCTGCCAGCTCGGGATATGCGGCCGTGATGTTGCGGTGACGGACGCTGAACAATTCCATGCCGGCCGGCTGCGTGCGCGCCAGCGCCCGGATCCCGTCCCAGCTGAACTCGAACGCCCACCCGGGCTGCTCTGGCACTGACCCCGCCACCGGCAACATCGGCCGCACCAGTTCCATCTATCTCCCTCACTCACGCGCAGTCTGCATCCAGACTGCCGTTCAACGGTGGGTGGGTTGATTGGGGGAACGTTGGGTGGGGACGTCGACTGATCTAGTGCGCGCGGCCTTGGCGGCTTCGACGGAAGCTTGCAGGGCGGTGATCAGATCGACCGCCGGCGCCGGCTCCTCCGGTGCAGCTCGCGGCGCGAACACCTGACCGGCTGCCTTGGCTTCGATGACCGACAGCAACGCCTCCCGGTAGCCGTCGTGGTACTCCTCGGGCGCGAAGTCGCCTGACATCGCCTCGATAAGCGTGTCGGCCATCCGGCTCTCCGCGTCGCTGACGGCGACCTCCCGGTCCAGCACGTCGAACTGCGCCTTGCGCACCTCATCGGGCCACACCATGGTCTGCAGCGCGAGCAGGTTGCCGCGCGGCCGCAGCACGGCCAGCGACTCCTTGCTGCGCACCGCGATCTTGGCCAAACCCACCCGCTGGGTGCGGTCCAGCGCGGCGCGAAGCAGTTCGTAGGGCTTGCGACCGGCCGGTTCGGGCTCCAGGTAGTACCCGCGGGCCAGCGCCAGTGGATCGACCTGGTCAGCCGGAACGAAGGCGACCAGCTCCACCGTCTTGGTGGTAGGCAGCGGCAGGTTCGCGAAATCCTCGTCGGTGAGCAGCACCGTCTCACCCGACGGCAGCTCGTACCCCTTGGCTAGATCAGCGTAGGCGACCTCCTCGCCGCACTGCTCGCACACCCGGCGGTAGCGCACCCGGCCGGCATCCTCTTCATGCACCTGATGGAAGGAGACGTCGCGATCCTCGGTCGCCGAGTACAGCCGAACCGGGATGCTGACCATGCCGAAGGCCAGTGCACCCTTCCATATAGCCCGCATAACACCACACTGCGACACTCCGGGGCGCGTGTCCACCCCAAGCTGCGAGCAACGGCGTACCGTGATGTGGTTTGGGAGGGTTCGCTATGGCCGTCATCATCATCGCGGCTCTGATCGCGATCGTGGCTGTCGGGGCGTTGTGGCTGGCCTCCGGGGTGCGGGTGGTCAGCCAGTTCGAGCGCGGGGTGGTGTTCCGGTTCGGCCGGGTCACCAGTGCACCGCGGCAACCGGGACTGACCTGGGTCACGCCCGGGGTGGAGAAGCTGCGCAAGGTCAACATGCAGATCGTCACCATGCCGGTGCCCGCCCAGGACGGCATCACCCGGGACAACGTGTCGGTGCGGGTCGACGCGGTGGTGTACTTCAAGGTCATCGACCCGGTGAAGGTCGTCGTCGACGTGCAGGACTACCTGCAGGCCGTCTCCCAGGTCGCGCAGACTTCCTTGCGCTCGATCATCGGCAAGAGCGACCTGGACGATCTGCTGTCCAACCGGGAGCGGCTCAACGAGGGGCTGGAATTGCTGATCGACAGCCCGGCGCTGGGCTGGGGTGTGCAGATCGACCGGGTTGAGATCAAGGATGTTGCGCTGCCCGAGTCGATGAAACGGTCGATGTCACGCCAGGCGGAGGCTGAGCGGGAGCGCCGTGCCCGGGTGATCAGCGCCGACGGCGAGCTGCAAGCGTCGGAGAAGCTGGCTCAAGCCGCCGACACCATGTCCGCCAGCCCCGCCGCATTGCAACTACGCCTGCTCGAGACGGTCGTCCAGGTCGCCTCCGAGAAGAACTCCGTGCTCGTCCTACCCTTCCCCGTCGAACTCCTCCGCTTCCTCGACCGCAACACCGGCCCGTCCTGACCCCGGGGCCGAACCCGCAGTCTGCCCGTTTCGGGGCTACTCGGGAGCCAGGCCTACTTGGTTGAGGTAGGTGGACATGTTCCAGTAGTCGCGGTTTTCCCGGATGCGGCCGTTGTGCAGGATGCCGATGGAGACGCCGGGGATCTCGAAGCGTTCTCCGGTGGCGGGAAAGCCGTGCTCTTCGTCGTCCCCGTCGTTGGTGCCGGTCATGGTCCACTCGCACGCGTAAGCGCCCTCGGTCACGATGGCCAGCTCGAGCGTGAACCGATAGTTGCTCGAAAAGCCGAGTTCCATGCCCGCGACGAAATCTCGTACGGCCTCGATACCGCGGTATTCCTCGCCTAGCCCGAAATCGATATAGAGCACGTTGTTCGTCATGAAGTCGGTGACAGCAACGGGGTCGTGTGCATTCCAGGCCGCGATATAGTCGTCGATCCAGGCCGCTGCCGGGTCCCGGCGAAATCCCAGTCTCATAGCCGCCTCCATTACCGGACGTTGACCGCCACCACACCGTGAGAGGTACCCAGATAGGCGTGGTCGCCAACCAGCGTAGGCGAGGCGAAGTGGGGCAACTGGCCGACGTCGATCTGGGCGCGGGGCGCGCCCGACGCCGGATCCAGCGCATAGAGCACGCCGCGGTCGGTGTCGGCCACCCAGACCGCGCCGCCACCGACGACCGGGGAGCCGTCGGAGGCGACCGGCGCCTTCCAGCGCACCCGCAGCCCGCCAGCCGGGGTGACCTCCACCGCGCGAGTGCTGTCGCTGCACGGGACGTAGACCGTCGAACCGGACACCGCAGCGCCACCGAAGGCGGCGCAGACCGGCGCCCTGGTCAGCTGCCCGCCGAGACCGCCGAGCTGCGTGGCGCCGAGCAGGTAACCGACGCCACGCTTGCCCACGATGAGCACCCGATCTCCCACCACTGCGGGACTCATCGAGCCCAGATCGAGATCGGCGGCGTTGTCGGCCGCCCATTGCGCCGGGCTGAAACTGTCCGCAAGGGCCAGCTCCGGGGTCAGCGCGAGCACCGAGTCGCTGTGGTCGTAGTCGCCGGTCGACTCGCCGTTGCCGACCGCGTAGTACAACCGTCCATTATGGACGGCTCCGCCACCGGTCGCCCAGCTGCCGGCTTCCCGGGTGGTCGGCACGGCGTAGCTGCGCAGCGCACCCGTGCCGGTGGTCGGCGCGGCCACCACCGAGCCGATGTAGTTGCCGCAGTCGCCGAACAGGCCGCCATAGGCGACGTAGACCCAGCCGTCGAGCACCGTCAGCGCGGCGCGTTGCTGGTGGGCGATCTCGTCACCCTTGGGCGGCGGCAGCGACCGGCGCAGCATCACCGCGCCGCTGACCAGGTCCACCCCGGCCAGGGTGTGCCGGGCGCCCTCGGTCTCGGCGACGACGAAGATCAGCCCGGTCGCCTGGTCGTAGGCCGGCGTGCCGGTGATACCCAGCGGGTCGATATTGCCGCACGGTAGCTGCGAGCCGGTGATCGGCTTGCCCAGCGACGCCGACCACAGCACGTGCCCGTCCGCGGCGGACAGCGCGTAGACCGTGTTGTTCTCTGTTGCCGCGATCACCTTGTCGCCGATTACCAGTGGTTGGCCGTACACCGCACCGTCCAGCTTGGCCTGCCAGGCGCGGCGCAGCGTGCCGAGTGCGGCGAGCTGGCCGGCGACACCGGTGCGGGCGTTGTCGTGGTGGTAGGTCGGCCAGTCGGCAGGACCGACGGGAGCGGGCGCAGGCGCTCCCGGCGGCCGGGCGCTACTCATCGGCGGCGGCGGCGCCGCTGGCTGAGGGGCCGCACAACCGGCGACAGCGACGACTCCGACGAGCAGGGCGAGCAGGACCAACGCAGGGGCGGCTCTCATACCGCCAGTCTGGAGCAGCGCGCAGGATCTTCGACGATTGGGCCAAACGGCCGTAGCGGTGGCGGCGCTGGCGAGTGAACGCTGCACACGGGGGCCTTCACGACGTCAACAGGAGGCAGCAATGGCGGGGTTCATCCAGATCATCGAGTTCAAAACCTCCAGGATCGACGAGATGCAGGCGCTCGCCGAGGAGCGTTCGCCGGCATCGCAGCCCGGCAGCACGGTACATCGGGTCACCATCACCGCGGACCGGGATCGCCCGGGCTACTACCTGTCCTTCGCCGAATTCGACTCCTACGAATCGGCCATGGAGAACTCCAACCGGCCCGAGACCAGCGAATTCGCCGCCCAGATGGCGAAACTGTGCGATGGTCCACCGAAGTTCTACAACCTGGACGTGCACCAGGTCATGGAGATCGGCGACTGACACACTCAAATACATAGGCGTCAGTGCCATCGGCGGGTGGCGCGGTCTGCGCCGCAATACTCATGACTTTGCCTGAACCTGCCGCCGAGAAGTTGAGCGATCTCGTTCGTTGGTGGCCCGAGATTGTCGGGGGTCGGTTCTAGAGTCGGGTCATGTCGACAGCGCCGGTGTGGCACAGCAGCGATGAGCAGCTGCTTGCCGAGCTGGGCGCGTTGGAAACGCAATTGCATGCCACCTGGGCGTAGATGCTGTCCGTGGTCGCGGAAATCGATTCCCGCGGGATTGCCGCCGGCAAGGGTTACGGTTCGACGGTAGAACTGGTCCGAGCGGTCGCGAGGATCCCGCGGAGTGAAGCGCGATCCCGGGTCGACGCCGCGGCTGATGTCCTGCCGGGCCGCGGATTGGGTGGCGCGCCAATAGCACCGCGCCTGCCGCACACCGCGGCGGCGGTGGCCGAGCACGCGATCGGCGCCACGGATGTCGCGGTCATCCGCTCGGTGCTGGCTCGTATCCCGGTGCACATCGGTTCGGCGCAGCGGGCGCACATCGAGGCCGAGCTGGCAAAGCAAGCCCGCATTCTGGATGCGGCCAGCTCACCATGCTGGGTAAGCGGATGCTGGTCTAACTCGACCAGGACGGCCGGCCACCCACCGAGCAACCGGAAACCCGGCGGTGGGTGCGCTTCCGGGACCGTGACGGTGGGTATGAGCTAGCCGGATGGCTGGATCGGGAAGGC
>DATFDO010000272.1:0-4093 GCA_035252045.1 Pseudonocardiaceae bacterium
TGGAGCACGGCGGCCGACAGTGCCAGCGCCTGGCCACTGTCCGGATCGACCAGCAGCAGTTCTTCCTCTACTCCCACACTGCGCGCGGCCATCTGATCGGGCGATCAGGGCCGGACGCCTACGCCGGTACGCACTTCGTGCGCGCGGCCACCGGGAACCCTGGGTGCCAACGGTGGGGTGGGCATCCCAGCGCCGTCACGCAGGCCGCCGAGGAACTCTTCGAGGGCCTCTCGCGAGCTGTACCGGGGTGTCCAGCCCAGCTCGGTCCGGGCCCGGCTGGTGTCCATGATCGGCAATCGCATAAACGCATCGAACAGGTAGGGCGAGGCGGGCACCAGATGCATTTGCCAGGCCAGCCACACCGCGGCCCGGACCGGCCAGCGTGGCAGCGACACGACCCGCGCCCCGAAGATGTCCGCCAGCAGCGCGGCATCGACGACGGGTTCGGCGGCGATGTTGAACGCGCCGCGCACCTCGCTCAGCGCAGCCAGCCGGTAGGCCTCGGCGATATCGGCGGTGTGTACGGCCTGGAAGCGCAGGCCCGGCAGGTCGGGCACGATCGGCACCAGTCCTGGCCGCACCAGTTGATTAGGCAAAAACGGCCCGATGAACAGGCGGCGCTGCCCGCTGGCGGACTCGCGCTTGAAGATGAAACCGGGGCGAAGCCGTACCACCCGGATATCGGGGTGGCCGCGCTCGAAGGCGTCCAGGCTTCGCTCGACGTATGCCTTCTCCCGGGTGTAGCTCGCGGTGGGCCAGCCATCGGTCGGCCAATCCTCGGTAACCGCCGCATCCTTCGGCCCCGGCGAATAGGCGCCAACCGAGGACGCGTACACCACCGCCGCCACGCCCGCCTTCGCGGCGGCCCGGAACACCCGCAAGGTGCCTTCGACGTTGGTGCGCCAGGTGATCAGCGGGCTATGCGTGGGCTGGATGAGCCACGCCAGGTGGATGACCACGTCCGCGCCACGGAACAGGCTGACCAGGTCGTCGTGTTTGATGTCGGCCTGGGCCCACTCGGTGCGGGGCGCCGACCACTGCGGCCGCCTGCGGGCCACCCCGAGAATCGATGCCACCCGCGGGTCGGCGGCCAGCGCGGTCACCACGCTGGTGCCGACGTTTCCGGTCGCACCCAGCACCACCACCCGGGCGGCGTTCTGCTCTGTGGAAGCCATCCTCAATCCTTTCCCACACCGCGGGGGGAAACGCCCGCAGCATCACGTACCAACTCGACGGTCTGATCGCGCTGCACGGTCCGCACCGCGTCCGCATAGCGTTCGCTTATCTCGCGCAGCATCGGCCGGTTGAGGGTGTCGCCGGTGATGTAGACCTGTAAGTCCGGCTCGCCGGGGCGGCGCAGTTCCACGACGCTGCCCCTGACCGGCGGTAACAGCCGGTGCACGCCGGCGGGGCCGTAGTGTTCGGGCACGGCCGTGACCGTCAGCCGTTGGTCACCCCGCGCGAGACACCAACTCTGCCCACCTAACCGCAAGATCGTGGTCGCGGTGCCGATGAAGGTCAGGCTCGAGTCGGGCCTCGAGTCGGCTAATGACATGCCGTAGAGCTACCCGTGCCGCCAGCACGAAAAACCGTGGCGCGGCTTGTCACGCGGTCTTGAGCTCGGCTTGCACCGCTGATTCCTGCTGATCGGTGGCCACTGCGGCCGCGACTCGGTAGCTGGGCAGGCTGAACGCGACGGCGACGTAGCAGATCACCAGACTGAACGCAGCCACCACACCCAGATCGACCCATTCGGGAATGAGCCGCGTGCCGCCGTATTGACCAAGGTAGGAGATCGCGGCCAGGCCGGCGAACCATGGAACGATCCAGACCAGCGACCGGGGGTCCAGCGGTGGCCGCTCCATCGGATGGCCGGTCGCGTAGGCGACGGCGAATAGCAGGTATCCGGCGACGATGGCGAGCATCAGTTTTTCCACGGTCGCCCAGGACGTCCAGTAGATGATCTCGTTTGCCATCACGAAGGCGAGTGGCGCCAGGATCGGGGCGGCCGGCAGCCGGTACGGGCGGGCCCGGTCAGGGTCGGCCTTGCGCAGCGCCAGCAATGTGATCGGCGCGAAACCGTACATGATCACCGTTGCCGAGGTGACCAGCCCGACCAGGCTCTGCCAGCTCGGGAAGGGCAAAAAGCAGATCAGGCCGATCACGAACGCGAGGATGATCGAGGTGTAGGGGACGCCGCGGCTGCTGATCCGGCTGACGCCCTTGGGCACGTAGCCCGAGTGGCCCAGCGCGTAGGACAAGCGCGCGGAGGTGCCCACGTAGATCAAGCCGGTACCGGCCGGTGAGATGAACGCGTCGATGTACAGGATGACTGCCAACCAGCCCAGCCCCAGGCCGGTGGCCAGCGTCGCATACGGCCCGAAGTCACCCTTGCCGACCGGGTTGGCCCATCCCTGCGCGAGATTGCCCGGGCTCAGCGCGCCGATGAAGGCGATCTCCAGCCCGAGATACAGCAATGTGCCGATCACCACCGAGCCGATCACCGCGCGGGGCACGTTGCGTTGCGGATCGCGCGCCTCGCCGGCTATCTGCGCCGCTTGCTCAAAGCCCTGCAAGGCGAACACCACGCCCAGCGGCAGCGCCGCAAGCACCCCGTGCGCACCGTAGGGGGCGAAGCCGCCGCCCGCGGTGAAGTTCGAGACCTGGAACGACACGGCGATCAGGACGGCAACGGTGAGGACCGGTACCGCTACCTTCCACAGCACTGCGATCCGGTTGCTCTCCGCGAGCCACCGCACTCCGAGAATGTTGATCACCGTGAAGAGCAACATCAACCCGGTGGACACGGCCAGGCCGGTGGGCGTCAGCGCGCCGGCTTCATTGATCAATCCGTGCCACTTGTGGTCAAGGTAGCTCAGCGCCGCCTCGACCTCGATCGGCGCAATCGTGACCGCCTGCAGCCAGGCCACCCACCCCGCGGTGAACCCACCCAGCGAACCGAACGCCAACCGCGGCCAACGTCCCGTACCACCGGCGAGCGGGTAAGCCGCACCCAGCTCCGAGTGCACCAACGCCAGCAACACGATGATCACGCCGGCCAGCACCCAGGACACGATCGACGCGCCACCGGCCGAGGTGGCCGCCGTCAACGCACCCAGCAGCCAGCCAGACCCGATGATCGAGCCCAGCGAGACGAACATCAACGCCATGAAGCCCACGTCACGTCGGAACCCCGGCTGGGCCTCGGCCGCCCCACTGCGCACGGATGCTTGCGCCATGATCACCGTTCCCTTCGGCGAGCAAGCCAGATCCGCGCAGTATCCCCCACCCGACCGGCATCGGGGCAGAGTCATATGTACCGACTGCGGCGGCCCCAGGCGAGTATGTTGGTAGGGCGAATGGTGTGGGGCTGATCAGGGAGGCGGCGATGGGCGAGTTCAGCCCGTGGCATCTGTTGATCGTGGCGGCGGTCTTCATGCTGTTGTTCGGAGCCAACAAGCTGCCGCAGATGGCCCGGTCGGTGGGTCAGTCGATGCGGATCTTCAAAGCCGAGACCCGCGCGCTGTCGGGGGACCACGACCCGGGACAGCTGCCTTCGAACCCGCCTACCGCGTCACCATCGGCTTCGGAGACCCCCCAACCCCACCTCCGGGACAAGCCACCAGCCTGAGCAACCAGGTTGTCAAAGATCCACATGACCCAGCCTAGGTCTCTTGCGGTAGGTCGAAGATGTAGCCGACCCCGCGAACGGTCCGGATCCGGGTAGGCCGGTCCACGTCGCTTTCAATCTTCGTCCGCAGCCGGCGAATGTGCACTTCCAGGTAGTTCCGGACGTCCGCGCGGTCCGGCCCCCACGCGTTGTCCAGCAACTCGCGCCGCGAGACCACGCGGCCGGCGTTGTCCATCAGCTGGCGCAGGATCACGAATTCCTTGTGCGGCAGGTGTACGGGCGCTCCCCGGACAAGCAATCGGTGCCCGTCGAGCTGGAGCTCGACATCCCCTACCTTCAAGATCCTCAACCGTCCGAGAGTTTGAGGATCGACCGGCAAGTAACGGCTTGCCTCCGGCGTGTTCGTCGTCCCCCAGCTCTCGATTGATGACATCAGCCAAACCGTCCCGAAATATAGTCCTC
>DATFDO010000273.1:0-8681 GCA_035252045.1 Pseudonocardiaceae bacterium
CAGCTGCCGGCCTAACACGGTCAGCGCACGGGCGTGATGGCTGCGTACGGCGTTGGGACCGACCGCGGCTCGGCGGGTCACCACCTCGTCCGTGGACAGCCCGTCCGTGCTGGTCCCCAACTTTGCCAGGACCTGTGCCGGGCTCAGCGCTGCCGCCTCCTGCACCGGCAGCCCGACCCATCCCGCGGTGTCCAGCACTGGTACTCGCGGAACTGACGCGCTGCCCCGGCGTGGGCTCACCGGGCGCGTTGGTGCAGGGGCGCGGCTTGTGACGGGCCACTCGGCCCAGCATCAACAGCACTCACGAACGGATCGGGCGCAGCGTCGCGGACGACGGCATCCCATCGCACCACCATCACCGGACAGGGGCTGTACCGCACCACCGTGCGGCTGGTGGAGCCGAGCAGGACGCGAGCCGGCACGCCACGGCCATGGGTGCCGACAACGACCAGATGCGCCGTGACGGCTGACCGCAACAGCTCGTCGGCCGGCGCACCCTGCACCACCCGCACCTCCACCGGCACCTGCGGGTATTGAGAACGCCACGGCGCTAGATGCACAACAAGCGCGCCCTTTGCGACGTCGCCATCGGTGACCCGGTTCTGGTGCTGAGCGTGCAGCACGATCAGCGGGGCCCGGCGCCGCTGCGCATCGGCGAACGCAGCGCTGACCGCGGGGACATCGAAGGCAATATCCTCAAGACCGAGCACCACCGGCGCATCCGGCTCGGCCGCGTGACCCTGGCCGCGAACGACCACCACCGGGCAGCCCGCCGCGCCGCTGACCGCCAGCGCGGTAGACCCGATCACCACTTCGCTCGGCCGTTCCCCACGCATCCCGACCACCAGCAATGGGGCGTTGCTCGAGGCGTCGATGAGAGCGCGCACCGGTTGCTCGTCGAGTCGTTCGGTGTGTGCGGCAACGCCTGGCTCGTGCTGATGCGCCACGGTGTAGGCGCGGCCCAAGATCGCGGTGACCCGGCGGCGTCCGGGCTTGTTGTCCGGCGTGGCGTAGGGGGCGGCGTGCACGATGCGCAAGGACACCCCGCGCAGCCGGGCCTCGGTGGCGGCCCAGGCGACCGCCCGCGCAGCGGTTTCGGTGCCATCGGTGCCGACGACCACGTCCGCGGCACTAGTGCTCTGGTGCTCACTGACCATGGCTGCCTCCCTGGGTTGCGTTGCTTTTATGCTGCCCAGCCATCTGCGCTTCAGACAGGGTCCGTCGACCCCATCGGTCCCGGACTGTCCCGGGACGCGGTGTCCGTCGACGTGCCCGGTGCACCGCCTTGGTGGTCTCGATCAGCGCGGCAGGCAGCGCACCGACAGCCAGCGCAAGACCAAGCTCGCCTGGGCTAAGCGGTGTAGTCCCAAACAGGTCGTGCAGCCCGGGCAGGTAGATCGCCGCGAGCAGGCCAGCCGCGCTCAGGCTCACCGCCGCATAGAGGAACGGGTTGCCTGCCGGCGACATCCGCCACACCGCGCACCGGTCTGAGCGGGTGGTCAACGCAATCCCGAGCTGAGCCAGTGCCAGCGTGGCGAACAGCATGGTCTGCCACGGGCGGCCCTGCGCGGCCGCCCACAGGGCCAGTGCCAGGCAGCTTGCCGCGACCGTGGTGCCCAGCACGAGCACTTGCAGTCCGGCCCGCCGGGTGAGGATGCCCTCCCGAGGAGGTCGGGGTGCCCGGTGTAGCACATCGGGCTCGGCTTGTTCAGCGCCGATGGCCACGCCAGGCAAGCCGTGGGTGACGAGATTGACCCAAAGGATCTGCGCGGGCAGCAGCGGCAGGGGAAGGGCGAGGAGGGGACCTGCGAGCATCACCAGCATTTCGGCCAGGCCGCCGGAAAGCCCGTAGCGCACGAAGCGGCGGATGTTGTCGAATACCCGCCTACCCTCGGCGACCGCCGCGACGACCGTGCCCAGGCTGTCGTCGGTAAGCACCAAGTCGGCGGCCTCCTTGGCCACCTCGGTGCCGCGGCGGCCCATCGCCACGCCGACATCGGCAGCCCGCAGTGCGGGGGCGTCGTTGACCCCGTCACCGGTCATCGCGACGACGTGGCCGGCGCGCTGCCAGTCGGCGACGATGTCCAGCTTGCCGCGGGGGTCGGTGCGGGCATAAATGCTGCGCAGGGCATGGGCCGAATCCGGCGGTGGATCGCCGTCGGTCAACACACCCGTTGCTCGCGCGACGGCGGTCGCCGTGCCCAGATGATCACCAGTGATCATGATCGTGCGGATGCCGGCCGCTCGGGCAGCAAGCACCGCCTCCCGGGCTTCGGGACGCACGGGATCGGCCAGTGCGAGCAGTCCCAGCAGTACCGCCGTGCCGGTCGGTCCCGCAGCCACGGCCAGCACCCGGCGGCCCTGCGCGGTCCAGCGCTCGACGACTTCGTTCGCCGCGGCTGTGCAAACGAAGCGGGGAAGCACCACTTCAGGGGCGCCTTTGACGATTTCTCGCTCGCCGTGCGGGGTCGCATGCCAAGTCCGCATTTCCCGGCGGACCGAGTCAAACGGCACTTCGCGAGTGCGCGGCATGGCATTGCGCACAGCCGTAACGTCCACACCTGCCGCAGCCGCGCCGGTGAGCAGCGCGCCCTCCGTTCCGGGGGCGCCGGGATGCGCGTCGTTGCAGAGCACCGCGGCTTCGAGCAACGCACGCGGGCCAAGGTCGTCGAGTTGTCCTGCGTCCATGGCAAGTTCGCCGCCGCCCGGAGTCCACAAGGCCACGCAGCTGGTGCTGCCGGTGGTCAACGTTCCGGTCTTGTCTGAAGCCAGCACGGTCACCGAGCCGAGTGCTTCTACCGCGGGCAGGGATCGGACAATCGCGCCTCGGGCAGCCATCCGTTTGGTCCCCCCGGCCAAGGCCAGCGCGACCACGGCTGGCAGCGACTCAGGAATCGCGGCGACCGCCAGGCTGATCCCGGCCACGACCATGAGCTCCCACGGCTGCCCGCGCAGCAAGCCGAGCAGCACCACCACGGCGCAACCCGCGGCAGCGACCACCGAAAGGCGCCTACCCAGGGCGGCAAGCCGGCCTTGCAACGGAGTATCCGGTGCCGACCGCACGTGCAACAGGGTGGCGATGTGCCCCAGCTCCGTTGCGACACCGGTAGCCACGACGACCGCGGTCCCGGTGCCATGTACCACGAGGGTCCCGGCATGCACCATGGTTGCCCGATCAGCGACGGGAGCCTCGGCAAGGCAGTCGATGTCGGGATCGCGCGCGGTGGGCAGGGATTCTCCGGTGAGCAGTGCCTCGTCCACCTGGAGTTCATGCGTCGTGATCAAGCGGGCGTCGGCTCCGACGATGTCGCCCTCGGCGACTTGCAGGACGTCGCCTGGTACCAGCTCGGTGGTCGGGATGCGATGCACGGTCCCGTCGCGCCGTACGGTGGACTGCGGTGTCGTCAGAGTGCGCAGCGCGGCAACCGCACCCACGGCGCGCC
This sequence comes from Pseudonocardiaceae bacterium, assembly GCA_035252045.1. Taxonomy (GTDB): domain Bacteria; phylum Actinomycetota; class Actinomycetes; order Mycobacteriales; family Pseudonocardiaceae. Next base: position 3,444 of record DATFDO010000273.1, read on the forward strand.
GTTCCTGCAACACCCCTGCTGTGGTGTTAACGGCGATGACCAGCAGGATCACCGCGCAGTCGGTCAGGTCCCCGGTCACCGCGGTGAGCACAGCTGCCACCAGCAGCACGATGATCATCGTCTCGCGCAGTTCCGCGAGCACCGACTGCAGCAGCGAGCGCGGCGGCTCGGCCGGGAGGTCATTGGGTCCGGTGGTGCTAAGCCGGCTGGCGGCCTCGGGCGCGCCAAGCCCGGAGGCAACGTCGACACCGACAGCCTCGGCGACGTGCGCTGCCGGCATCGCCCACGGCGCGTCGACCGCGGTGCGAGGTACAGACAGGCCCACCGGCATAGCGCCTCCTGAGTCAACGCGCGCTACCGGCCCGTAACGGGTCACGGCTGCGGCGGCGATGCCTCATGCTGCCGCCAGCTCGGACACCGAGCCACAGTCAAAAGGCCCTCGCAACGGGGACCTCCGCGTATCCGCCGAATCTCCAGAGGTCTGGTCCCTGGTGACCACACAGGACTTTGGTGGCGGCTGAGAGGTCTTTCGACTCTCCGCACTCCCCGCGCATCAGCGCAACGGTGAGAAAAAGCGGAGGGAGATGAGATGGCCCGCTATGTGGTCGGCTTCGACGCCGTTGGCAAAAACGACACCGAGCTCGCCGGCGGCAAGGGAGCAAACCTAGGTGAGCTCACCCGGGCCGGCCTTCCAGTCCCCCCGGGCTTTATCGTCACCGCCGACGCCTATCGCGCATCGATGGAGCAAGACGGGGTCCGCGAGGCACTCAACGCCGCCCTGGACGCTGCCTTAGCGGTTGCCGCCCGTCCAGACGAGCTGGCCACCGCCTGCGACGGGCTGCGGTGGCTGGTACGCAAGGCCGGTGTTCCGCAGGACATCCAAGACGCTGTGTTAGGTGCCTACGGCTCCCTCGGGCCTGAGGCTCAGGTGGCCGTCCGGTCGTCGGCAACTTCGGAAGACACCGCGGGCACATCCTTCGCCGGGATGAACGCAACCTTTACCAACGTTTCGCGCAACCACGTCATCGAGCGCCTGCAGGACTGCTGGGCATCCCTGTTCACCCCCCGCGTGATCGTCTACCGGGCCAGCCAGCGCATCGCCGAGGAACCAGCCATCGCCGTGGTCATTCAACACATGGTCAACTCCGAGCGATCAGGGGTGGCATTTACTGCCGACCCCTCGACGGGCAACCGCGACCGGATCGTCATCGAAGCCGCTTTCGGGCTGGGTGAAGTCGTGGTCAGCGGCGCGGTCGAACCCGATACCTACGTGGTGGCCAAGGCCGGGCCCCGGCTGCTGGAAACTCGAGTGGGCCACCAGACACACAAGATCATCCGTGGGCCTGATGGGGCTGATTTACGAGTAGAACTAGATCCACAGACCGGGGGCGAACGCGTCCTCACCGATGACGAGGCGATCAGCCTGGCCCGGCTGGCCTTGCGCGTCGAGCAGCACTACAGCACGCCGCAGGATCTGGAATGGGCCATGGCCGAAAGGCGGACCTGGCTGGTGCAGTCCCGCCCGATCACCACGCTGAACGATTCCCCCGGACAAGCGCAGGGCACGGTTCTCATCGGGGGGCTGGCCGCCTCACCCGGCGTGGCCACCGGCCGGGTGAGGGTGCTGTCCGCACCGTCGGAAGGTGAGCGGTTGTCCGACGGGGACGTCCTGGTGGCGGCCATGACCAACCCGGACTGGGTGCCCACGATGCGGCGGGCCGCCGCAGTGGTCACCGACGCTGGCGGCATGACCTGCCATGCCGCGATCGTGGCCAGGGAACTGCAAGTGCCCTGCGTGGTTGGCGCTCGCAAAGCCACCCAGCTGTTGCGCGACGGGGAGCTGGTCACCGTGGACGGCACCAGCGGTCGGGTGTTCGCTGGCCGAACGCCAGCGGCGCGCACCCAGCCGCCTCGCGAACCGGTCAAGCCCGCAGTGGGCAGTGTCGAGTCCCTGGCCACCCGGGTCTATGTCAACTTGGCGATACCCGAGCATGCCGAAGAGGTGGCGGCGCTCCCAGTCGATGGGATTGGCCTGCTGCGGGCCGAATTCATGCTCACCGACGCGCTGGACGGCACCCACCCCAGGTACCTGCTCGATCATGACGGCGATGAGAAGTTCATCTCCGCCATGACGGCTGCGCTGCTGCGGATCACCAAGGCCTTCTCCCCCCGGCCTGTGATGTACCGCGCGACCGACTTTCGGACCAACGAGTTCGGCAACCTGATCGGTGGAGCTGAGTTCGAGCCACACGAAGACAACCCGATGATCGGCTACCGCGGCTGCTACCGCTATATCCGCGAGCCTCTGCTGTTCAGCCGGGAGCTAGAGGTGCTGGCCAGGGTTCGGGAAGAGACACCGAACCTGCATCTGATGATCCCGTTCGTACGGACTCGCTGGGAGCTGGAGGCCTGCCTGGTGGCTGTTGATGCCAGCCCGCTGGGCCATCAACGCGGCCTGCACCGCTGGATCATGGCGGAGGTGCCCTCAGCCGCGTACTGGATCCCCGAGTACGCCAAGCTGGGCATCGACGGGGTATCGATCGGCAGCAACGACCTTACCCAGCTCGTCCTGGGCGTCGACCGGGACTCCGAGGTCTGCGCGGAGCTGTTCGACGAATCCGACCCGGCCGTGCTGGACATGATCGCCCGGATTATCACGGCGTGCTCGCAGGCGGGGATCACCTCCTCACTGTGCGGGCAGGCACCGTCCAACCGGCCTGAGTTCGCGGAATACCTGGTGCGCCAGGGAATCACCTCGATCTCTGTCAATCCGGATGCCGTGCCGGCTGCCCGGTCCATGATCGGCTCCGCCGAGCGTCGCTTGCTGCTGCAGCCGCACTAACAAGGAGATGACCACACATGCGGCACGCTCTGCCCGACGAAGAGACCGTCCGCTCGGTGATCACGCTGGCGCTACACGCGCCGTCAATTCACAACTCACAACCGTGGCGATGGGTCATCGGGGACAACTCAGTGCACCTGTTCGCCGACCCGTACCGTCATCTCCCGATCACCGACCCCGATGGCCGTGATCTGCTGGTGAGTTGCGGTGCTGCGTTGCACCATCTGCGCGTTGCGTTCGCCGCTGTTGGGTGGGCCACGACCGTGCACCGGTTACCCAACCCGGCACGCCCAGACCACCTGGCTGCGGTGGAATGCTTCCCGCACGCCGCGACAGCCGGGAACATCGCCTCGGCGGCCGCCATCGCCCACCGCCGTACTGATCGCCGACGGTTCAGCTCATGGGCCGTACCGGCACGCCTGCTCGACCCCTTGGTGCAGTGCGCCGCTGCCCAGGGCGCGATTCTCGTTCCGGTCACCGACCCGCAGCACCGGTTCCACCTCACCGCAGCGATTGCCAAGGCAGCACGGCAGCAAGTGGCGCACCCGGACTACGCCACCGAACTGGCCGCCTGGTCCGGCCGCAGCTTCGTTGCCACCGAAGGAGTGCCCGCCGCAAACACGCTGGCGCACTCAGCTCGCCACGGCGACACTACGATGCGCGCCTTCCCCTACGGGGAGCTCACCGATCCCGAAAGCTGGGAAGGCGACGCCGGTGAGCTACTCGTGCTGGCGACGTCATCCGACGACCGGATGTCGCAGCTACGCGCGGGGGAAGCGCTCAGCGCGGTCCTGCTTGCCGCCACCGAGCTGAACCTCGCCAGCTGCCCGCTCACCCAACCCCTAGAAGTCGACACCACCCGAGCAGTTCTGCGCGACCAGGTGCTCAACGATGCCGCGTTCCCACAGATAGTGGTACGGCTCGGATGGGCACCGGTAGGCAGCGACCCGCTACCAGCCAGCCCGCGCCGCCCACTCGATGACGTCCTGAGCAAATTCCCCTACTGACACGGCGAGCCAACCGGGCTGCTCGATGCGTGGGCGGCGCCCGGCTTGCGGTAGTCATCGTGGTCGGCGAACCCGCCACGTGCCGACCACGTGTCACCATCCAGCGGCACATCCAGCACCCACGGCTTCGGCGTCCCTGAGGCGATGGAACTTGGGCGGGTGCTCGACCGAATGCCACAACAGTTGATCTCTATGCCGTCGAGGTGGCGGACATCAGCATTGGGCTGGGGTTATCTGCACCAGTGGCCGCTGCTGTGCCGGCGCTGGTCGACGCCGTGCTGCGCGAGTTGGGACGCACGAATGCTGGCTAACTCTGTGCAACCGAGGCCGGCTCAGCCGCACTGGCTTGCTCGTGCGGAACCACCACTGCTGGAATGACGACAACTGGGCAGGTTGCATGGCGGACGCAGGCCGCGCTCACTGAGCCGAGCAGAGCCTCCCGGACCACGCCACCCCGATGCCGACCGACCACGAGCATGGCTGCGCCGCGCGCCAGCTCCGGCAAGATGCGGATCGGGTCGCCTTCGACGCTGTGATGAGCAATCGGTGGAATATCGGTCATTGTCTCGGTCGCTGGGGCGACTTCCCGATGCAACATCGCCAATGACTTTTGGTGAACCTGCTGACTCGATGTCTCGGTGAAGTAGTCCGCCATGGGATCAAAGGTCCAGGCGTGCACGACCTGTACAGGACAGTTGCGGGTTTGCGCCTCATGCAGCGCCCACTCGAGCGCTCGTCGCCCTGTTTTATGGCCGTCGACTCCGACCACTATCGGGAGATGCTGTTGTTCAGTCATTGCTTGTCCTCATTGCGACGACGAACTCTCCGGTGACATCACCTCGTATGAGGTTAAGCATCCCGGCAGTCGTGGCCACCCGATAGGGACAAAAGTCCCCTTGGGGCGGGCTTGTCGATGCTTTGCAGCGCTTTTCAGCGTAAGGGCGCACACCAAGTTAGCCGGGTACCCCCGCCCGGCCGCGCAGCAACAGTCACCGTGCCGCCACAGGCAGCCGCCCGTCGCTCGAGGTTGGCCAAACCGCTACGAGCCGCCTGCTCGGGTATACCGACCCCGTCGTCTATCACTTCGATGACCAGCTCGTCGCCCGCTTCGGCAGTGACGGTAATGGCACTTGCCTGAGCGTGGCGGACTGCGTTGCTCACGCCTTCCCGGACCACGGCTTCGGCATGCTCGGCGATGTCTGCAGGCACCACGGTATCTACGGCTCCTGACATGCGGACCGAGGGTGACAACCCGGATCCGGCCGCCGCTTCGGCAGCCACGTCCAGCAAGCGGCGGCGCAGGCTAGCTCCCGTACCACTGTCAGCCGTGGTCTGCAGATCGAAGATCGAGGTTCTGATATCGCGGATGGTCTCGTCGAGTTGCTCGAC
>DATFDO010000274.1:0-10014 GCA_035252045.1 Pseudonocardiaceae bacterium
GATCAAGCTGGAGCCGGTCGCCACACCGCCGAACGGCAGCGACGGCACCAGGATCCAGGCGATCCCCGCCGCGACGAGCGCCAGCCCGCACAACACCGTCGCGCTGATCCGCAGGGGTGAGGCGACACTCTGCTCGGCGGACCGAATCGCCTGCCTGCGCACCGGCGCAGTCATGCGGCGGGCCCACGGGTACTCGTTGGCCAGCAGCACGAGACCAGCCAGCAGGAGCAGTAGTCCCGGCCCCGGCAGGATGAGCAGCCCGATGCCGGCCACGCACAGCGCCACCCCCGCGACCGTGATGAGTATCCGGCGCGCCAGCCCACCTTTGTGCCCGCTGTGCGGGCGGTCCAGGCCCACCCTGTCCCCCATCCATCAGCGTTCTCACAACCGCTCCGGCGGCTGCCACGCAGGGGCTACCCGCAATACCGTGTCGCTACCCCTCCCTCCGACCGGCCGGTTGGTCGAGCTCGGCGCTACCGCGGTGGGCGACGACCACGGCACCGCGCGTCCGGGCAGGCGACACGCTGCGTGACGAGTAGACTGGCTTGGCTGCGCGGCACTTCAATGGCCGCTGAAGGGAACCGAAGCTAGTGACGGAGATCACCCTGCCGCCGGACGGAGACCGCGTCGAGCCGGTCGACATCCAGCAGGAGATGCAGCGTTCGTATATCGACTACGCGATGAGCGTGATCGTCGGACGGGCGTTACCGGATGTCCGCGACGGGCTCAAGCCGGTGCATCGCCGGGTGCTTTACTCCATGTACGACTCGGGCTTCCGCCCGGATCGCGGTTACGTCAAGTGTGCGCGGGTCGTCGGCGACGTGATGGGCAACTACCACCCGCACGGGGACACCGCGATCTACGACACCCTGGTGCGGCTGGCCCAGCCGTGGTCGATGCGCTACCCGCTGGTCGACGGGCAGGGTAACTTCGGCTCTCCGGGCAATGATCCCGCGGCCGCGATGAGGTACACCGAGTGCCGGCTCACCCCGCTGGCGATGGACATGCTGGCCGACATCGACAAGGAGACCGTCGATTTCGAGCCGAACTACGACGGGCGCACTCAACAGCCCGTCGTGCTGCCTTCAAGGATCCCGAACCTGCTGGTCAACGGCAGCTCCGGGATCGCGGTCGGGATGGCGACGAACATCCCACCGCACAACCTGCGCGAGGTCAGCGCCGGCGTGGTGTATTTGCTGGAGCATCCCGACGTCGACGACGAGACCCTGCTCGATGCGCTGTGCGAGCGGATCAAGGGACCGGATTTCCCGACCCGCGGACTGATCGTCGGTACCGACGGCATCTCCGACGCCTACCGCACCGGCCGCGGCTCGATACGGATGCGCGGCGTGGTGGAAGTCGAGGAGGACACCCGGGGCCGAGCCACCCTGGTGATCACCGAGCTGCCCTACCAGGTCAACCCGGACAACTTCATCGAGTCGATCGCGGCGCTGTCCCGGGACGCCAAGATCAGCGGCATCGCCGAGATCAACGATGAGTCCAGCGACCGTATCGGCATGCGCATCGTGATCACGCTCAAGCGCGACGCAGTGGCCAAGGTGGTGCTCAACAACCTCTACAAGCACACCCAGCTGCAGCACTCCTTCGGCGTCAACATGCTGGCCATCGTCGAAGGCGTGCCCCGCACCCTGCGGCTGGACCAGGTCATCCGGCACTACGTGCGCCACCAGCTCGACGTCATCATCCGGCGGACCCGCTACCTGCTGCGCAAGGCCGAAGAGCGCGCCCATCTGCTGCGCGGCCTGGTCAAGGCGCTGGACATGCTCGACGAGGTGATCGCGCTGATCCGCCGATCCCCCACGGTGGACGACGCGCGCACCGGCTTGATGGCGTTGCTGGACGTCGATGAGATTCAGGCCAACTACATCCTGGAAACCCAGCTGCGCCGGCTGGCCGCGATGGAACGGCAGAAGGTCATCGACGACCTCGCCGAGCTCGAGCGGGAGATCGCCGACTACCTGGACATCCTGGATAAGCCCGAGCGGCAGCGCACCATCGTGCGCGACGAGCTGACCGAGATCGTCGACAAGCACGGCGACGACCGGCGCACCCGGATCACCGGCTACGACGGTGACGTGTCCACCGAGGACCTGATCGCTGTCGAGGACGTCGTCGTCACGATCACCCGCACTGGCTACGCCAAGCGCACCCGCACCGACCTGTACCGGGCGCAGAAGCGCGGCGGCAAGGGCGTGATGGGTGCGGGCCTGAAACAAGACGACATCGTGGCGCACTTTTTCGTCTGCTCCACGCACGACTGGATCCTGTTTTTCACCAACAAGGGCCGGGTGTACCGGGCCAAGGCCTACGAGCTGCCTGAGGCCAACCGCAACGCCCGCGGCCAGCACGTGGCCAACCTGCTCGCGTTCCAGCCCGACGAGCAGATCGCCCAGGTCATGCAGATCCGCGACTACACCGCCGCGCCGTACCTGGTGCTGGCCACCCGCGACGGGCTGGTCAAGAAGAGCCGGTTGACCGACTTCGATTCCAACCGCGCCGGTGGGCTGATCGGGATCAACCTGCGCGAGGGTGACGAGCTGGTCGGTGCGGTGCTGTGCTCAGCCGATGACGACCTGCTGCTGGTCTCGGCTCACGGCCAGTCGATCCGGTTTTCCGCCACCGACGAGGTGCTGCGCCCGATGGGTCGGGCCACCTCGGGTGTGTTCGGGATGCGCTTCAACGACGGTGACGAGCTGCTGTCCATCGCGGTGGTGCAACCAGGGTTGTTCGTTCTCGTCGCGACCGCCGGTGGTTACGCCAAGCGGACCCCGATCGATGACTATCCGGTGCAGGGTAGGGGCGGCAAGGGCGTGTTGACCATCCAGGACGACCGCCGGCGTGGCAAGCTCGTCGGCGCGCTCGTTGTCGACATCGATGACGAGCTGTATGCCATCACCTCCAGCGGTGGGGTCATCCGGACCACCGCTAAAGAGGTACGCAAGGCGGGCCGGCAGACCAAAGGGGTGCGGTTGATGAATCTCGGCGAAGGGGCGAGTCTGGTGGCTGTCGCACGCAACGCCGAAGAGGCCGGCGACTCTGACGCAGCAGCAGCCGGCGGTGCCCCGACGAGAGGTGATTCGTGACCAGGCCCGACAACGCCGAACAGACGAAGGCTGCCCCTGTTCTCGACGATGAGCCTGCCGCCGGCGATGCGCCGGCCAACGGCGCGGCAACCTCAGCTCCCCGGCAGCGGCAAGGTTCTGCGCCGGGTGACCCGGATCCCAAGACAGTCTCGCTTCAGGTCGGGGCACCCGAACATGCCCGTGGTGCGGTTCGGGACCAGGCTGATCGCCAGCCGGAAGGGGGTCGCGCGTACGGCTTCTCGCGGGGCGTCGGCCCTCCAGTCGTGGACAACGCGACCAGGCGGGTGCCATCGAGTTCAGGTAGCGGATCGAGAGACCACAGCGGCGGTACCGTGCGCGTCGGTGGATACACCCCGCCAGAGCGGGTGGAGCCCGCCGCGCCGTCTGGTCAGTCCCGCTCAGTCCGGGTCCCGCGGCAGACGAGCCTGCAGCTGCGGCGGCTCGATCCATGGTCGGTGCTCAAGATCTCGCTGGTGCTGTCGTGCTGCGGGTTCCTGGTCTGGTTGGTGGCTGTCGGCGTGCTCTACGGCGTGCTGGCCGGGATGGGCGTGTGGGATCAGATCAACGGCACCTACTCGGATCTGACCTCGGTGAACAACCCGCAGGTGACCGAGCTGGTCAGCGGTGGGCGAGTGTTCGGCGCGGCGTTCGTCATCGGCTTGGTGAACATCGTCTTGATGACCGCGCTAGCCACCGTCGGTTCGTTGGTCTACAACGTCGCTGCGGACTTCGTCGGGGGCATCGAGGTCACCTTGTCCGAACCGGATTGATACCGGGCTGGCAGGGCCCTGCCCGCGAGTTGGGTCGAGTCGAGACGGTGCGGTAACCTCGCCGGGTCGTGCGGGGGCCTATAGCTCAGTCGGTTAGAGCGCATCCCTGATAAGGATGAGGTCGCTGGTTCAAGTCCAGCTAGGCCCACTGGAGAACAACCATCGTGGCAAGGAGGCGATCCGTCGTGAAGAAGATGGTCATGCTGATGCTCGTCGGTCTGGTTGCATTGATCCTCGTCCAGCGCCAGCGTTCAGCCAAGGCAGAGGCCGACCTCTGGCGTGAGGCCACCACACCAGGCGTCTGAGTCGACGCTGGGCATCGACGGCGCCTGGGAACCGGGGACGTAGCTCAACTGGAAGAGCACCGCCTTTGCACGGCGGGGGTTGAGGGTTCGAGTCCCTTCGTCTCCACGAAGTCGGCTACGTGCATAAGCCCAGGTCACGAGAGGTGTCATTATCTCGTGCTCTCCTCTGCGCCGGTCGACTGGCTGGTCTGAGGGAGCGAAAAGGGAGCGGGCCCCTCGAAAGCTGCTCTGACGCGCTGCCCGAAATCGTCAGGCGTATGGGTGTAGCGGTTCAGGGTCGTCGATGCTTGCTCGTGCCCCATGACTCGCTGTACCACGTTCACCGGCACACCGTCTGACACTAGCCAGGTGGCGTAGGAATGTCGGAGATCGTGGTACCGCAGGCCTCCTTCCGCATGCTTGACGATGTGCTCGATCGCTTCCCGTTCCGTAGCGAATGTCCGGTGGTGCCTTACTCCGGATTGGCTGACCCAGCTGACGCGCCATGTATCGCCGACTGCCGCGACCTCTCCTAGCAGCCCGGCCCGGACGAGCGCTGGTCGCCAGACCTGGCGACGGAAGTTCGACCGTCGTAGTGGCGTGCCGTTGCGGGTAGGGAAGATGAGCGACCCGGGAACCGGCGTAGCGTCCCCCACCGTCAGTTGTCTGTGCCTTCCAAGTTCCCGTACGAGGAAGTCCGGGATTGGGATGGTGCGGACACCTGCGCGAGACTTCGGGTAAGGCCGCACGGTCACCTCGTTGGCTGTCTCGATAGCGACCTGACCGACCTGAAGCTGCCGGCGAGTGAGGTCCACGGCCCCCCACGGAAGACCGGCGGCCTCACCCCAGCGCAGTCCAGCTCCGCCCCCGATCGCCACGATGGCCCGATGGTCCAGGGGAGCGGCCGGAAGCAGCTTCCCGAGGAAGGCCTCACGGCTGATCGTTGCGGTGAGTGGGCGAGCCTGGTACGTGCTAGGCGCTGTCACCCCCTCAGTTGGATCGACCGCGATGAGCCGGGCTCGCATAGCGGATCGGAGGATGGTTCGCAGGGTGCCGAAGCACTTGCCCACTGTGGCGGGTGCGAGTGTCTTGCTCAGCCCGGTGACCCACTCCTGCACGGATAGGTGGTCGATGCCGCCGATGGGCCACTCGCCCCACTTGGGCAGCAGATGGTTACGCAGGATAGATGTGGTGCGCTCAGTGGTCCTGGCCGTGAGGTTGCGGCTGGCTGCCCAGCGCTGCGCGTAGACGCGGAATCGAAGTTTCCCCGCGCTTGGGGACACGTATGTCCCTCGGTGCATGGCGGTCTCGATTTCCGCCAGAAACGCGTTCGCTTCGCGCTTCGTGGGGAATGATTTCGAGAGCTGATTACCAGCCGGATCGCGCCAGCGTGCTCGAAACGTTCCGCCTGGTGCTTTGGTGATGTGGCTCATAACGCTGAGTTGTCCTCCAGGTCGACGGTGGGAAGGTTGTCAAGCCAGATATGAAAGCGAGTCTTCGGTACGACCCATCGGCCCCCGAGCTTGAGTGCCGGGATCGTGCCGTCGCGGCAGAGCTGGTAAGTGCCGCCCAGCGAGATTGACAGCATCTGTGACACCTCCTGCACGTTGTAGACGGCGCGTTCTGCCTGGGCAGGGGCAACCCTGGACCGGGCGGCGAACGACTTCGACCCATCCGGTCGGCAAGAGAGTTGGACGACATTGCCGGTCATTGCGTTAGACCCCTTCGGGATACTGTGCGCATTCTTCGTGGTAGGCGTCACGAGCTGCTTGTCGTTGCTCGCGTGCTCGGGCGGCGGCGGACAAGGCAAGCGCGGCGTCTCCAGTGGTGAGGTATCCAGTTCCGGCGAATTCCCAGTGCGAGACGACGAGGGTGGTGTCTTCGTCAATTAGTTCGCGGACGTGTTCGGCGGCCTGGCGTTGCCGGTAAGTGCGGCGTTCCCGGCGAATCGCGCCGAGAGTAGTGGAATAGCGGCGGCTTTTAGATGCGAAATGACCGCGGAAGCCGAGCATGTGCACCCACCGGCGCAGTCCCTCATATGCCGGGTGTTCACCGAGTTGCCACGCGGTGCGGACCAGCCGGTGCACGTGCTCGGAGACGTCGAGCAGCGGCAGCGTTTCGGGGGTGATGCGCCGCTCGCCGACGCCGAAGTCTTCGGCGCTTTTGGTGGCGTACTTAGCGATGTACCGCGCTGCATGCTCTGGGCTCAGTTCACCTGCCGGACCACCATTGACGGCTTGGGTATCGAGCTGGGTTCCGAAGCGCAGCACCAGGTCGGCCGCGCCGGGCACCTCCACGGTTAGCTGCACCTGAGCGGCGGCCTGCCGGATCGCCTCAGCTAGCCCGGTCGCATCGATGGTGATCCGTGGCGGTTCGAAGTCGCCGGGACCATCGAGGCGAATCAGAGCGTGGAAGTGCACGACGCCACGCCGCTGGAATTCCGCGACCTTGACGAATGACACCCGGCAGCGGCGGGTGAACTCGGCTGCGCTCAGCCCCGCCGCCCGGGCCAGGGCACGGCGCAGGGTGATGGTGAACCGTCGCCACAGTTCAGGGGCGTGCCAGTTAAACGCGACATGCCCGGCGTAGTCGTAGCAGTCCGGGCAGATCGGTTGCCCGAGTCGCGGGTCATCCTCGGTGTGGATTGCAGTGCACCAGCTCGGCCGCCCGTGCGCGCACAGCCGTGGCGTGCCACCACGGACGGGGCGGCAGCGCGCCGGCCCGGTTCGGTCGGCACGGGTGGTGTGCACTGGACCAAAGCCAGGTGCAGTCAGAGTGGCGAATACCAGCGGGTGTGACCGGATGGATTCGGGCACGCCCTTGCGGCCACCAGCGGCGCCAGCGTAGAGCAGCTGCCACATGTCGCCGGCGTACTCATACGAGCAAGACGGGCACACAGTGGCGCGCCGGTTGCCGCACCGGATCAGCAGCACCCGATCCGGTTCGCCATTCGTCGAGTACGTCACCTGCTCACCGGTCGCGGTGCGGTGTTCGACCCGGCCCCGCAGCCGGACTGGGTGCGAGCAGTGACCGCACCGTGTGACTTGCTCGGCCCACCGGTCGAAGTCCGACCGGCTTGCCCGAGTCACCATCTGATCCACAACATCTGGCGGCAGGGTGGCGGTTGAGGTCATCGGGCCACCTCGGGCAGGTCGACGGCTGCCCAGGCGCGGAGCCGTTCCAGCGTTACCGACTGTCGGTCGCCGGCCGGTAGGCCGGGAAACTGATGGGGGCCGAATGCCACGGCACCGAAGACATCCAGCTCGATGGTGCCAGCTGGGCCGGTCAGGGCGCTGGCGATTGACAGGTGCACGCTGTCACCAGCGCGGACCCGCCACGCCTCGGCGGTGACGGTGGGCAGGGTGTCGGCCCAGGCCAGCAGATCTCGGGTGACTGTCCCGATGGTGTCGGCGGCCAGCTGTACGCAGACCTCCGAGTGGGTGTTGCGGGTGTTCACGCGCAGGTACGCGGGTTCGGGCAGGGTGTGATCGTGCAGGTGCGCGGCGAGCATGGCCGCTGCCCGTTCGAGACTTGCGCCGGTGGTGGTCATGCCAGGCCTCCAGGGGTCGAGGTGGTGGACAGGGCCAAAATGGCGCTATCGCGGGCGAAAGGGGCGGTGACGAAGGCTTCGAGGGCCCGGATCGTCTGATCGGGGACCCAGCCGGCGCGAACCCGCAGGGGTTCGCGGATGCCTTCGCCAAAGATGTAGCCCACCCCGGCCTCGGCATCGGTGATCCGGTTGGCCCAGGCGCCACGGTCGTAGGCCTGATCTCCCAGCACCATGCCCACGTGAGACTTGGCGGCCACCCGCAAGCAGATCCGGCGGGGAAACAACTCCCGAACCGGCACGGTGTCTTTGGTCGGTTCTTGGACGTAGCCCCGGACCGTCATCCCGAGCGCGCGGCCCTGGGTGGTCAGCAAAGCCACCCGCTCAGTGATGGCCTCCCGCGTCCGCCGGTCGGTGTATCTGGTGAGCGCCCCGATCTCGTCGAATTCCAGCAGCTCCAAGGGATGCTCAGGGCTGATCGGCACCGTCCGGACCTGACCAGCGAAGGTGGCTTTGCGGGCGGCCATGCAGTCCGCTAGGTCGTCGAGCACGGCCAGGGCCTCGCTGCCGGTGACCGCGTAGCGGTGGAAGACCCGCCGCCCGTAGGCCAGCTCCATGCCCTTGGGGTCAATCCCGGACACCCGCACCAGACCATCGCGGATGGCCGGGGCGATGGAGATCAGGGGGCACCAGGTCAGCGAGTTCTTGCCGGCCCCCGACTCGCCTGCGGTCAGGGTGTGACTCGCTGCGCCGGTCAGCGGGATGTGCCAGTCGTGGCCGTATTCGGTGCGTCCGGCCCACACCCGCCGTAGATCGATCGCGTTGCCGGGCACGCTGGCCAGCTCGGCCAATTCGGGGCAGGTCACCGGATCGGCGAGGAGGTTACGGCGCTGAAAGTCGATCGAGACCACGTTGGGAGCTAGTTCCCGGACTTGGCAGCGCGCCACCTGCCGGGCCGACGCCAGCGCTCGTGCGGCCAGGTCGAAGTCCTCGGGTTTCTGGCCGGGTACCAGCCGGACCCGCACCATGTCCCACGAGGCGCCCGAGCGCACCCCGATCACCGTGGGCAGCTCCGGCCGTGCCTGGCGCCGGTTGGGCCGCAGACCACGACCCAGCGGGGTCAGCGCCACCACGACCGATGTGGAGTCGTGTCTGACGCCTAAGCCGCAGGCCTGCAGCCAGCTGGGCAGCTTCGGCGCGTACACCGTCCAGCGCAGCCACCACGACCGCAGATGCCGACCCGCCCAAGCGTCGAAGGACACCAGATCGATCAGGCGCCAGCCGATCAGCACCGCCGCGATCATGCCGACAATGAGGGCCAACGACGGCCAGCCTCGCCAGTGCAACCAGGCCGCGACCGCGAGTACGGTCAGACTGGTCCGCCACCGGGTGAGTGCCTGCCGGATGGCCCACGTCACGGCCTTGACCACCAGCCAGAGAGCGAAGACGACAACCGCTGCAGCGGCCAGTGCTTCTGTGATTTTGATCAGGGCTTGGCCGACTTTGGCCAGCACCCACACCACCACACCCAGCGCGGCACCGCCCGCCACCAATATCGCAATTATCTGCGCGTCCATCACCGGCCACCGCCACACACGTCAGCGCGCTTGTTCCGCCGTAGGCTCATGACAGCTCCTCGTCGTCCTTGTTGATGGGTGGAGCGGGCGCCCGACCGGCCTTGGTTTCCAGGCCCGACCGGCCGGGCGCCGCACTCAAGGGGTGATGGCCTCGACCCAGGCCGACCACGCAGCCGATGCCTCATCACGGGCGACCTCGTAGGCGCCGTAGGCCTCCTGCCAACGGAGAAAGGCCGCACGCTCGGCGTCTGCCGCTTCATCGCGGAGTTGCTCGGCGTGCTCGTACATGGCTTTGAGCCGCTCCAGATCCGAGCTCACCATCGATGCGCTCACGACGCACCCGCCGACCCAGCGGCACCCGTGGCCGCTCGACCCGCTCCGGCCGGAGTAGTGGGCACCGGGGCGATTGCGTCCGCCCGAAACGCCACCCCGCCGCGACCCTCGATGTTCCACGGCGTGGCCACTAGCTTGGCCACGTTGACCAGTTGCCGTTTGGCGACCCTGGGTTGCCCGGCTGTGGTGACCTTGATGACCTCCGCGCCGGTCTCATCCATAGCGACCAGCTCGGTCACGTGCAGCAATTCACCGGTCTCCCGGTCAGTCTTCTGCCGACCGTCATTGTCATTCTTCGGCTGCGGGGCGCGAGACACGACGAAATCCACGCCCTCGGTCCTGATTTCCAACTGCATTGTTTGCTGTTCCTCCAGATAGGTTGTTGCGGGCCGTTCGACC
>DATFDO010000275.1:0-2544 GCA_035252045.1 Pseudonocardiaceae bacterium
AGCAGCGCCAGCGATCCGGCAAGGGCAGCTCGTCTCATGCTCCGTGAGGTGCCACGGCGCCGGGGCTGGGCGGGTTCGACCTTAAGCGGGATGGCGGTCAAGGATGGGCGCTCGGGCGGGCGCGCCGGTCCGGAAGGCTGCTCAACCTCGGGAGTCACAGGCACGGGCGGTGCTTCGCCGATGTCGTCGACGTGCCGTGCCGGGACCGCGAGGGCTGCGGCCCCGCGGGCGATGACCGTGCTGGGGTCGCTGTCGATGGTGATGGGCTGGTTCAAGTCGGTGGAGATGAGTTGGGCGACCAGGGGGATACGGCAGGATCCGCCGGCGAGCAGCACCGCGTCGAGTTGCTGGGGTTGCACGTCGGCGATGTGCAGGGCGCGGCGCAGCACCTGGAGCGTTGCGGACAGCTGCGCGCGGATCATGTCGTCGAACTCGGCGCGGTGCAGGCGAACCTGGGCCCTAATCCCGGGGGCGATCACCGGGATGGTCACCTCGGTGTCGGCGGACAGCGCATGGGTGGCCCGGGTACATTCCCGGCGAAGCACGGCAATGGCGGCCAGGGTGGCCGGGTCCTCACTGTCGAGCTTGGCCAAGCCGGGCACCGCCCTGACTACGTGGCCGAACACCGCGTCGTCGAAGTCCACCCCGCCCAGTTGTTCGAGGACCTGCGGCTGGCCCAGCACGGTGCACCCGCCATCGCCCGTGGTGCGGATCACGGTGGCGTGGAAAGTGCTGCCGCCCAGGTCGTAGACCGCGATGGTGCGGGAAGCGATCGGCTGCCCGGCGGCGTAACCGGCCGCGGCGGCCTGGGGATCGGCGCAGAAGCGGACCTGGCCCAAGCCCGCGGCCGCCAGCGACGTGGCCAGGACCTCCCGCTTGTAGTCGCCCCAGGTGCCCGGGTGAGTCACGATGATGCCCTCGGCTGGGCCCCCTTGCCGGTCGGCGACCTCGTCCACCACCCAGCGGGTCAGCATCGCGGCCAGCTGCGCCGCGGTGTAGGCCTGGCCGCTGATGACCATCGGAACCTGGTCGCCGATGCGCCCGATGAACGAGCGCACCACCCGATCCGGATCGGTCACCGCTCGCCGTAGCGCGGCCTGGCCCACCTCGACCTGGCCCTGCTCACCCACGAAAACCACCGAGGGCACCACTGCGCAGGCGCTGTCCAACGCCACTACCTCAGCAGGCCCCGCTGCCCGGCACACCGCCGCCGCCGTGATCGTGCTACCCAGATCAATCCCAAGCCAGTAGCCCATCTCAGCACCCTCCCCGGAACTGATCGCAACAACGTCTGGCTTGCGTATCGCCCGGCGCGGGGCCTTGCGTTAGCGCCAGGCGCTCCCCCGGGCCCCCCAATCATCCCCACTGTCAATCCCCTAATCCGGGACCAAGTCAACCCGGTGCAGTCCCCGATGTCCGGCTGCTGCGCCGGCCCTAGCTTTGCCGTCACACCACCGGCGGGCTTCGCCGGCCCGGTTCATCACATGAGGAGAGTGACGGTCATGTCGGACACGAAGAGCCTGCTGGACTTCATCTTGAGCCTGCTGGGCAACGACGACGCCAAGCAAGCGTTCATCGCGAACCCGGATCAGGTGTTGGCGAATGCCGGTCTCAGCGATGTGTGCAGCGAGGACGTCTCGGATGCGATGACGTATGTGGCCGAGTACCACCCGGTGTCCACCGTCGGGAATCGCGAGTACAACGTCGGCAACGACCGGGACTACGGCAACGACCGGAACTACGGAGACGACCGGGGCTACCGGTATGACGGTGGGCGCCCCCACGACGGCTGGCGACCCGACCCGGGCCTGGACTCACACGCCGCCGCGGTGCAGCAGCTGCAGTACATCTCCAACAACTACACCTACTCCGACAGCCACGACACCGTGATCGACAAGTCGGTCAACCAGTCCATCTGGAATGACGGCAAGCTCACCCAGAACTTCACCGACAACTCGGTGACCGCTACCGACCACTCCGTGGCCGCCGGCCGGGACATCAACGGTGACGTCGCGAACGGCGACGGCAACATCGTCGGAGACAACGCCAAGGTGGGCAACACGTCCAACGACTACTCCACCCACGGCTCGTTCAACGGCAACAACATCGCCGACCGCGGTGGCGTGGCCGGAGACGGCAACGTGACCGACTCCGACCACAGCGACGTGGCCACCAACGGCAGCCGGGTAGAGGACAACCGGGTGGACAGTCACGACACCACGGTCAGAGATGTGGGCAACACCACCGACTCGAACAACACCACGCTGGACAACGTCGGCAATCACTACGAGCCGCACAACACCACCATCAGCGACTCGGGCAACTACGAGCCGCACACCAACTACCACCCTGAGCACATCACCACTGACTCGAACAACACCATCGTGGACGACTCCAAGATCAGCAACAATGAGCAGCACGGCCTGGTCAACCTCAATGACACCCACGTGCTCGACGACGTCCACCTCCACCTCTGACCCACCGGTAAGTAGGTAGGACAAGCAGCTCCGCCACCCCCGCCCTGGGTGGCGGAGCTGCCGTGTT
>DATFDO010000276.1:0-10717 GCA_035252045.1 Pseudonocardiaceae bacterium
CGGCCGGACATGCTGGGTCTGGTCACCCCCGAAGTCGAAGAAGGTCTGCCAGCCGACGAACCGGCGCCGGGCCCGCGCGCCACCGCGCAGGTCGACCGGGTCGGCCTGGTGCCCGCCTGCCGGGTCGAAGATGAACCCGAAGAATGCCGGAGCGCCGGTGGCCGGCTTGCCGCCGGGATCGCCGTGCAGGTTCACGCGGTAGGAGGGCCGGACGATGCTGTGCCCGAACCGGTAGGCGCCGGTCTGGAATTCCACCGGCATGCTGGGCTTGGTGAAGCGGTACCAGCGCCGGCCGTTGCGCAGGATGTCATCCACCAGCGCCCGCCCGACGACCTGCGGGAGGAACTCGTTCACCACGATCCACTGCCAGTGCAGCGTGATCGTGCGCCGGCAATCGGTAAAGGAGTCACCGGGCAGATGGTTGGCCCGGTGCGCGTCCACGGTCCGGTTGTGAGCCAGCAGGAATGCCGCGTGCAGGCCGGCCACCATGAGGTTCTCGTCGTTTCGCGGATCGGCGATGATCGCGGTCATATCTCGGTTCCGGGGCAGGTCTTCGAACAGCCCGCCACTTTCGACCCGGAGCTTGGCACGATCCGGCGATTCGTACAGGTGCGGGCTGATCGCCGGGCCGCCCCCGTAGACGGAGTCGAGATCGAACGTGGGGACCCGGGAGTTCGGTGTCTGCGCGGGCTCGGCGACCAGGCCCAGCCGCGAGGTGTTGTCGAATGTGACGTCGTGGTCGAGGAATTGCCCGAGAAACGTCGTGCCCGCGGTCATGTTGTGCACGTCCTGATCGGGGTTTCGCGGGCTCAGTTCGGGGTTGGTGATCAGCCGGATCGGGCCTTGGTCCAGCGGATCCCGGGCGTCCAGCAGCCCACCAGGCTTTCCGATGTCTATCATCGCATCACGCACCGCGGGGGATCGCGGATCGGCGAAAGCGGGCAGCTGGAACATCCGGCTGAACCGGGGATCCGGCGCCGACGTGGGAACCGGGCCTTCGGCCTGCTCGGCGCGTGCTTCCACGTTGTTCACAGTGAGCACACCGGCCGCACTGGCACCGAGTCCGGTCAGGAATCGACGCCTGCCGAATCCGCGCCGACCTGCCGATTCGTTACTGGACCTGGTCATCCCCATGCTGAAGCCCCCAGTTGGCGACGGTGGTGGCCCGACACTGAGCATGTCGCCGACACGCAGCGTGATGTTTCATTACAGACCACGTTCGGCGGACTTCACTCACCGCGACATCGCGGTGGCGAGTAAAGTACAGGCGCCCGGACTCCCGCATCCCGGTGCCTTGCGGGGCACCCGCACCCGGGGTAGCCAGCCACGATGACCAACACAGATCGAGAAGCGTTCGCCCGGCAATGGGCGGAGGCGATCGCCGGCACGAGCTACGTGTCGATGGGGCCCGACGAACTCGTCGGTCACCTCGCCGGCCTCGTCGAGGCCATGGTGGCTGCGGTGGCAGCCCCGGAAACCAACCGCAGCGCCGGTCGCCGGATCGGCGCTGATCTCGTCGCTGCGCACTTCACCAGCACCGACACGCTCAGCAAGACGTTGGCTCTGATCGTCGATCGGTTACCCGAGTTGCTGGGCTCGCAGCGGCCAGGTTTCGACATCGCCCAGCTGGCCGGCGACATCGCCGCGGGTTATGCCGCAGCGCTGCGCGAACGCAGCCTCGACGAGCAGGACTCGATCTACCGCGCAGCGCTGCGAGCGCGCAAGCAAGCCGAACACGCGCTGGCCTCCAGCGAGGCGCGGTTCCGGCAGGTGTTCTACTCCTCCCCGGTGGGCGTCGCGATCAGCGAGCCCACCGGAAAGATCATTCAGTGCAACCGGGCGCTGGAGGACATCCTCGACTACTCCCCGGGCGAGTTGGTGGGCCGTGACCTGAGCGAGCTGTTCTCAGCGGGTGATCGGTCGGCCATGCAGGAGCGCTACCTCGACTTGATCGATCGGCGCAATCCCCGGTTACGGGGTCGCTTCCCGCTGCGCCGCGTCGACGGTGAGCCTGTCTGGGCCAACCTGGACACCTCGGTGCTGCCCGACGCCGACTCCGAGGCTCGATACCTCGTGACGATGGTCGATGACATCACCGACTTGCAGTTACTCGAGCAGCGGCTGCAGCACCAGACGCTCTATGACCTGCAGACCGACTTGCCGAACCGGCAGTTCTTCCTCATCCACCTGGAGAAGGTGCTCGCCCGGCTGGACCCGTCGGCCGTCGTCACCCTGCTGCACCTGGATCTGGATGGCTTTTCCGCGATCAACAACGGCCTGGGTTACGAAGCCGGCGACGAGCTGCTCGACGTTGTCGCCCGCCGGTTGGAAGGCGTACTCGGCGACCGGCCGGGAATGGTGGCCCGGCTCGGCGCCGACGAGTACGCGATCCTGCTGGAACCCGCCCCCTCAACCGATGATGCCGCACTCGACATCGGCGCCCTCGCCGAACAGATCAACGTCGAGCTGGCAGAGCCGCACTACGTCGGCGACGTCGGGATCGCGCTCACCGCCACGATCGGTGTCGCGCAGCTGCCGGTCGGCGGTTGCCGACCTGAGGAGTTGATGCGCGCGGCCGGCGTCACCCTGCGCAGGCTGCACAACCAGGGCGCCCGCCAGTGGGCCCCGTACGATCCCGACACCGACCGTGCCGAACGCGTGGAACTCCAGCTGGCCGCCGCCTTGCCCGGCGCGCTGGAAAGCGGCGAACTCGAGGTTACCTACCAGCCAGTGGTCACCCTCGCGGATCACCGGCTGGTGGCCATCGAAGCGGCCTTGAGCTGGGTGCACCCGCAGCACGGCCGGCTACCCCACGAGCAATGTGCGCGCGCTGCGGAGCGGACCGGCGCGGTGTATGCCATCGGCCAATGGCTCCTACAGACCGCCGCCGAGCAGGCCGCCAGCTGGCAACACCAGATGACCACCGTGCCACCGGTAGCGGTCAACCTCACCCCGTCCCAAACCAGAGATCCCGATTTGATCGCCACCATCACCGCGGTCCTGGCCGACACCGGCTTGGCGCCCGCGCAGCTGGAGCTTCGCGCGCCGGTCGCCGCCCTTCGGGCCGACACCGGCGAACTGGCCGGCAGCAGCAACGGGGTAGGGGGTGGCGGCGAGCAGGCCGAGGACAACCTGCGGGTGCTCGGCGAACTCGGCGTCCGCGCCGGGCTCTACGACTTCGCGGGCGGCATCGGCGCGTTGCGCTGCGTAGCAGACCTGTCGCCACGCACGGTGCGCATTGCCACGCTGGTATCGGAACACGTCGCCGATGGCTCCTACCCGATCCTGTCTCAGGCGACACACGCCGCGGTGCAACTGGTTCGGGCCGCTGGTGCTGACGTGATCGCCTGCCCAGTGGACACCGACAAGCAGGCCGCCTACCTCAGCTCGATCGGGGCCAACTGGGCGGCCGGCGCGCTGTTCGGCGCACCGGGATCACCGGAGAGCATCGAGGCGCTGCTCACCGGGCGGATCAGGTCAACGGCCGGCTCGACGGCGCCGGATCGCCGAAGAGGTTCTCCCGAGCCAAGTACGCCACCGCCCGCTTGAGGATCTGGTTTTCCCGCTCCAGACGTTGTTTGTCCCGGCGCAACGCAGCGAGCTCCCGTTTCTCCACGCTCGTCAGCCGGGAGTCGCTGCCGTGGTCGTCGATGTCGGCCTGCAGTACCCACCGGTGCAGGCACGACTCGCTGATCTCCAGCCGCTGGGCCAGCGCAGCGATCGGGCGATCCCCCCGGCGAGCCAATTCCACGGCTCGGCGGCGGAACTCAGGCGGATGATGCACGGCCATGATCACGCCGTCACCGAGGACCGCTTGCCGGACCCGAGCATGGACGCCGCTGGCAGTGGCGCGGGCTGCCCGGCTGGGCGCGTTGCGACCCGCGGACCTCACCGTCTTCGGGACGCGGTCCGTCGGCTCGTACGCCCAGTATCCGGCGTCGGACCGGGTCTCCAAGGCAGTCGAACGAAGCCACCAGCCGACTGTCGCACCCGAACCGCGCGCCAGTCAAGGCAAAAATCCGCTATTGCGGGTAAACAACCGCAAAATATCAAGTTCTGCGCATCACATGCGCATGGATATCCCGCATCCGCGAAGCACAGTGTGGGTGGCAAATGGACCGTTGAAGTCATCCGGAACTATGGGTTCAGCTCAGTTGATCCAGACGCGGGGCGGCGGGCCACGATCATCCGGATCGGCACATCCGGCGCGGCCGGGAGGACCTGGATGCGGTCGTACGCCGCGGCTCGCAACATGCCGGCAACGTCATCGGCCGACGTCCGCCCGCTGCCGAACAGCAGGCCGACCAGGCGCAAGATCGCGGGCTGCAGCCCTTCCCCGGCAGCCGCGACTGCCCCGACAACCGCCCAACCGCCAGGGCGCAGCGCGGCACGTACCCGGCGCAACCCACGCGCCGCCTCGTCAGCAGGCAGGAAATGCGCCGGCACCCAGGCCAGGTCGTAGCGGCTCTCATCGGCCAAGGTCTGCACCGGTTCTGGGCGCAGCTCGATCCGGTCTGCCAGCCCCGCCTCGGCAACGTTGCGCCGGGCCAGCTGCAGTGCTGTGTCGAACGGGTCGAGGCCGACGACCCGCAGGGCCGGGAATTGCTCGCACATCGCAATGGCCAGGCGCCCGACGCCGGTGCCCACGTCGAGGAAACTGGCGGTGGGCGCGTGCAGGGCATCGCACAGGCCGTCGAGAGCGGGGAACAGCCGCTCCACCAAGATCGGAACTGCCTCGATGGAACGCACCCCCTGCGCTTCCAGCAGGGCTGGGTCCTGGTAGCGCCATCCGTGCGCGGCGGCCCCTCCGGCCCGTAATCGCGCCACCAGCTCCGTTGCCATCAAGTTGGTGGCCCGCAGGTCGGCACGGAGGATCTCGTGTTGCTGGCCACTGGTGTAGCCCGACATGCCGGGCGCGCAGACGAAGGCCTCTCCGTCACTGTGGACCAGATCGAGCCCCACCAGCACGTCGAGCACCGCCTCGATCAGGACGGCCGACGTGCCGGTTCGAGTACTGATCTGCGCCGAGGTCTGCGGGGTGGCGAGCTCGCCGAGCAAGCCACCCTCGACGGCGGCCGCGAGCGCGGAAAAGGCCCAGACCGACGAGCCCAGCTCCAGGATGCGCTGGCGCGCCTGGGCGCCTGCCAGCGCCGGGCGCGCGCCGGCCGGCACGTCGTGCTCAGCGCTCATCGCTTGCTCCTTACCGCCTTGTCACCCGCCGCGGTTTGTCCAGACGGTGCGGGATTGTCCGCGCCGTCCAGGTCATTCGGCTATCAGCTACCCGACATCGGCACCGTCAGCTCGCCGACACCCCAGCGGCGTCGAACGCACTCTAGGTTCGCCACCCGACGCGAGTCCCCGGATCAGGCTGATAGGAGCAGAGGTAGCCGGTACGCACGGCCGCGGCCAGGTGCGCCCCCAGCGCCGGGTGCGCCTGCTCGATGCGGCGCAAGCAGGCCCGCAGCGACTTGCCGACGTTGTCGCGTGCACGCCGCGGCGGCGAGTTGGTTCCTGCCGCCAGGTCGGCGACGTGGAATTGCCGGCCGGGATCGGTCAGCATCTTCTGCAGGTAGTGCAGGCCCTTGGTGTCCTTCAGCCGGATGACGATCCGCTGAAAACCGATGGTCCAGTACTCCCCCTCGCGGCGGAACACGGCGGCCGCATCGGCGAGCAGGTCTCGCTGCGGATCCAGCCAATCGGGGTCCGCAGGCAGGCAGGCGCGGGCCGCGACAACGTCGTCGTAGAGCTGATTCATGCCCAGCTGCTGGGCCGCCTGCAGGGCATCGGCGAGCAACCGCTTGGCTCGCTGGCGGTCCAGGGTGGCACCCCGGCGGGCGAGCATGGCGCCGTAGGCGCCCTGGGTCAGAGCCAGGTAGGGGCGGGAGCCGACCCGGTCGCTGGCCTCAAGGGCAACCTCGAAGTGGCGGGCCGCCGCGTCGAACCGGGACAGGGCCGCGGCGAGCACCCCAAGGTAATAGGCAATGGGTCCTCCCGCGGCCACGGCGTCCCGGCCGGCCGAAGTCCAGCGGTCTTCGTACCGGCGAAGGAGATCGTAGATGGCCGCCCCCTCCTGAGCGGCTCCGGCGTAGGCAGCCACCAACGCGATGCATGTACCCATCATGGCCAGCCAGAACGGCGGCGGTATCCGATCTCGGGCCCGCCAGATCAGCGGGAAGGCTTCTTTGCTGCCAGTCCGGTCGCCGGCGAGGCAGGCGAAGCCCATGTGCACCAGCCTCGCCAGCTCGGGTGGATGTTCGCGCCCGGCGGGCTCGAAGTAGGCAGCACTTTCCTCGGGCCGGCCCTGCAAAGCCCGAAGTAGCGCCACCTGGACGTGATGCGAGGTCCGCACGTTGACGTCCCCGACCTGCTCGCCGAACTCCAGCGAGCGCTGGGCGAAGGCCTCGGCGTCGGCGAACTCCCCACGCAGCATCGCCTGGGTGGCACGGAACATCAGCGAGTGAGCGATGAAGTGCGGGTACCCGACTCGCTGCGCCAGCTCCTCATGGATGTCGACTTCGCGGTCAGCTCCCGGTACGTCGCCGATCTCGAACAAATCTGCCATCCGCCAGACATGTCCGGTGATCTCCAGAGTGACGTCGCCGGCCTGCCGGGCGAGACCGATGATCTCGGTCGACAGGGCCACCCGTTCGTCCACGTTGTCCGGGCCCCACACCGCCAGGTGACGGGCGTGCAGGGCGTAGGCCAGCGTCGGACCGTCCCCCAACCGGCGCGCCAACTGCACCGACGCGCGGCTCAACGAGTCCCGGCGAGCCAGCGAGTCGAACGGCGACAGGTACAGCGCGGTGGCCAGCCGGGCCAGCACCCGTGCTTTGAGCAGGGTTTGCTGGTCACCCAGGGCGGCCAGGGCCTCGCCGAGGATCTCGACTTTGATTGGGTCATAGGACCAGGCCTCCATGTAGGCGCCGCCGTAGCCGACCTCGCCCACCCGCAGCGCCGCCTCCGCCAGCCGATCAGGATTGTGGAACTGCCGGGCCAGCGAGGTGGCGGCCTGAAACGTCGCGCTGGCCTCGGAGACGTGCCCCGCCCACCACTGGGCGTCACCCAATGCCAGCAGCAGGTCGAAGCGCTTGACCGCGGCGTCCGGGTCGATCGCCGCCGCGCGTTCCAGAGCGGCCCGCAGGTTCGGCAGTTCGGTAGCCAGGCGCCGCAGGATGGGATCGTCTTTCCCGGCGCGCAAGACCGCCGGTTCGGCCCGCTCTGCCAGGTCGACGTAGTAGGCGAAGTGGCGCTCGCCCATCGCGTCGAGCTCGCCGGCTTCGGCCAGCCGCGCGGCGCCATACTGGCGGACCGTCTCCAGCAGCCCGTACCGCACCTCGGCGTCGTGCTCGGCGCCCGGTTCTGCGACCGTCACCAGGGACTTGCCGACCAGGCCGGTCAGCAGCTGCGCGACGGCACCGTCGATGCCCCCCACGCCGGTGCCGCCACACACCTGCTCGGCCGCGTCCAACGTCCAGCCGCCGGTGAAGACCGAAAGCCGCCGCAGCAGTGTCCGTTCACCCTCGCTGAGCAGCTCGTAGCTCCAGTCGATGGACGCCTGCAGGGTGCGCTGGCGCGGCACCGCCGCCCGGCTGCCGCCGGCGAGCAGCTGAAACCGATCGCCGAGGCGGTGGGCGATCTGCGCTGATGCCAGCACCCGCACCTGCGCGGCGGCCAGCTCGATAGCCAGCGGGATACCGTCGAGCTCAGCGCAGATCTGCGCGATGGCCGGCGCGTTCGCCGGGGTGAGCTGGAAGTCGGGACGCACCTGCGTGGCGCGGTCGACGAACAGGCGCACCGCATCGGACCGCCATAGCACCTCGACTGGTTCGCGATAAGCTCGGCGGGCATCGGCAGGCAATGACATCGAGGGCACTCGCCATGCTGTCTCCCCAGGCACGCCCAGCGGCGCCCGGCTGGTCGCCAGCACCGTCAGCGATGGGCACCCGCGCAGCAGCGCCTCGGCGAGCTGCGCGCAAGCGCCCGGCAGGTGCTCGCAGTTGTCGAGGATGAGCAGCGCGCGGCGGGCGCGCAGGTAGGCGACGAGCGTGCCCAACGGGCCCTGACCGGGCAGTTCCCGCACCCCGATGGCGGCAATCACCGCGGCCGGCACGAACGCGGCGTCCTCCAGCTGGGCGAGCTCGACCCACCACACGCCGTCGAGGTGGCCGCCCAGCGAGGCGGCGGCAGCGTGGCGGGCCAGGCGGGTCTTGCCACAGCCGCCGGCGCCGGTGATGGTCAGCAGACGTACCTGACCGAGCAGCTCGGAAAGCTCCGCCAGCTCCGTGGAGCGGCCGATGAAACTGGTCAGCTCGGCCGGCAGGTTCGTCGACAGGGTGCCCAGCGAGCGCAGCGGTGGGAACTCGGCGGGCAGGTCGGGGTGGGCCAGCCCGTACACGTGCTCCGGCTGGCCGAGATCGCGCAGCCGGTGTACGCCGAGGTCGGCCAGCTCGGCGCCGTCCGGTAGCTGGTCGCAGACGAGATCCCGGGTCGTTCTGGACAGCACCACCTGGCCGCCATGGGCCACCGCCCGCAGCCGGGCGCAGCGGTTCACCGCCGGCCCGAAGTAATTGACCTCGTCGCGCAGCTGGGCCTGCGCGGTGTGCAGTGCAATGCGCAACTTCAGCGCCGCACCCTCCGGCCAGCGCTCGCCACCGAAAGCCCGCTGGACATCCAGCGCGGCGGCCAGCGCAGCCGGCGCGCAGGCAAACGCCGCCACCACGCTGTCGCCCTCGCCCTGCTCCTCTGGCCGCACCCCACCGTGCAGCGCGATCGCTGCGTCGAGCAGCTGGTAGTGGCGCCGGATCGCGGCACCCATCGCATCCGGGGCGGACTCCCACAGAAACGTTGAGCCCTCAACGTCGGTCAGCAGGAATGTCACCGTGCCGACCGGCAAGTAAGCGGTCCCCTGCTTGACATTGCTCATGTCCACTGGGGCTTCTCCCACTGGTGTTTGTCCCACTGGGGCGGGCCGACCCGTCCGGCCCGGGCACCGGCGACAGTGTGCCACCGCCACGGCCGGTATGTATACGAGAATTGTTCGCCGTTGGCGCAGGCTTAGACTCTTGCGCAGACTCACTGCGAAAGCTGGGGGTTGGTCGATGAAAGCCGAGCAAGCGGCCGCACTGCTGGCACGCACATCGCTGTTCGCAGACCTCGATGAATCCGAACTCCTGGGACTCGGTGCTTGCGCGCGCCGGCGCACATACCGTAAGGGAGAGTTCATATTCCACCAAGGCGATCCTGGTGATGCGGTGTTCGTGCTGACGGCGGGCAGAGTCAAAGTCATCTTCGCCTCGCAAGACGGCGACGAAATGATCCTCGCGACGCTGCAGCCACCCAACTTCTTCGGGGAACTGGCGCTCATTGACGGCGGGCCCCGTTCGGCGTCGATCCAGACTCTCGAGCCCACCGCCGTGCTGACCCTCACCCGAGCGACACTGCTGGACCTGATGGCCAGGCGACCCGCCGTCACCGACCTCATCCTGCGGTCCCTCGGCAGGCTGGTGCGCCTCATGATCGCCCAAGCCAGCGACCTGGTCTTCATGGACCTGCACGGCCGGGTCGCCAAGCTGCTGCTGCGGCTAATGGGCGAACCCACCGGCCAACCGGGTGAACACTTAACGCTCGACCTCAAGATGACGCAGTCAGACCTCGCTGCCATGGTCGGCGGATCCCGCCAGAGCGTCAATCACATCCTGCATGAATTCGAGCGCAGGGGATATCTACGCCTCGAGGGACATACGTTGATCGTGAAAGACCTCGAAGCGCTACGCCGGCGTGCCGGTTCGCCTGTTTCCTGATTGCCGCAACTCCCGTCACCCGGCCGGAAAGGAAAACGACAATGGGAACGCTTCGCAGCAACGACGGCGTAGCCGTCTTCGCGCAGGAAGGGGTGGGAGAAGTCCGCAGGGTCGAGTCCGGAGATGTCACCGCGGAGTTCGGGCGGGCCGACCGGGCGCTGGACCCCACCCCGCTGTTCCAGGGCCTGCCGGACAACATGTGCCAGTGCCGTCACCAGGGCTATGTGGTCCGCGGAGCGCTGACTTTCAAGACGGTGGACGGGTCGTTCGACGTGAGCGCGGGCGAGGCCTTCGACGTGGCTCCCGGACACATCCCGATATTCTCGGCGGGCTGCGAATGGGTGCAGTTCACCGCAACCGCGCAGCAGCGCAAGACGGATGAGGCGATCCGCCGCAATGCTGCCGCCGCAGCAGGCAACCGTGCGCAGGGATAGCTCTCGGCGATGCCCCGGTCTGGGTACCACCAGCGGGTTCTTGCGCCTAGCTGCGTTCGTTGGTTCTATGAAGCATCGTGAGCAATGACGGTCACGAATGCAGATTCGGGCTCGGCAAGCGGTGGTCGCGTAGTCGATGGTGACAACTGAGGACGCTCGCTGGCTCGCCAGCTACCTCCGGAAGATGGTATCTGCCCGGCCCGCGGCGTGGGCCGGTAGTGACTTGACGCTGGCCCAGCTGATCGCGCTGCACATCATCAGCGCGAAGGCTCCCATGACGCTGCTGTCGCTGTCTGAGTCCTTGGGTACCCGGCCCCCGGCGACCTGCGCGATGGTCGATCGGCTCGCCCGAGCCGGGTTGGTCCGACGCACGCCGGACCCCGACGACCTGCGCCGCGTCGTCGTGGCCGTGACCGGTAAGACAGCCCAGATGATCGGCAAGATCGATCCGGACACCGCCCGCCGTTTGCAGTCAGTGCTGAC
>DATFDO010000277.1:0-11414 GCA_035252045.1 Pseudonocardiaceae bacterium
AACGGCCGCTCCGGGGGCTGTCCGCGCGGCACGATCTGATCGCCATCGAGGTGCTCGATCCACGCGATCTGGAACTGCCTGACATGGGCACGGTGGTGCTGGCAGATCCGGAGACCGGTCGGCAGAAGGAGGTGGCGACCACACCGCTGCTGCGCCGGGAGTTCGCCGCCGCAGCGGCCGCTCATCGCGGCGATGTGGGCAGCGCTTTGCGGCGATGCGGCGCTGCCCAGCTGACGCTGCGCACCGACTCCGACTGGGTGTCTGACATGGTGCGTTTCGCGGTCGCCCGCAAACGTCTCTGGTCGGGAGGCGTGGCATGAGCCTGGGCGCGTTCGCCGCCCCGCTGTGGTTCCTGCTGCTGGTGGTGGTCGCGGCACTGGCGATCGGCTACGTCTGGATGCAGCGCCGGCGGCGGCGACAGGTGCTGCGTTTTGCCAATCTCGCCATGCTGGAGCAACTCGCACCCAACCGGCAGGGCTGGCATCGGCACCTGCCGGTGGCGCTGTTGCTCACCGCCTTGGCATTGCTCACCGTCGCGCTGGCCGGCCCGACCGCGGAGTTGAAGGTACCGCGCAACCGGGCCACGGTGATGCTGGTAATCGATGTGTCGCTGTCGATGCGGGCCACCGACATCGAGCCGAGCAGGATCGCCGCGGCCCAGCGGGAGGCGAAGAAGTTCGCCCACGACCTCACTCCCGGGGTCAACCTGGGCCTGGTGTCCTTCGCCGGTTCGGCCACCGTGCTGGTGTCGCCGACCACCGAGAGGGCCTCGGTGGTCCGGGCGATCGACAATCTCAAGCTGGCCGAAGCCACTGGTACTGGCGAAGCGATCTTCGCTGCCCTGGCGTCCATCGAGGCGTTCGGCGCGGTGGTGTCGGATGCGCAGGGGCCGCCACCGGCGCGCATCGTGCTGCTCACCGACGGCAAGCAGACCGTGCCGACCCCCGACGGCGACGACCCGCGCGGCGGGTTCACCGCAGCCCGCGCCGCGGCCGCCGCCAAAGTCCCGATCTCGGCGATCTCTTTCGGCACCGCCTACGGCCAGGTGGAGATCAACGGTGAGCGCCAGCCGGTACCCACCGACGACGAGTCGATCCGGCGGATCGCCGAGCTGTCCGGGGGGCAGTTCTACGACGCGGGCACTGCTGGCCAGCTCAGCGACGTGGTCAACACGCTAGGGGAGCAGATCGGCTACGAGACCAAGCGAGCCGACGCCAGCAAGCCGTGGCTGATCACCGGCACCATCACTGCGATACTCGCGGCCGCCGGCGCGGTGGCCATCGGTCAGCGGCTACCGTAAGAGACCGCGATCGAAGGGAGCGCTGGTGGGCCGTTCCGTTCTTGTGACCGGGGGTAACCGTGGTATCGGGTTGGCGATCGCGCACGCTTTCGCCAAGCAGGGTGACCGGGTCGCCGTGACGCACCGTGGGTCGAGCGTGCCGTCCGATGTACTCGGTGTGCGCTGCGATGTCACCGACGGCGCGGCTGTGGAAGCGGCCTTCGCCGCGGCCGAACAGGCGCACGGGCCGATTGAAGTGCTCGTGTCCAACGCCGGGATCACCGACGACACGCTGCTGCTGCGGATGAGCGAAGATCAGTTCTCCCGGGTCCTGGACACCAATCTCACCGGTGCTTACCGGGTCGCCAAGCGCGCCGCGAAAAGCATGCTGCGAGCCCGCTGGGGCCGGATGGTCTTCATCTCCTCGGTCGTGGCGCTGTCCGGTGCGCCCGGTCAGGTGAACTATGCGGCCAGTAAAGCCGGGCTGATCGGCTTGGCCCGATCCATCGCACGTGAGCTGGGATCCAGATCGATCACCGCGAACGTCATCGCGCCCGGCTACGTCGACACGCAGATGACCGCGGACGTCAGCCAGGCACGCAAAGACGAGATCCTCGGGTCGATACCGTTGCACCGCCAAGCCACCCCCGACGAGATAGCCGGGGTCGTGACGTTCCTCGCCTCGGACGCAGCTGGGTATATCACCGGGGCGGTGCTACCGGTTGACGGCGGCCTGGGGATGGGTCATTGAGTGAGGGAGGATCGGTGGCGGGTCTGCTCGACGGCAAGCGGTTACTGATCACTGGAGTGATCACCGATGCCTCGATCGCGTTCCACGTTGCACGCGTGGCGCAGGAGCAGGGCGCGCAGGTGGTGCTCACCGGGTACGGTCGGCTGCGGCTAGTGGAGCGCATCGCGCAGCGGCTGCCCCAGCCGCCTCCGGTGCTCGAACTGGACGTGTCCGACCAGGCGCAGCTGGACTCACTGGCACCGCGACTCGGCGAGCACGTCGAAGGTCTGGACGGGGTCTTGCACTCCATCGCCTTCGCTCCGGCCTCCTGCCTGGGCGGAGAATTCCTCACCACACCATGGGAGGACGTGGCCACCGCTTTGCAGGTGTCCGCCTACTCGTTCAAGTCACTGGCGATGGCGTGCTTGCCGCTGCTCGGGCGCGGTGCCTCGATCGTCGGGATGGATTTCGACAACCGGCAGGCCTGGCCCGCCTACGACTGGATGGGCGTGGCGAAGTCGGCGCTGGAGTCGGTGTGCCGCTACCTTGCTCGTGAGCTAGGCCCCGACGGTATCCGCGTCAACCTGGTGGCCTCCGGACCGGTGCGGACCATGGCGGCCAAGTCCATTCCCGGCTTCGCCGCGTTCGAAAACGCCTGGAACGGTCGCGCGCCGCTCGGGTGGAACATCGAGGATCCCAACCCGGTCGCGCGCACCGTCTGCGCGCTACTGTCCGACTGGCTGCCCGCCACCACCGGCTCGATGGTGTGGGCCGATGGCGGCTTCCACGCCGTCGGCGTCTAGTAGGCATGTCTTCACGCACCGCCAACCCCGGTCTGCGGCGTCTTCAACAGCCGCCATCCCCGGGCGGTTCGCGGTGATCGACGCGGTGCTGCTGCTGTCGTTCGGGGGCCCGGAGGGGCCCGAAGAGGTGCGCCCCTTCCTGGCGAACGTAACGCGCGGCCGGGGTGTGCCGGCGCACCGGTTGGACGAGGTGGCGCAGCATTACTTGTATTTCGGCGGAGTGTCGCCAATCAACCGGTGCAACCGCACGCTGATCACCGCGATCGAACGTGCGCTGGCCACCGCCGGGTTGGCGCTGCCGGTGTACTTCGGCAACCGCAACTGGCACCCGATGGTGGAAGACACGGTCGCCGCGATGGCCGCCGACGGGATACGCCGCGCTGCGGTGTTTGCCACATCGGCGTGGGGCGGTTACTCGGGTTGCCGGCAATATCACGAGGACATCGCCAGGGCTCGGCACGCCGTCGGACCCGGGGCGCCGGAGCTGATCAAGCTTCGGCAGTTCTTCGATCATCCGCTGTTCGTCGCCGCCTGCGCCGACGCGTTGCGCACGGCCCGCGACCGGGCTGATTCCGGCGCCCGGGTGGTGTTCACCGCGCATTCGGTGCCCGCGGCTGCCGACGCCACAGCCGGGCTTACCGCGCAGGGTGGTCACCGCTACTCCCGGCAAGTCGGCGAAGCGGCGCGGCTCGTCGCCGCGGCAGCCGGGGTGCCGAGCTATGACGTCGTGTGGCAATCACGCTCCGGACCACCACAGGTGCCGTGGCTGGAGCCGGACGTGGCCGACCACCTCGAGACGCTGCACGCGCAGGGAGTGCCGGGCGTGGTAGTGGCGCCGATCGGGTTCGTCTCCGACCACCTCGAAGTGGTGTGGGATCTCGATCACGAGGCGCGGCAGAGAGCCGCCGACTTGGGTATGAGCTTCGTCCGTGCCGCTACCCCGGGTACCGACCCCCGCTTCGCCGAGATGGTGGTGGAACTCGTCGCCGAGCGGACCTGCGGCGCACCCGCCCGCCGGTGCTCACAGGTGCCGGCCGCCGGCCAGGGATCCAACGGTAATCCCTGCACCCCGGATTGTTGTCAACCTGCACGCCAGACGGCGCCTGCCGGGCGGTAGTCAGTGTCGATGGCGGATGATTCATCTGATGGGCCGTGCGGCTGGGTGAGGACCGAGTGGCGACCGGGGCAGTGGTCGTCGGGCTCGACCGTGGAGTCGCCACCGGTTGGCTCTCCGGGCGCCTGTCCGACTGTGGGCGTGTTCTTGCGCGGGAGCTGGGTCACCGGCGCGGCACCGACAATCAGGCTGGGGTGTTCACCTCAGATTTCCGTAGAGCGGTGCAGACGCGCCTAATCCTGGGTCGCTTCGGTGCTGCTGTGTGGTTCGACGCGTCCGACTAGCTGTTTGAGCACGGTGAGCGGTTCTCGGGCCGGTCAACGCCGCCCGGCACGAGGGGTCAGCGCGCGGACCGCCTCGGCAACCGCGGAACGACGGGCTTCCCGCACTGCGGTGAACAGCGGCCGAAGTGCCGCGGACCGGGCTGCCGCGACCGACGCGGACACCGCACCGCCGAGATTGTCGGTGTCGGCTACCCGAAGGATGGCCTCCACCTCGTCAGCCTGCTCGAGCACACGCAGCGCGCGGCCCGGGGTGCCCTCTGGCCACGGTGGCCGGACCCGGTGCTCAAGGGTGTTGGCGATCTCTGCCCGGACGCCGGGCCGGTGCCGTGCGACGTCGAGTTCCACCAGCGTGGTCGCCGCCTGGCGGACGGCGCCGCGCAGCCCGTGCTCGGCATCGACCAGGGCGGGTTCCGGAGCAGGGGGCAGAGGACTGTCGGTGAATACCGTCCAGCGCAGCACCCCGTCAGCAACCGCGTTCGGGACGGCCGCCAGTTCCGCGCCGGTGAACACGGCGACTTCGCCACTGCCCAGCGCCGCAGCAGCGAGCGATCCTTCTGGTGGCAGTCCCCGCACATCGCCGGGTACCGGCAGCAGAAGCCGGCCAACGCTGGCTCCGGCTCGTCGAGCCGCGGCGAGCAGGCCGACCACCGAGGTCGGCACCGTCCCCGGTGCAGGCAAGTCGAGCTGCTGTGCGGTGTTCTCGTCAGCAGCCACGACTTCGTGCAGACCTGCCCAGGTATGCAGGCCGTCGATCACAGCGTCAGGGGCGGCGGAGCCGTGCAGCCAAGCTGAGGCCCACACGGTCAGTGTCGCGCTGGGGCATGGCACGGAGTAGGAGAGTAGAACGCGAACTCAAAACGTGCACACGCGGCGTGGCCGCAGCGCCTGAATTCGCTCATCCGGCTAGCGTCGCGCCATGTTCCCGCGCAACTCGCTAGGCAATGCCGGATTCACTTCGGGTGCGCTACCGCCACACCGGCGCCGTGAGCTGCCGCAGTTGGCGGCCGAACCGGGTCTGGTGGTGGAGGACGCCGCGAGTGGCTTCTGCGGCGCTGTCGTGCAGTGCGAACGCGACGTGGTGCTACTCGAGGACCGCCACGGACGGATTCGTACGTTCCCGCTGCGGCGCGCAGCATTCTTGATCGACGGCGATCCGGTCACACTGATCCGCCCGGTACGACCGAGCGCCGCGACACCGAATCGATCCGCGTCCGGCTCGGTGCGGGTAGTCGGCATGCGAGCCCGTACCGCGCGCGCCAGCCGGATCTGGGTGGAGGGCAAGCACGACGCGGAGCTGGTGGAACGGGTCTGGGGACACGATTTACGGGTGGACGGTGTGGTCGTGGAACCGCTTGACGGTGTGGACTGCCTGGCCGAGCGCGTCGCGGAATTCGGCCCTGCGCCACACCGGCGGCTCGGTGTGCTGGTCGACCACCTCGTCACCGGTAGCAAGGAAAGCCGCCTGGTGCAGGCGGTGCGCTCGCCATATGTGT
Organism: Pseudonocardiaceae bacterium; assembly: GCA_035252045.1. GTDB lineage: Bacteria > Actinomycetota > Actinomycetes > Mycobacteriales > Pseudonocardiaceae. The sequence goes on from DATFDO010000277.1 coordinate 5,704, forward strand.
TGGTGAGAGGGCATCCCTATGTCGACATCTGGCAGGCGGTGCGACCGGTGGCATTGGGCATTCCAGGGTGGCCGGAGGTACCGAAAGACGTGCCGTGGAAGGAAGGCGTCTGCCGGGCCTTGGGTTGGGTGGACCGGCGGGGGACCGCGGATCCGGCGCAAAGCTGGTGCCGTGTGCTGGAATCCGTGACCAGCTTTCGGGACCTTGAGCCTGCCCTGCTGGGTGCAGTGGAAGCCCTGATCGACTTCGTCACAACGTCAGCCCCAGCGAGCTCGTGACGATCACAGGGTCAATCCCGGTCGAAGATCTGCCACTATGGATCCATGGCCGCTGTCGTGTGGCTCGTCGCCGGGTTTGCATTGATCGTTGCCGAGGTGCTCACGGGTGGCTTCGTGCTGATCATGCTCGGCGTCGGCGCGCTGGCTGCGGCTGGGTTCGCGGCGCTGGGCGGGTCGATCTGGGGGGAGGTGGCGGTGTTCGCCGGCACCTCGATAGCCCTGACGACACTGGCCCGGCCGGTGCTCAAACGCCGGCTGCACACCGCCCATGTGCCGACTAACGTCGATGCACTGCTCTACGCTAAGGCGATCGTGGTCAGCACTGTTGACGCGCATGGCGGCAAGATCAAACTTCGCGGGGAGTTGTGGTCCGCCCGTGCGTACGACGAAACCGAGGTACTGGAGCCTGGCCAGCGCGTGACGGTGATGACCATCTCCGGTGCTACCGCCGTTGTTGTGGGGGATCTGTCATGAGCATTGCCCTGGTTGTGGTGTTGGTGGTGATCCTGCTGGCGATCGTCGTCAGCGTCTACAAGGCCGTCGTGGTGATCCCGCAGGCTTCCGCCGCGGTCGTCGAGCGGTTGGGTCGTTACCGGAGCACCTTCAATCCCGGTCTGAACTTCCTGGTGCCATTCATCGACCGGATCCGGGACAAGATCGATCTTCGTGAGCAGGTGGTCTCCTTCCCGCCGCAGTCAGTGATCACAAAGGACAACCTGACCGTCGATATCGACACCGTCGTGTACTTCCGGGTGACCAATCCCAAAGACGCCGTATACGAGATCTCCGACTACGTCGCCGCGGTGGAGCAGTTGGCCACTACCACGCTGCGTAACGTGGTGGGTGGGATGAGCCTGGATGACACTTTGACTTCCCGGGATTACATCAACGGCCAGTTGTCCGGCGTGCTTGACGAGGCCACCGGGCGCTGGGGCATCCGGGTCGGTCGGGTCGAGCTGCGCGCGATCGATCCGCCGGTGTCCATCCGGGACTCGATGGAAAAGCAGCTGCGCGCGGACCGGGAGAAGCGCGCCACCATCCTCACGGCTGAGGGCCAGCGGGAGTCGGCGATCAAGACCGCCGAGGGCCAGAAGCAGGCCGCGATCCTGTCCGCTGAAGGTGCCAAGCAAGCGGCCATCCTCACCGCAGAAGCCGAGCGACAATCTCGCATCTTGCGTGCTCAGGGTGAACGCGCTGCCCGTTACCTCCAGGCACAGGGCCAGGCCAAGGCAATCGAAAAGGTCTTCGCCGCAATCAAGTCGGGGCGGCCGACCCCTGAGTTGCTGGCCTACCAGTACCTGCAGACGTTGCCCCAGATGGCCCAGGGTGACGCGAACAAGGTGTGGATTGTGCCCAGTGACTTCGGCAAGGCCCTCGAGGGTTTCACCAGGATGCTCGGCGCCCCCGGCGAGGACGGGGTGTTCCGGTACGAACCCAGCCGGGATTACGTGTCCAGTAGCCGGCCTGAGGACGACGACGAGGGCGTCGCCGGGTGGTTCGAAACCCCCAGCGATCCGCATGTAGCGGCGGCGCTTCGAGCCGCCGAGGAAATCGCCCACAAAGAGGTATCCATGAGCGCGTCGCTCAGTTCGCCCGCGCGGCCCCCGGCCGGCGGGCAACCCGACGCCGGACGGTCTCCCGGCGCCCAGCCGGACGAGTCGGGGCAGCAACCACCAGAAGATCACACCCCGCCTCCGAGGCGGCCCTCCGACGACTGATCGTGCAGGCTTGCTCGATCAGCGCGCCAGCAGCGGGGGCCGGCGGTCAGTCCAGGGCACAACTTGCTCGTAGGCTGCGCATGCGGCGAGAACCCGATCGTCGGTGTGCCGTGGCCCCACCACCTGGAGGCCGATCGGCAAGCCGGTGCTGGTCCACCCGCACGGGACACTGGCTGCCGGCTGTTGGGTCATGTTGAACGGGTAAGTGAACGGCGTCCAGCTGGTCCACCGCTGCGAGTGCCATCCGATCGGCACCTCCTCGCCGGCGACGAACGGGGTAATCGGAACTGTGGGCGTGAGCAACAGGTCGTAGTGCTCATGGAAGGTCCCCATCGTGGCGCCCATCGCCATTCTCGTTGCCGTGGCGGTGAGGTAATCCAGCGCAGACCAGCCTTCGCCCTGCGTCACCACCTCCTGCAATGCGGGTTCCATCACTTCACGCTCACGGGGCGTCAGGCGTTCGACCGTCTTGGCTGCTGCGGTGAACCAGAGGATGTGGAAGTCCTGCACACAGTCGGCGAAACCCGGATCGGCCAGCTCGACGTGCGCACCGAGGTCACGAAACACCTCAGCGGCGCGCTGTACTGCGTCGGCCACATCTGGATCGACATCGACGTAACCCAGAGTCGGACTCAGTGCGATCCGCAATCCCAACACGCCATTGCCCAGAGCGCTTGACAACGAGCGGGTGGGTGGAGGTAACGCAGCCCAGTCCCGGCCGTCGAACCCAGAGACCACGTCGAGCAGCAGCGCGGTGTCGGCGACTGTGCGAGCCATCGGCGCGGCGGTCGTCAGACTTCCCAACGGACTCGCCGGCCAATGTGGTATCCGACCGTAGGTCGGCTTGATCGCCACCGTCGCGGTGAACGACGCCGGGATGCGTACGTCACCGCCGCCGTCTGTGCCCAGCGCCAGCGGTCCCATGCCCAGCGCCACCGCCACTGCGCCGCCCCCGCTGGACCCGCCCGGTGTCCGGCTGGTGTCCCAAGGGTTGACCGTGACACCGGACAATGGGCTGTCGGTGACGCATTTCCAGGCCAGCTCGGAGGTCGTGGTCTTGCCCAGCAGCACAGCCCCGTGCTCGCGCAAGCGGGTGATCGACGGACCGTCAAACGGCCATTCCTGGTCTGGCGAGACCAACCGTGAACCACGAAGGGTGGGCCAGCCCTGAGTCAGATACACATCCTTGATGGACACCGGCACCCCATCGACCAGGCCCTGGGGCAGCCGTTGCTGCCAGCGCTGCTCTGCGGCCTTGGCCGTCTCGAGCGCGCGGTCCGCATCGACCAGGCAGAATGCCCGCACCTGACCGTCGAGTTGGTCGATGCGGTCCAGCACATCTTGGGTGGCCTCGACCGGCGACAGCTCACCCGCCCGGTAGGCGGCCACCAGTTGAGTGGCGGTGAGGTCGGCGGGCGTGGTCACGGCGTGCTCCTTGTCCTGGCGGCGGCGCCGCAACCGCTGAGCGCAAGGAACCTGCGGGGCGGACCCACCACGTTGTGCTGCGGCAGTATCGCAGAGCGAAGCAGCGTGGATGTACCACCAGCTGTCCGAGATGCGGTCAGGTCAGAGGGGAGCGGATCTCCATGATCAGCCCGATCACGCCGACCGCCCCAGCTGCCAGTGACACGGCAAGCAGAGTCGGAGACGTGGTGCCGGTCAGCGCGTCACCGAGCACTACCACCGCTACCGATCCGGGCACGATGCCCGCAGTACCGGCCAGATAATGGCGGAAGGAGATGGAGGACAGCGCACTGCAGTAATTGAGCATCGAGAACGGCACCGCCGGGATCAACCGCAACGACGCGACCGCAAGCCAGCCCCGCCGGCGCAACCGGGCATCCACCGCACGCAGGATCCGGTGATCTAGATGCGGGCGCACGAGCCCGCCGGCCAGCCGGCGGACCAAGCCGAACGCCAGTGCTGCGGACAGCATGGTGGCGACTACTGACAGACCCACGCCCAGCAGCGGTCCGAACAGCAGCCCAGCCGCAAGGGTGAACACAGTCCGGGGAACCGGTGCCACGGTCACGAGAGCATGTCCCAAGAGGAATAACAGGGGGGCGGCCACCCCGACCGACTGCGCCCAGGCTCGCATCTGCAGCGGTGTCGGTAACGGCACCATCACAACGGCGACAACCACCGCGAACAGCAATGCCATCGCGATCAGCAGCCGGGTCCGAGGCGCTGCCAGTGCCGTCACGCGTCCGATATTCGTCTCCCGATAACCGCAGTCTGCTCGCCGAGGTGCAGGCTACCGGGCGCCGGTAACAGCCTGGTGATCGCCATAACGCTGGATGTTCGGATCTTGCGTCAGTAGGGTTTGATATTCGCGTTGAGGTGGAAGACGTTGCTCGGGTCATACTTGGCTTTCATCCTGGCCAACCGCTGGTACTTAGCCGGCCCGTAGGCGGCCCGGATGCGAGCCTCGTCGTTGTCGGTCATGGAATTGACGTATCCACCGGAATCCTTGGCGAACGGGCGCAGCGCATCCCACACCGACTCCACCCATGACCGGTCTGCTCTCAAGATTTCGGGACTCGCCCCGATGCCCGCGATGTTGATGATGTATCGCGGTGCCCGCCGGCCACCGAAGGCGGTCTCGTCATCGCCGACCTCGGAGTAGGCCCCGTCCAGGCGAAAGATCAGACAGTAGCTCATCGGGGAACGCTTGGCGGGGATACGGTTCACGATCACCGAGATCACATCGTCAGTGAGTTCGTCGAGGTAGATTGCTTCCTGGTAGCCGAGAAGTCCCCAGGGGGCGGTCTCGTCGAGCGTCCGCTGAAGCGCTATATACGGGATCGGGCTGACCAGCTCGAACAACGGGGGTAGCTGCTCACGAATCGGCGCAATCATCTTGGCGTGTTCGGCAGCGGAGGAGAAGCCGACCACGAGGAGTAGGTATCCGGGCGTGAAGTGGTACTGGGAGGGCACGAACGGCGCCGGGGGAGCGTTGAGCCCGATTGCGATCTGTGCGCCGGCATCGGCAGGCAAGTGCGGCACGACGTCGCGGGCCAACCGCAGCACCTGCTCCCCGCTGTCCATCCCCCAGAAGAACAGCCCCAGGTGCACCTCAGGCCCGACGGGGTGCAGCTGAAATTCGAAGGTCGTGACAACGCCGAAGTTCCCGCCTCCACCGCGGATCGCCCAGAACAGGTCGGCGTTCTCGGTGGGCGAGGCATGTAGGTAGCGGCCGTCGGCGAGCACCACATCGGCCGAGACCAAGTTGTCGATGGTCAAGCCGGCTTTATGGGTCAGCCATCCGATGCCTCCACCGAGCGTCAGGCCGCCAACCCCGGTGTGGCTGATCACACCCGTAGGCACGGCCAAACCATGCACCTGGGTCGCCGCATCCAGCTCCGCCACAGTGGCGCCACCGCCTACTCGGGCCAATCGAGCGTCGGCACTGACCAGAACGCGGCGCATCGCGCTGAGATCGATCATGATGCCGCCGTCGCAGACCCCGGAGCCGGAGAACGCGTGACCCCCGCCGCGCACCGAGACCTCCAACTCGTGTTCTCGGGCGAAACTGAGCGCCGCGGCCACATCAGCCGGTGACAGGCAACGGGCTATCGCTACCGGGCGGCGATCAATGTCGTTGTTCCACTGGATGCGCGCGGTGTCATAGTCGGCATCCTCGGAGGTGATCACTTTTCCGGCCAGCACCGTGCGGAGTTCTTCCAGACGATGAGACGAGACTTGGATCATGAAA
>DATFDO010000278.1:0-3919 GCA_035252045.1 Pseudonocardiaceae bacterium
ATCAGCCAACCCGCGACGCAACTGGTACAGCGCCCGCCTGCTGACCATCCCGGTCCGCTGCGCCAGCCGCAGCGCACCCGGATGCTCACCGTGCGCCCACAACCACAGCGGCCCGCCCGCGCGATCGAGCAGCGCGGCGAGCATCGCGCCACCCACCCCGCGGCACCGATGCTGCGGGTGCACCGCGAATTCGGCGGTACGACGATCGGGACGCTCGTCGAGAGCCGCGTAGCCGACCAGCGTGCCAGCGGGATCGCGCGCCAGCAGGTGCACCCCGGCATGGGCATTCGCATGCGGGCGCAGCCGCAGCATCGCCGCTTCGGACACGGCATGAAAACCATCAGCAGCCTCGACCTTAGCCAGCAGGGCGAGCGCCTCGGCGATCTGGCCATCCGACGGATGGGCGAGCCAGGCCAACGCCACAGTCATGCCCAGGTCAACCCCGCTGGGCAGGCAGCGACCGGGAATCGGTCCGTCGAGGGGCCGCCCGGTCCGGATCGGCCCAGTCCGGATCAGCGCTGTCCACAGCCTCGGCATCGTGCTCGGCGGCGCGCTCCTGCTCAGCACGCTCCCGGGAACTCATGTTGCGCACCGGGCGGACGAACTTGTAACCCACGTTGCGGACCGTGCCGATGAGCTGCTCGTGCTCCGGCCCGAGCTTGGCCCGCAGCCGGCGGACATGGACATCGACGGTGCGGGTACCGCCGAAGAAGTCGTAGCCCCAGACCTCCTGCAGTAGCTGCGCGCGGGTGAACACCCGCCCGGCGTGCTGCGCGAGGTACTTGAGCAGCTCGAACTCCTTGTAGGTCAGATCCAGCGGGCGCCCGCGCAACCTTGCGGTGTACGTCGTCTCGTCGATCACCAGTTCACCGAGCACCAGAGCGCTGCCGCGGCCCACGCTGGACTCGGTGACGCGCCGGGCGACAAGCAACCGGAGTCTCGCGTCGACTTCGGCCGGTCCTGCGGTGGGCAGCAGGATCTCGTCGGATCCCCAGTCGGCAGATAACGCGACCAGACCACCCTCACTAATCACCACCACCACCGGCACGTCCAGCCCGGTGGATCCCAGTAACCGGCACAGGCTGCGGGAACCGGCCAGGTCCAGCCGGGCATCGACCAGCACCGCATCGTAAGGGCCGGCGTCGAGCAGGGCCGCGACCTCCGGCGCGGCCGAGCGCACGCCGTGCGGCAACAAGGACAGCGCAGGCAGGACCGAGGCCGCTCCAGAGTCCGCGGTGAGCAACAGCAGTTCCATGCCCGTTCCCTCCTGGGGAGGCCGGCAATGTCACCACTAGGGCCGCGTTCCTAGGATCTCAAGGCCGCGACCGACGAGGTGTTCTGCGGAGAATACCGTGCCGGTCGCACGACCCCTACGAAACGGACAGGATGGTGGCGCTGCGTGCGCAAGCTGATCGTCGCAGTGCTGGTCGTCGTCGCCTTGGCGGTGGCGGCGGATTTCGCCGCCGCGGCGTACGCCGAGCACACCGTAGCCACCCAGATGCGCCAGCAGCTCGGGCTGCGCAGCGACCCGTCCGTGCGGATCAACGGCTTCCCGTTCCTGACCCAGGCGCTGGCCGGCCACTACACCGCGGTCGACGTGCGGGCCACCGGAGCTACCGTGGATCCGTTGCATGACCTCGATGTCGAGGCGACGCTGCACGACGTCGACGCACCGCTGGCCGAGGTGACCTCCGGCGACCTGCACTCAGTGCGAGCGGCCCGGGTGGACGGCCGGATCCGGATCAAGGACACCGACCTCGGGCGCGCGATCGGGATCGAAGATCTCCGCATCCAGCAGCCTTCTGACCAGGAGATCAAGCAGCTGCTTCCGGCCGGGACACCGACCAGCGAGTCCCCGCACGGTGACCGCACGCCGGTGCGGATGGTGGCCACCACCGACCTGCTGGGGCGGCGCACCGAGATCGTCGGGATCGGGTTGATCGCTCTGACCGGTGGCGTGGTGCGGATCACCGTCAGCGACGTGCGGCTGGCGAGTGACGGGATCGGCGCGGTGAGCCTGCCCCGACCCGTCCGCCAGACCCTGCTCAACACGCTGAGCACCACCGTCAAACCCGGCGAGCTGCCCTTCGCGGTGACCCCTACCAGGGTCTGGGTGGAGACCGGCTCAGTGGTCGTGGAGGGCACTGCCTCCAACGTCTCGCTTTCCGGTGTGTCGCGCTCCAGTGCCCGGTGTGTCGCGCTCCAGTGCCCGCTCACCCTGACGTCACAGAGCTCGACACGGCTGTTCATCTGATGCTGTTCATCTGATGGGGCTGCACCTTTGTGGAATGACAGTCCCGTAGAGCAGGACCGTCGGGTAATGTCGATCGGGTGCACCCGCTGCTGACCAAGCGCCGGGCAGTTGATTTCTGCCGCCTGCACAGCTGCCTGTGTTGCCTGCCCTAACCGGGCAGCGACTCCTACATGATCGCGGGTGCGTTCCGGGAGATATATCGTCACGGCGCCTGCGAGATGTCACAGAGCAGCGAACCCGGGAAATGTCCCTGAAGTTGTGAACGAGATCAATACAAGCGAGGAGCTGTCGCATGAGCCGCGAAAACGTCCTGGTCACAGCGGACTGGGCGGAGCAGAACCTGGACACCAACGGCATCGTTTTCGTCGAGGTCGACGAGGACACCACTGCGTACGATGCCGGGCACATCCCTGGCGCAGTGAAGATCAACTGGAAGACCGAGCTGCAGGACCCGGTGATCCGTGACTTCGTGGACAAGGGCGCCTTCGAGAAGCTGCTGTCCGACAAGGGCATCAGCAACGATGACACCGTGGTGCTCTACGGGGGCAACAACAACTGGTTCGCCGCCTACGCCTACTGGTACTTCAAGCTCTACGGGCACGATGACGTCAAGCTGCTCGACGGCGGGCGCAAGAAGTGGGAGCTCGACGGCCGCACCCTGAGCACCGACGAGGTGAGCCGGCCGGCCACCAGCTACACCGCTAAGCAGGATCAGGACACCTCGATCCGGGCGTTCCGCCAGGAAGTGGTCGACGCGATCGGGAACAAGAACCTGGTCGACGTCCGCTCGCCGGATGAGTTCGCCGGCAAGATCCTGGCGCCGGCGCACCTGCCGCAAGAAGTGGCGCAGCGTCCGGGGCACATCCCCTCGGCGCTGAACGTGCCGTGGTCCAAGGCCGCCAACGAGGACGGCACCTTCAAGTCCGACGACGAACTGCGCGCGCTCTACGGGGCGGCCGGGTTGGACGACAGCAAGTCGACCATCGCCTACTGCCGGATCGGTGAGCGCTCCAGCCACACCTGGTTCGTGTTGCACGAGCTGCTCGGGCACTCCGACGTCAAGAACTACGACGGTTCGTGGACCGAGTACGGCTCGCTGGTCGGTGCCCCGATCGAGCTCGGCAGCAAGGGCTGATCGACGTGTGCGGAGCACCGGAACAGACCCCGGAGTTGCCACCGGGGACGGATCTGTCCAAGCAGACAGTGGTGGCCGGCACGGTGCGGGCCGCGGAGGAGCCCGTGGCAGGTGCATTCGTCCGGTTGCTCGACGGCACCGGCGAGTTCACCGCCGAGGTCGTGTCCTCGGCCTCTGGGCAGTTCCGGTTCTTCACCGCTCCCGGCTCCTGGACCGTCCGGGCACTGCACCGCACCGGCAACGGTGAGGCGGCCGTGACCGCCAACGGCCCAGGCCTGTACACCGTCGCGGTCGCCGTGTCCTGACACCAGCGGGTTGGGGGCTCGTCAAGGACAGCCCCCAACCTGATCGGTGGCCAGGGCAGCGGGCAGGGCGATCTCCAGTGCGGCCATCAGCTGGTCGGGGGTGGGCGCGCGCTGCGGGTCGAGCAGCCACTGCACCTGGAGGCCGTCGTAGACCGCGATGAGAAAGCACGCGACGTGGCGCGCCGTGTGATCGGATAGCCCTGCCACCGACGCCTGCACCATGCC
>DATFDO010000279.1:0-7247 GCA_035252045.1 Pseudonocardiaceae bacterium
TTCCGGAGTCGATATTGATCACCGGGACGTTCCGGCTCAGCGCGTCCTGGCTGACTTGGGCGAGCACCTTCGCATCGGTGGCCGCATAGACCAGCCCGTCCACCTGCCGGGTCAAGAAGTTCTGCAGCAGGTTGACCTGGCCCGTGACGTCGGTCTCCGCCGTCACTCCGTCCCACTGCACTGTTACGTCGGTCATCTTCGACGCCGCGCACTGCGCGCCTTTTCGGACACTGTCCCAGAAGTCGAATCCCACTGCCTTGGGGACCACGGCGAGGGTGAGCGGACCGTTGGCCTTGACTTTCGGACCCCCCGCAGGGCCCGAACCGGGCACCATAACCGCCGAACAAGCCGAGGCCAGCACGATCGCAGCGGCTGCGCAGGCCACTGACGCTGAAAACCTGATCCGCATGGCGCCACCTTTCGGTAGATCTCATCAACGGGACGCAGCCCGTCGCCGCCGGTACTGGTCCCAGAACACCGCGATCCAAATGATCACGCCGATGATGACCTGCTGGTAGAAGGTATTGATGTCCAGGAGCACGGACCCGTTGCGGATCAACGCGATCAACAGGGCGCCGAGCAGGGTCCCGATGACCGTGCCTTCACCGCCGAAAAGGCTGGCGCCGCCGATCACGGTAGCCGCGATCACGTCGAGTTCGAGTCCGATGCCGAAGTTCGGTTGGCCGGAATCGACCCGCGACGCGGCGATCATCCCGGCGAAACCTGCCAGCGTGCCGGAAATGATGTAGACGGTCGTGAGGTAACGCTTGACAGGGATCCCGGACAATCGTGCAGCTTCGACGTTCGAGCCCATGGCGTAGGCGTACCGTCCGAGTCTGGCCCGGGTGAGGATGAAATGGCCGGATAGCGCCACGAGGACCAGAGCCAGCACGGGGATCGGTAGCGCGCCGAGCCTGCCCTGACCGAGGAGCTTGAACTCCGGTGGCGCGCCGGAAACGGCGACCGAACCGGTCACGATGTACACCAGTCCGCGGGCCACGCTGAGCATGCCCAGCGTCGCGATGAACGGCGCCATTCCGGCCTGCGTCACCAGCACGCCGTTGACCATGCCGGCGATCGCCCCGATCGCCGCACCGCCGACGATGGCCAACGGCACCGGTACGCTGTACTCCACCACCAGCAGCGCGCCGAGTACACCTGACAGAGCGGCCACCGAGCCGACGGACAGGTCGATCCCGGCGGTGATGATGACCAGGGTCATGCCGATCGCGATGATCGCCACCACCGCCGACTGGACGCCGATGTTGATCAGATTGGCTGCGCTGAGGAAGGCGCCGGACGCCAACGACAGGTAACCGAACAGCACGATCACGGCGCCGGCGGCCGCCAGCTGGGACACCGCGGAGCGGACGCGGTCGCGCCAAGCGTCGAGCGACGCAACGCCGCGCCGTTGCAATCCCATCGCTGTCGCCTCCCCCTCTCAGCGCTGCGACCCGCTGCCCGTTGCGGTAGCCAACTGCATGATCCGCTCTTCGGAGAACTGCGTACGGACCAACTCGCCGGCGATCCGGCCCGCGCGTAAGACCACGATGCGATCACACATGTTGATCAACTCCGGGAGGTAGGAGCTGATCAGGACGATTCCGCGTCCTTCGGCGGCCAGCCGCCCGATCAGATCGAAGATCTCCGCTTTGGCGGCGACATCGATGCCACGTGCCGGCTCGTCGAAGAACAGCACCTGGCTGCGGGTCTGGAGCCACTTCGCCACCACGACCTTCTGCTGGTTACCGCCGGAGAGCAGGCGGACCCGGCTTCTGATCGACGGTGTCTTGATGGCCAGCTGGTCTCGCCGTGACACCGCGATCTTTCGCTCTGCGCGCAGGTCGATGATGCCGTAGCGCAGCGGCACGTGCGCCAGAGTGATGTTCTGATCGACCGGCAGCGCCATGGCCAGCCCCTCGGCCTGTCGATCCTCCGTCAGATAGGCCAGACCGGCCTGGATGGCCTGCCGGGGGGAGCGCAGGCGGACTTCGCGGCCGCCCAGCACCACGCGCCCGCTATCGGGAATGTCCGCGCCGCAGATCGCCCGCGCGAGTTCGGTGCGGCCGGCGCCGACCAGACCGGCGAACCCGACGATCTCGCCGGACCGCACCTCCACAGCGCAGTCCACGAGGTCGACGGTCTTGCCCCGCCGGAAGATACCTTCGGCCCGGAGCACGACCTCCCCTAGCCGGACTTCGGGTTTGGGGTAGAGGTTGTCGATCTCCCGGCCGACCATTAGCTGGACCAGGCGTTGTGGTGATGCTGCCGCTGCGGGCAGCGTCTGGATGACCCTGCCGTCACGAAGGACGGTGACCCGGTCGGCGACCTGCGCGACCTCCTCGAGACGGTGGGAGATGTACACGATCGCGATACCGCGCGCCGTCAGCTCCGCGATCACGGTGAACAAATCCCCGATCTCGGCCTCGGTGAGCATCGCGGTCGGCTCATCCATGATCACGACTCGAGGGTTGCCACTGAGTGCCTTCGCGATCTCGACCCGCTGGCGATCGGCGATCGGAAGCGTGCCTACCAGGCGGCCTGGATCCACCGTGAGGTTCACCCGCGCCAGCAACTCGCTGGCCCGCCTGCGATCGGCCCGGCGAGCCAGCACGCCCCAGCGGCTCGACTCGTCGCCCAGGCACAGGTTGTCCGCCACCGACAGGTGCGGGGCGAGTGCCAGCTCCTGGTGCACCATCGACACGCCCAGCACCAGCTGGGCGAAACGCGGACCACGGAAGGCAACCGGCTGACCGTCGACGAGAACGGCACCCTCGTCCGGTCGCTCGGCTTGGGACAGCAACTTCATCAAGGTCGACTTGCCGGCACCGTTCTCACCGACGACGACGTGCACCTCGCCGGGTAGCACCGTGAGGCTGACCCGGTCGACCGCGCGCACACCCGGATACCGCTTGGAGACGCCGCGCATCTCCAACACCGGTGCCGGCATCAGTCGATCCGGGCTGTTTCAGGTTCGAGCCGTTCACCGAGGTATTCGATCCAGGCGGTTTTCATGCACGGGTAGTGCTTGCTCGCCTCAGCGAGATCCATGAATCCGGAAATCGTGTTCTCGAAGAATTCAGTCAGCTGCGAGCTTGCGATCTGACCGGATTCATCGAACGCTTGATGAGCCTGCGCGAGGGAGAACATATCCGGATAGATTCTCGCCCCGAGATGCTCCAACGGTATTCGCAGCGCCCACAGCCCGCGGTTACCGCCGCTCATGGACGGCGATGCTGACATCACCATGCCGTGCCGCTGATGAAATGGTTGTGGCCGGTAGCGCGATACCCAGTCGATTGCATTCTTCAGTCCGCCCGGCATGGATGCGTTGTACTCCGGCGCGGCGATGACGAACGCATCCGCGGCTTCCAGCCGTTGCCGAAGCCGCGCGGGGCCGTCTGGGATGCCGGAACTGTCCTGAGCATCCTGGCTGTAGCTCGGCGCGTCGAACTCGGCCAACGTGGCGAGGTCCACGCTGCCACCGTTTCGCTCGATCGTGCTCGCGGCCAGCCTGGCCAGACGCGTATTCAACGACTCGCTCCGCAGCGACCCAGAGAGAACGAAAATCTGCAAACGTCGGTCCGTCATTGGCGAACTCCATCGCTGAGTCCGGTCAGCTGCTCCGAGAGCGCCCGCAGGCGGGCGCGGGCGGCCGGATCGTAGGCTTGCCGGTGCGGGTGCGCTTGACGCTGGCCGTTGTAGTAGCGGCCGCTCACTCCGTCCAGGGCCCGATCGAGGACGAGCCGGACGGTGGCATCGACTCCGGATTTCAGCGTGCTGATCGGAGTGGCGACCATCTTGGTGGGCATGTACGTGGCCGGGTGCAACGCGGTGGCGGTGACGCCGGTGCCGGCCAGTTCTTCGGCGAGATCGAAGGTGAACATGATCTGCGCGAGCTTGCTCTGGCAGTAAGCCTGGCCGCTGCTGTAGGAGCGGGTGAGCATGACGTCGTCGAAGTCGATCGGCGCCTGGCCGGCAGAACTGACCTGCACGATTCTGGCCGGTGCGGAGGCTCGCAGGGTGGGTAGCAGCAACCGGATGAGCAGGAATCCAGCGAGGTAGTTGACCGCGAATCGCAGCTCGATGCCGTCCGCGCTCTCCTGCCGTCCGCCGACCGGATATTCGCCGCCGATCCCAGCGTTGCTGATCAGTGCGTCCAGCCGTGGGGCATCGGCCGCAACAGTGGTGGCCAGCCGGCGGACCTGATCGAGATCCGCGAGGTCAGCCCGGTACCAGCGGAGCCGGTCTTTACCGGTGACCTTGGCGATCTCGGTGAGCGTGGCGTGGCCGCGGGTGTCGTCGCGGCCATGCACCAGCACGGTGGCGCCGAGCCGGGTGAGTTCGGTGGCCACCGCCTTACCGAGCCCGTCGGTGGCGCCGGTGACGAGCACGGTCTGCGCACGGATGGGACGCATCAGCGAAACCTCCTCCACGACCTGGCTTACGCCGTTCAGGTGATGTTCTTATCGGTGAGTACTCGGCTGGCTCCCCATTGCGATCACACATTATCGGCGCGGACTGGCGGGAGGTCTCGCGCCATCGCAGGAATGTTGTGATGGGGGCCAACCATGCTTGAGCGACGGCCTGCTGGCGAGCAGCGGCGGGCGTCTTACCGGTTGCCGGTGAATCCTGACCATGCCGTGTTCGGCGGACTTGTTTTTGCCATTGTGACGCTCCTTGTTGTCGTCGTCGTATGGGCGTCCCAGGGACGATCGCCGGTCGAGGTCCCGGCGCTCGCCGGCCTGCCCCGGGTCCAGGCAGAGGCGTTGCTCAAAAACATCGGGCTGACCGTGCGCACGACCGTCGACGAGGTTTCCGACCAGCCGGTGGGCACCGTGCTGCGGACCGATCCAGCGAAAGGAGTGGCGCTTGATCAAGGTGCTGGTGTGAGTCTTGTGCTGGCCATCTCGGCACCTGCCGCTAAGTCCGCCGGGACTGCGGAAGCGCCGCCTGCCCCGCAGGTACCTCCAGCGCCTCCAGTCGCTGCGCCCGCGCCGGCCCCGAAACCGACCGTGGTGGTGGTTCCGGCGCCTGCTGCCCAACCGGCTCCAGTCGTGGTGCCCGCTCCGGTCGTGGTGCCGCCGCCGGTTGTGGTGCAACCACCGCCACCGGTTGTGGTGCAACCGCCCCCGGGTCCGCAGTTACGGCAGATGCCCGACGTGGTCGGGGAGGACCGGGCGCGGGCAGCGCGGGAGTTGGCCGATAACGGGTTGTCAGTGGGGTCGGTGACCGAGCAGGTGTCGAACCAGCGGGCCGGGACGGTGCTGTGGACCAACCCCAAAGCGGGTACTGCGGTCGCGCCCGGCACCTCGGTCGACCTGGTCATCGCCAAGCGAGCTGACCAAGTGAAGGTGCCCGATGTGGTGGGTAAGGACCAGGCGCGGGCGGCGGGGATGCTGCGTGCTGACGGGCTGTCGGTGGGGTCGGTGACGGAGGAAGTGTCGAAGGACCAGCCGGCGGGGACGGTGCTGCGCACCACTCCGAACGCGGGTACCGCGGTCCGGCCGGGCAGCACCGTCGACCTGGTCGTCGCGAAGGCACCTCCGGCCCCGGTCGATCCGCCCGGTCCGGGTAGCGGGGTGGCCAAGAAGCCCGGAGTGGATGCCGACCGCCGCGGCAGGTAACGGGTGCGCCGCTGATCTCCCTGCGAACGGCCACAGCTCGATCACTTTCATTGGTCGTCTGGCCGCGTGGTTAGTGGTCCCATGGCCGCTCGACCCCGTCTACCAGCCCCGTGCTCGCCAATCTCCGAGGTGGGGGCGCTCCGCACCGAGAGTGGAGTCATTGCCGTGTCCGGGGTAGAACCACGTCTCGTCGGGGAGCTGGTCGAACACCCGGGACTCCAAGTCATCCATCAGCGAGCGGAAATCCGCCGGGTTTGTGGTCCGTCCGGGCCCACCGGGAAACAGCGCGTCGCCCGTGAACAGATGCGGGGTGCCGTCGGCGTCCCGGTGCAGCAGGGCGATCGAACCCGGCGTGTGTCCCCGCAAGTGGATCACGTCGAGCCAGATGTGGCCGACGGCCACGGTGTCGCCATGGTCGACGAGCTGATCCGGTGGCACCGGTAACTGCGGCGCGTCGATCGGGTGTGCGACGGTGCGCGCGCCCGTCGCACCGGCGAGCGCCCCGAGGGCCTGCCAGTGATCCGCGTGGCGGTGGGTGGTGACGATCGTCCGGAGATCGGGCCGGTCCGGGCCATGGCCCAGCAGGTCCATCAGCCGATCGGCCTCGTTGGCCGCGTCGATCAGTAGCGCCTCGCCGGTGTCGCGGCAAGTCAGCAAGTATGCGTTGTTGTCCATCGGCCCCACCGAGAGCTTGGTGACGGTCAGGGCGGCCAGCGTTCGCCGCTGCGCCGATCCGCCGGGCACCACCGCGCCGGTGTAATCCTCGAGAATGTCCACATCACCGACCGTAACGCGCACTACAGCCCAACCGCGAGACCGCGGTTGTCGGACCGGGCGCCTAGCATGGGCTGGGCTGTCTGGCGAAGGGACCACAGTGGCTGACCGACTTGTCGTGCGGGGCGCGCGGGAGCACAACCTGCGCAGTGTCGACCTCGACCTGCCCCGCGACAGCCTCATCGTGTTCGCCGGGCTGTCCGGGTCCGGCAAGTCCAGCCTGGCGTTCGACACCATCTTCGCCGAAGGCCAGCGCCGGTACGTCGAATCGCTGTCAGCCTACGCCCGCCAGTTCCTCGGCCAGATGGACAAGCCCGACGTCGACTTCATCGAGGGCCTATCGCCTGCGGTGTCGATCGACCAGAAGTCCACCAGCCGCAACCCGCGCTCCACCGTCGGCACCATCACCGAAGTGCACGACTACCTCCGGCTGCTCTACGCCCGCGCCGGCGAGCCGCACTGCCCGATCTGCGGCGAACCCATCTCCCGGCAGACCCCCCAGCAGATCGTCGACCAGGTACTCGCACTGCAGCCTGGCACCCGATTCCAGGTGCTGGCCCCGGTGGTGCGCACCCGCAAGGGCGAGTTCGTCGACCTGCTCGCAGAGTTGCAGTCCCAGGGGTACTCCCGGGTCCTCGTCGACGGCACCGTCTACCTCCTCACCGAGGTGCCCAAGCTCAAGAAGCAGGACAAGCACCACATCTCCGTGGTGGTCGACCGGTTGTCAGTCAAGGACAGCGCCAAGCAGCGACTCACCGACTCGGTGGAGACCGCTCTGCGGTTGGCTGACGGCCTCGTTGTGCTCGATTTCGTCGACCGCGACGAGCACGACCCGCACCGGCAGCG
>DATFDO010000280.1:0-3050 GCA_035252045.1 Pseudonocardiaceae bacterium
CTCCGCCGTCACCCCTGACGGCGCCACCTTGTACGTCGCCGACCACACCGAAGGCGTGGTCTACGCGATCAGCACCGCCACCAACACGGTGACCGCGACGATCGGGCTGACCGGCACGTTCCCGGCCGGCCTGGCGATGAGCCCGGACGGCAGCCGGGTCTACGTCGCCAACAACGGCACCGCCAACGTCTCGGTGATCAGCACCGCCACCAACGCCGTCACCGGCACGATCCCGGTCGGTGACCATCCCAGCGCCGTCGCGTTCACCCCGGACGGGACCACCGCCTACGTCGTCAACAACGGCGGCAACAGCATCTCGGTGATCAGCACCACTGCCGGCACGGTTACCGCGACCATTCCCGTCGGCGCGATGCCGCTCAACGTCGCCGTCAACCCGGCTGACACCACCGCCTACGTCACCAACCAGGCCGGCAACACCGTCTCCGTCATCGACACCGCCACCAGCACCGTCACCGGCTTCGCCACCGGATTCTCCGCCCCCCGCGGTATCACCATCATCCGCTAACCACCCCGCAGTGACCGGCGTGCGGGGTGGTGCGTGATGCGCCTGGAGGCGGCGTCACTGCCGCAGCGGTTATGTCCCGGTCAGGGTGAGGCTGTCGTCGAGTCCGGTGGTCTGGCTGATCGGGCTGCCGAGCAGGCAGGGCAGGACAGTGCCCAGGTAGCTGATGCCGGAGGTAACTTTGACGGCGGTGTCGCCTTGGTAGGGTCCGGCGGTGACGGCTCCGGTGAAGACCACGGTCTGCCCGGCGGCGACCGGGGTGGCCCAGGTGATAGTGCTGGTCTGCCCGCCGGTCCAGGTGATGGTCTCGGTCTGCGGCGGCAGGGCGGTGAGGTTGACGCAGGACAGGACGAGGGTGGTGGTGATGGTGCCGGTCCCCGCGGGCCCGGTCACGCACAGGCTATAGCTGTCGGTCTCGGTCACGGCGACCGGCTGCGCGGTCGTCATGACCGGCGGGGTGAAGTCACGCACGAAGGTTCCCGAGCACTGCACGTCGATGACGGTGGCAGCCGCACGCGGAACCAGCCCGGGCATGAACAGCAGGGCTGCGGTGGCGGTCAGGGCTGTGGCGAGGACCGCGCGGGCTCGCGGGCGGCTGGTGAAGGCTTGCGTCATGGGTCATCTCCCTGGTCGTGGGATGCGGACGGCATACCGGGATACGGGCTTCAGCGCACTCTTGCGGGCGCCTGGATGATGCCGGGCCGACGCTGGCGTACGCCGCCCGGTCAAGCATTTGCCCGGCGTTAGTTCCGGAAAATGGCTGCAGTTGTGCGAGTGGGGGCCGCTCGTAAATTGACCCTTCCTAGCGATTGAGTAATGTAGCCGCATTTAATTCGATCATCAGCCGCCACGGCCTGCAAGCCACAAGATTCTTACCGTTGATGCGGCGGGTCGCACCGGTCTGCCAGCGGCTGAGCGTCTGGCGGTAGCTGTTCAGTAGGCGTCAGAGCATTGCTGTGGAACGGGTGAGGCGGTGCGGTTATCCGGATAGCGCAGGTTCGATAACGGGTGGCATCCAGGGTTTTCGTTGAAGAGGCCGCGGAGGGCCTCAATCTTGGTGATGTCCCACGGATATGCCCAGGTCGCATGAGGTGACACTATTTCCGGCACCCACAGGTTCTGTCCGAGCAGACCGGCCACTACAACACCGGCTGCAGCCGCCAGGGCAAGGGCATGGGTCTGCGCGTTTTCGACCAGTACAGGGCCGGATATCACCCTCATCCAAGTGGTGGATGAACCACCATCACTCGTGGCACCGGCCGCACCAGCTCCGCCCGCGCCAGCGTGGAGGCGCGACCGTCGCGACGACCGCCTGGCCCAGGCTGATCCCGCCGTCGTTGCACGGCACGCGCGAGTGCACGAGAACACAGAACCCGCGCGCCTCCAGCGCGCTGACCGCCCGCTCCAGCAGGAGCACGTTCTGGAAGACGCCGCCGGACAGCGCCACCACCTCCAGGCCGTACCGCTCGCGCACCAGCACGCGGCCGTCCGCCACGACCCCTATGACGGGGCCTCCTGGGCCCGGCGTCAGGTCCGGCCGCGAGCTTGGCGCCCGCGCTTGATCTCCGCGGTGCCGGTCCGCCCCTGACGGAGGAGGGCTGGGGTCTGCACAGGCGCCACGGTCCGTTCCGGCTAAAGCTCTGGATCTTTTATCCCGAACGGAGCCGTTGCGCTGCCTCAGCGGCCGCGGAATACCCGGGCCCGCGCTGACGGCAGGGGGGAAGCGGGCGTCGGTCTGTCACGCCAGCCGGCGCCTGGCGCGGTCAGCGCCCCCTCACGGCCGAGCCGGTGCCGGCCAGCGAGGGTGACCAACAGCGTGCCGGGGGATGCGGCTGGAACAGGATCTCCACGTCCTTATCCCGGTCGCTTACCGGCAGCAGCCGCGGTAACCCGAACACGCCCGTCACGCTCAGATGGACCTGGAAGATGCCAGAACCCCGGTGAAGTTCGTGCCGCACGACAGGGACGCGAGTTTCGCGCTGGCGTTTGATGCGTATCACCCCGTCACCGGCAAATCACCCACACCACGGGCACCGCCGTCGTCACCCGCGTCAGCCGGGAATCCTCAGGCCACCACAAAACCGAACACGAGTCCGTTGACATGCTCTTGGACTCAGGATTAGCATAATTAATGCGAGTTTCAGAAAGCGGCGAACTGGCCTTTGTGCCTTCAATTGAGTTGCATTCGAGAGATCCTGACGTCAGGACATGATGATCTCGATGTCGGGGCTCGCTCGCAGAGTGCGGACTTTCCGGAAATCCAGCAGGAAGGTGATCTTAGAATGGGCGGCGGGATCAAGGCGGCTGTTGATTTTCGCACGAAATTCCAGCAGATCCATGGGTTTGGATATTCTCAAGCATTCCAGCGAGCCACGCTGCTGCGTGGCGATCGTGGGCTGGGTAGTGCAAAGAGATCTGAGGTGCTTGACCTGCTCATGTCACCCAAGTGTGGGGCCGGACTGACAATCCTGCGCCTTGGAATAGGATCATCTGATTGTGACGTGTACGATCAGATGAAGTCAATACA
>DATFDO010000281.1:0-4517 GCA_035252045.1 Pseudonocardiaceae bacterium
CCCGCCTGCGGTGCCTGCGGGCACCTGCCGGTTACGGCTGACGGCTCATGCGGCGTTGACCGCTCCAGATCTGGCGCATGTGACGCAGGTACTGCCTGCGGTGCTGGCCGCGGCGGCGATCCGGTGACCGTGTTGGTGGTAACCGGAACGTCGACCGAGGTCGGCAAGACGGTGGTGACTGCGGCCATCGCCGCTGTCGCGGTGGCGTCCGGGCGTCGGGTGGCGGTGGTGAAAGTCACCCAGACCGGCGTCGGCGCGGGCCAGCCTGGTGACGTCGAGGAGGTACGCCGCCTGGTGGGTTCCCCCCTCACCTGCCGTGAGCTGGCCCGCTACCCGGAGCCGTTGGCCCCGGCGACGGCGGCCCGCCGCGCTGGCCTGGCCCCCGTGACGCCGGCCATGGCCGCTTCGGCCATCCAGGACCTTGCCGCCGGGCATGACCTGGTGCTGCTCGAGGGCACTGGGGGCTTACTGGTACCCCTAGACGGTGCTGG
The DNA here is from genome assembly GCA_035252045.1 of Pseudonocardiaceae bacterium. GTDB lineage: Bacteria > Actinomycetota > Actinomycetes > Mycobacteriales > Pseudonocardiaceae. The sequence continues at coordinate 492 of DATFDO010000281.1, forward strand.
CGGCACGTTGGCTGATGTCGCCGCCGCCACGGCAGCTCCGGTGCTCGTGGTGGTCGCCGCTGGACTCGGCACGCTCAACCACACCGCGCTGACCGCCGAGGCACTGCGCACCCGCGGCCTAAGCTGTGCCGGGATCGTGATCGGCGCCTGGCCCGCGGAGCCCGACCTGGCGGCACGGTGCAATCTCGCCGACCTACCCGCCGTCACGGGGGTCCCGCTGCTCGGCACGCTACCCGAGGGCGCTGGCCGGCTCACCACGGCGGAGTTCCTCCCGGTGGCCCGGCAGGCACTCGAACGCGGCTTGCAGACGCTGGGTTGGTGGTCGTTGAAGACCCCAGTGACGGGAGTTGGTGGCGCTTGAAGAGTTACCGACTAGTCGAGGTAGTCGCGCAGAACCTGGGAGCGGGACGGGTGGCGCAATTTGGACATGGTCTTGGACTCGATCTGCCGGATGCGTTCCCGGGTGACGCCGTAAACCTGGCCGATCTCATCGAGGGTGCGTGGCTGGCCGTCGGTGAGGCCGAACCGCAGCCGCACCACACCGGCTTCCCGCTCCGACAGGGTGGCCAGCACGGACTGCAGTTGGTCCTGGAGCAGCGTGAACGAGACCGCGTCCACCGCGACCACGGCCTCGGAGTCCTCGATGAAGTCACCGAGCTGGGAGTCGCCCTCGTCGCCGATGGTCTGGTCCAGTGAGATGGGTTCCCGGGCGTACTGCTGGATTTCCAGCACCTTCTCCGGGGTGATGTCCATTTCCTTGGCGAGTTCCTCAGGGGTGGGCTCACGGCCCAGGTCTTGCAGCAGCTCGCGCTGGATTCGACCCAGCTTGTTGATCACCTCGACCATGTGCACCGGGATGCGGATGGTGCGGGCCTGGTCAGCCATGGCCCGGGTGATGGCCTGGCGGATCCACCAGGTGGCGTAGGTGGAGAACTTGTAACCCTTGGTGTAGTCGAATTTCTCCACGGCACGGATCAGACCCAGATTGCCTTCCTGGATCAGATCCAGAAAAGCCATGCCCCGGCCCGTGTAACGCTTGGCCAGCGAGACGACGAGGCGAAGATTGGCTTCCAGCAGGTGGTTCTTGGCGCGTTCGCCGTCGCGGACGATCCAGCGCAGATCGCGGCGCAGCTGGGGCGACATCTTTTCGGTGGAATCCTCGGTTCTGCGTACCCGTTCGGCGGCATAGAGCCCCGCCTCGATGCGCTTGGCGAGTTCCACCTCCTCCTCCGCGTTGAGCAGCGCGACCTTACCGATCTGCTTGAGATATGCGCGGACGGAATCGGCCGAGGCGGTGAGTTCGGCGTCTTTGCGGGCTTGGCGCAGGGCCTCGGATTCCTCCTCGTCCCAGACGAAGTCCTCCGCGCCGGGGCCGGTGGGCTCCGCCTCCTCCGGCTCCACGGTGATCTCGTCGACCTCGACCTCGACGTCGGCGAGATCCTCCACACCCGGGCCACTGTCGATGTCGGGCGGGCCGTCGAGCTCCGTGTCGATTGCGGGGTCGACTTCGGAGTCGATCCCCTCATCGAGCGCGGGATCCCCTGCGGGCTTAGGGGAGGTGGGCGTCTTGGCGCCCGCCTTAGCGGTACCGGCGGGGGCTTTCGCGCGTGCTTTCGCACCGCCGCTGCGGGTGCGGGTCGTCGCGCTGGTGCTGTCTTTCGCGGTGGGACCGGATGCAACGGCGCTCAGGTCGGTGTCACTGATTACGCCATTGCGGGCGGAAGGCTTCTTTTCGGTCCCGGAATTCGCGGCGCGACGGGATGCGGGTTCTGCGGCTGCCACGGACGGCCTTTCGGAACAGTCGGTGTTCGGGCGCGGTGCGGATATCGGGTCAGCGTCGGCGAGCCCGCCGCTGGAGCAGTGCCGACATTCACGGCGGTGCGATCCAGGGTGCTCGGGGACGGTGCCACGTTCCAGTGTACGACTCTGCATTGTAACGACGACTATCGCGCACGGGGGCGCAGTATCGCGGCGACTACCGCACGCGTCCCTCAGCTGCGGCCGCCGCAGCTCCGACGATGCCGGCATCGTTGCGCAATGCCGCCGCCACCACGGGAGTCCGGCACTCCAGTAGAGGCAACCACTTATCGGCCTTCTTGCTGACGCCGCCACCTGCGATGATCAAATCCGGCCAGAGCAGATTCTCGAGAGCTTGCAGGTAACGGGACACTCGGGCAGCCCAGTCCATCCAGGACAGGGCTTCATCGTCCCGGACCGCCGCGGCAGCGCGAAGTTCGGCGTCGGCGCCGTCGACCTGGAGGTGACCCAGCTCGGTGTTGGGGACCAGCTCCCCGTCGACGAACAGCGCGCTGCCGATGCCGGTCCCGAAGGTGAGCAACAGGACCACACCATCGGAGTCGCGACCGGCACCGAAGCGCATCTCGGCCAACCCTGCCGCGTCGGCGTCGTTGAGCACCACGACCGGAACCTGGCAGTACTCGGACAGCAGGCTGTTCGCGTTCAGGCCCTTCCACGACGGGTCCAGGTGTGCCGCAGTCAACGCGATGCCCCGTTTGAGAACGCTGGGCAGGGTGACACCCATCGGACCGTGCCAGCCGAACTCACCAGTGATGGTGGCGACCACCTCCGCTACCGCGACCGGGGTGGCGGGCTGCGGGGTGAGGATGCGGACCCGCTCGTCGTCCAACGACCCGGTGCGCAAGTCGACCGTGCAGCCTTTGATGCCGGACCCGCCGACGTCCACCCCGAACCCGGGTGTCCTGGCCATCCGTGTCCTCTCTGGGCCCTCTCTGATCTGGTCTGACCGGCCGCTAGGCGACCGTTGAGATCAGACCCTAGCCGGGATTTGCCTGCCAGGCTGTGGTCGGATGGGTCGATGCGCAGGGATGGCAGTGACGTCCAGGATGTCGAGCAGTTGCGGGCCACGGCCGTGGCGGTAGCCCAGCAGGTGGGTGACTTCATCGTCCGGATGCGGGCGCAGGGTGCCGGGCAGGTGCACACCAAGACCAGTGCCACTGACGTGGTCACCGCTGCGGACACCGCGGCCGAACGGCTGGCCCGGCGGTTGCTGGCCCAGTGGCGGCCGGGCGAGCCGGTGCTGGGCGAGGAGGAGGGCGGAGCCGGCTCGCCGGCAGGGCAACTGTGCTGGGTGGTCGACCCCATCGACGGCACGGTGAATTACCTCTACGGGCTGCCCTGGTACGCGGTCTCGGTCGCGGTGCAACTGGACGGGCAGTCGCTGGCGGCGGCGGTGGGTCAGCCCGCGGCCGGCCGGCTGTGGAGCGCAGCACGAGGCGGTGGCGCGGACTGCGACGGAGTTGCCGTGCAGGCCAGCGACGCCACCCAGCTGGAGCTGTCGCTGATCGGCACCGGGTTCTCCTACCGGCCCGAACGGCGTGCGCGGCAGGCGGCCATGGTTGCCGGCATGCTGCCCGAGATCCGGGACTTGCGCCGGGCGGGGTCGGCGGCGCTGGACCTGTGCTACGTGGCCTCGGGCCGCTACGAGGCGTTCTGGGAATTCAACCTGAATCCGTGGGATACCGCGGCAGGCGTGCTGCTGGTGGAAGAATCCGGCGGGCGGGTGACCGACATGCGCGGCGGCCCATTTCAAATTGCGAGTCGGGAGACGCTGGCGACGAATGGCCTGGTGCACGAGGCGCTCATGCGGGAATTCGAGGCAATCTTTGCTGGACGCGGGCTGGAGGCGCTGCCGAGCCCGGTGGAGTACGCGAGAGGGCGGAATTAGGCGGTAAAATGGGCTGTGGGGTTGTTCTGGGCACCGTGGGCACTTGCCGTTTGCGGAAATGCACGGATCCTTCGCTTCGCTCAGAACGACAGATGAAATTACATTCCTGAATGCAGTCCGAGGAATCGTGTGAACCAGTCACTGTTGGAACGCAAGATTGAAAAACGTCCCGATAAGGTGCGCCTGCAGGGGCGCGTACTTTTTCTCACTGAAGATCCGGAGTTGATCCGGCGGCAACTGGCGGGCGAGGACCTGCCTTGGGACACACAGCATCCGGAGAACAATCCCAAACTGCGCGACGATATTTCCACCGACGAGAT
>DATFDO010000282.1:0-3012 GCA_035252045.1 Pseudonocardiaceae bacterium
CTGTTGACGTGCCGCACGTAGCCGCCGAGGCAGTTCAGGAACCGGTGCACCTGGCTCTGCGCGTGGTGGAACCGGCCCGCGCTGGCCCAGCCGTACGAGCCGCCGTATACCGCTTCGGCCCCGTGGTCGCGGTAGACCCGCCGCAGTTCCCCGGATAGCAGGTCGAGCGCGGTGTCCCACGAAACCGGCACAAACGGCTCGGTGCCACGGCCCCTTGCAGCGCAGCCGGGCGCGCCCGGCCCGTGGTCCAGCCAGCCCTTGCGCACGTGCGGCTGCGTCACGCGGGCGGGGTGATGCTGCGCGGAGGCGACGTTGCCGATCAGCGGCATCGGCTCCGGGTCCCCGCGCCACGGACGCACCTCAGTCAGCCGCTCACCATCGCTGACAGCCTCGAATGTTCCCCAGTGCGTCAGATGCACGGTCATGCCATTAAGCGTCTCCCGGCGCAGCAATCAGATTCAAGAGATTTCCGCCACACGCCCAGGCCACCTGCACCCGCACCGCCTGCCTGCGCCTGCCCTGTCGATCACCGCAGCAAGTCACCGTGGTATCTGGGTGTGCCACGGTGCCCTCGGGGTACCGCATGCGTCGGCCGGGTGCGCTGCCTGGCCGCTGATCGGAGGATCGGAGCATGAATACGCCCGGCTATGTCGCCGCCGTTGTGGCCAAGGCTGAGGCCGGCGGCATTCACGGCGCCGAACTGGCCTCCCTGCGCAGGCGTCTGCGGCAACTGGGCGAGCGGGACGCCGGACTCCTGCCCAGCGAGGTCCTGGAGCCACTGGCGAGCCTGCCGCGCCTGGACGAGCTGCCTGAACCGTCACCCAGTCAGGCTCATGACGTGCTGGACCGGCTCGTGATCGTCAAGCTCAACGGCGGGCTGGGCACCAGCATGGGCCTGTCGGGCCCGAAGTCGCTGCTCGAGGTCAGGCCTGGCGCAAGCTTCCTCGACGTCCTGGCCAGGCAAGTGCTGGCCCTTCGTGAGCGGCACAGTGCCCGGCTGCCGCTCGTGCTGATGAATTCCGCGGTCACCCGGGACCCCTCACTGAAAGTGCTGCACCGCTACGAGGACCTGAGCATGCCGGGCCTGCCACCGGACTTTCTCCAGGGACTCGAGCCCAAGATCGGTGCCGGCGATTTTCGGCCGGTGCACTGGCCGGCCGATCCGGAGCTGGAGTGGTGCCCGCCCGGGCACGGTGACATCTATCCCGCGCTGGCGGAGTCCGGAACGCTGGACGCCCTGCTCGGCGCGGGGCTGCGTTACGCCTTCGTCTCCAACTCCGACAATCTCGGCGCGCTCGCCGATGTCCGGGTCGCCGCATGGCTGGCCGCGGGCCAGGTGCCGTTCGCGCTGGAGGCGGTGCGCGGCACGCCGGCCGACCGTAAGGGCGGCCATCTCGCCTGCTATCAGGACCGGCTGGTGCTGCGAGAGACGGCACAGGTGCCGGACGGCGACGCCTCGTTCACCGACGTTAAACGCTGGCGCTGGTACAACACCAACAACATCTGGATCGACCTGCGCGCGCTCAAGGATCTGCAGGCCGCCGATCCGGCGGCGCCGGACCTGCCGCTGATCGTCAATCGCAAGACCGTCGATCCGCGCGACCCGCAAAGCACCCCGGTGATCCAGCTCGAGTCCGCGATGGGTGCGGCGATCGGTTCGATCCCCGGTGCCCGGGCCATCGGTGTTCCCCGCTCCCGGTTCGCTCCGGTGAAGACCACCGACGACCTGCTCCTGGTGCGTTCCGACGCCTACGAGCTCACCCGCGACGGGCAGATGAGACCCACCTTCGACGGCCAGGAGCCTGTCGTGACGCTGGATGAGACCTATTACAAGCTGCTGACCGATTTCGACCAGCGGTTCCCCGCTGGGCCGCCGTCATTGCGCCGCTGCCACCGGTTCGACGTCGAAGGCGACGTCACCTTCGGTGCAAACGTGGTGGCCATAGGCGACGTGCGGGTAACCGGTCCGCGTCACGTCCCGGACGGCGAAGTGCTCGGCAAATAGCGAATGGCCGATCACCACCTGCCTGTTCAGCAGCCAAGACGCAGTCTGCCCTGCTCGAGTGCATGGAAGAGCGGCAGGTGACGGTGGACGGGAACACATACCAGCTCGAGGCGCCATTCATGGTCGTCGCGACGCAGAACCCGATGGAGATGGTGGGCACGTATCCGCTGCCCGAAGCGCAGCGGGACGGATTCACCGCGCGGATCTCCATGGGTTATCCGCCGGTCTCTGCCGAAGTCCGCACTGCTCGGCGCGCCCCCTAAGGTCCCGATTCAGCGGCGCATTTTGCGCAACGGCTGGCAGTCGTGAACGCGCCCGCTGACTGCGTCGAGCCCGTCCTACCGGGTCGCGGGGCATCCGCCGCGGGCGAACTCCTGGCCCGCCTGCCCGTCTGCCCACGCCAGCAACAATTCTCGCATACAGATTCCACAATACGAAAGTTGTCGCGGTGGATATGGCTTCTGCGGTGGAAAAGGGCAACGATAGCTGCCCGGATCAACCACGAAAGCCGGATCCACCGCCAAAATGGGAAACGAGTGCATTAGCGGGAACCGGGAGACCACCGCACCCGCGGACGGCACAAAGCGCACCCCGTACAGGACCGGCATGTAGCACCTGACCCGGAGACAGGCCCGTCGTAACCGCTGCCAGATCCTGGCCCTCGCCACCGGCCTGCAGCAGGCTAAGCAGCCGGACGGCACCACCGTGTATACCGGCACCGTCGCGGATAGCAGCACCGATGCGGCAGTCAACCGACGGGCGGCGACGGCATCTACACGTGGAGCGTCACCTATAGCCAGCTCGGCACCACCCCAGCATCCCCGGGCGCGATCCGGTCCTGGGCGACGGCTAACCAAATCCGCGATCGGCTGGTAAGCCTTGGTGGAGGAATAAGGTGCGGACAGGATGGGATGTAGCCGATGGGCCGAAGCGTCGCGTCAGTGATCGCGGGGAACGAGGTAGGCGGGGCACCGGGTGGGCAGTTCCGATCGGTGAATCCGGCTCAG
>DATFDO010000283.1:0-2052 GCA_035252045.1 Pseudonocardiaceae bacterium
TATCGGCGGTGGCGCGACCGGCACGGTGTAATTGACGGGGAAACGACCACACGTCCCGCCTACCTGGACCCGGAGGCCTCAGGCTGTAAACATTCAGCCGGTGCGCGCTGGGTGATGGATTCGGGCGTGTGGTGACGGCCGGTGACCATGGGCGGTCATCGGCTGGCGGGGTGTCAGGCGCGGGCTGCGGGTGGGAGCCAGGTGGTTCCGGTGAACGCGTCCCGGAGCACGGTGAGGGGGTTGACCGCGTGCTTGGTGGCGGTGGAGAGCACACCGCGGATCAGGTAGCGGTCCTTGGCTCGCTCCAGGTCGGTGAGCCGGCCGGAGATGTTCTCCTGGATCTTCGAGGGCCGCAGGTCGCGTTCTGCCTGGTTGGAGGTGGGTGGGATGCGCAGGTCGGTGGTGAAGCGCAGGAAGTCGTCCTCGCGCTCACGGAAGGCTTCCAGCAGCAGGCGGGTCTTGCGGGCGCCGGGCCGGTCGTCATCCAGGTGCTCGGTGTGCCCGAGGCCGATGCGGACCGCGGCGCGCAGGCCGCGGAGGCCCAGGTCCTTGACCCGGGCGGGTAGCGAGGTCTGGCCGCGCGTCCGGGCCTGGTTGGCGCGGTGGATCAGCTCGCGCAGTTCGTCGGCCAGCTGGGTGGGCCAGGTGTCGTCGGGGTAGAGCTCGGCCGCGCCGTTGAGGTCGCGCAGGACGTGGGCCAGGCACAGCTGGTGGTTCAGGCCGCCCAGTTGGGCGCTGTCGTAGTTCTGGTAGCGGTCATGGACGGCGACCGCGCCGGGTTCGAGGTCGGCCAGCACCGTCTGCCGGAAGGTACGCATCGAGCGGTCGCCGAGCAGGAAGTGGGTGTACAGCTCGGTGCAGGCGACGTGCAGGTAGCCCTTGGCCTCCTTCTTCCCCTCGGCAGGGGTGGCAGGCCCCACCTTCAGCGGGGTCTCGTCCGCGCAGATGGCGAACGCGAGCGTGATCAGGGTGCGGATCGCGAAGTCGCACGCGGCAAGCACCCCCGCGGCACGCCGCAGCAGAGAGTGCACGAACCCGGCGGAGGGAGTGGCGCCGGTCAGCGAGTTGAGGATCTCCACCACGCGGTGCACCGGGACGAAGTGGACCACCAGCAGGTACACCGCGTAAGCGCGCAGATTCGGCCCGTACTCCACGCGGCCGGCACCCGCACCCTCGGGCCGGTCGGCGGTGTGGACTCTCCCACAGGCACAGGCCACCGAATGCTGGTCGTACTGCGTCACGGTCACCGACACCAGCGGGATCTCGTGCCGCTGGTAGCGGTCCACGACCCCCAGGTCGGCAGCTTCGGCCAGGTCCGCCCCGCAACTGCAGGCCCCCTCGGGGTAGCGGTCCTGGTGGTCGTCGAGTTCGTCCTCTTCGCGCCAGCGCAGCGCGGTTCCCGAAGCACCGGGCTGCTTGCCCTTCGCCCGCCCGGACGGCTTCGCCCTGCGCTCCTTGCGCGGCGGCGTCCGGCCCGGACCGTTGTCCTTCGAGGGCGGCATCGAGGAGTTGTCACTGTTGCGCGAGAGCAGATGCTCCAGCTCCGCCAGTCTCTTCAGCGCCTGCTCCAACCGCTCACTGACGTCTGCGAGTTGGGTGGCCAGCACGGTGATCTGGGCATCCTGGCGGGCGATCACCTCGGCCTGGTGCCGCGTGAGCGCGATCAGAGCCTCACGCGACATCGACTCCGGCTCTGGCACACCATGATCCAACCACACCCGACAGCATGACGGAAAGGAGCGTCCTCACGGGCTGTCACATGCGGACGAGCACCGTCACGCTTCGATTACCCGCTGAATGTTTGCGTCGAGTGGTCTCACCGCTGGGTTGTCCGGGGACACTGGCGACGTCAATGGCACCCACGCCTACAAGCCCATCGCCCTATCTGGATCAACGAGCACGTCAAGGGACCGGACGACAAGCCGCTGCTGGTGCGCGAGAAAGTCATCACCTGGCGTCGATAGACGGACTGCCTCGTGAGTTGCCGTATCACGCCGAAGGTCGGTACGACGGTGCGGAGCCCGGGTGGCGGTCCCGTGTCGGCTGGACGCT
>DATFDO010000284.1:0-41111 GCA_035252045.1 Pseudonocardiaceae bacterium
ATCGCCAAACTCCAGGCCCTCGGCCACACCATCACGATCGAACCAGCAACCGCCTGATCACCAGCGGCAAAAACAACCCGGCTCCGCTGACGCTCCGCCGGTGCTTCAGACCCGCGTGGCTGGGTCCAGTCTCACGTTAGAAGCAAAGCCTTGACGGGGTTTTCCTCCAGGTCCCCTTAATCTTACTCTGGTGGCAGAATGTATGTAGTGAACTCGGTCGGCGCATACCCCGGTTCAACGTGGCTTTCTGGTCAAGGATGCACGGTGTGATTCACCCGAGATTGTCGCGAGATGAGGGTTCGCCGTGAGGGATAGCCTTGCGGCCGATCGCGAGGAATATGGGCACAAACGTGGTCGGTCGCTGGGGTGCGGCGTCGAGGCGGGTGAGTGCCTGGTGCCATCGGGTGAGGTCATCGCACGTGGCGAACCCTGCGGCGAGCATGGCCTCGCGGGCGGCCCAGGCTGAACCGCGCCATCCAGGTCGCCAGACCTCGATAGAGAACAGTCCGCGATAGAGCACCACCTCCAGCCCGGCGGCTGACAGCAGTTCGGCGAGCCGTAGCCCGACATGTAGGTCGTTTCCCCGAGCGGTATGGAAGGCGAGATACCGCTCATTCATCTCGATGTACTCGGCCACCGCCGGTCGGACCCGGATCGCGCTGAATTCGGTGTCGGCGAGGTAGAGGCAGCCTCCCGGCCGGATCAGCGTGGTCAGATGTTCCACGATGGCCTGCTCACGACCGCCGTTGTGGGCGAGCACGTGACGCAGCATGACCACGTCATAAGAGCAGGCTGCCAATCCGGTCGCCTCGGCGCGAGCGCGCTGCACGCTCGCGTGGACCAAACCAGCCTGAGAGATCATCGCCGTGGCATGGTCGATGGCCTGAGCATCGGTATCGACACCGCTGACCGCGCCGGTGGGGCCGACGAGATCGGCGATCGTGCGCAGCGTGGCGCCCGGACCACAGCCGATGTCGGCGACCCGCGCTCCAGCGGTGATCCCCGCGAGCCGCCACAGCTCTGACTCCGCATGGTGCGCCCAACTCGCCATCGCCTGTAAGCGCGCCACCTCGACATCACCCAGCCGCAACGCGTAGTCAGTCACCTCGACCTCCTCGCCAATGATCGAATCCACTGATAGAACCACGAGCCCCTGCATCTGTTAATCGCCTAATCGCACTTGACTCATACTGCGGTCGCACCCCGGATCACCGGATCGAGCCCGGTTAGCCGCGGTGGCGCCCCGATCCCGTCACGACGGCGGGCGGTGGGGACGTACTGCGCCGCGATCCACCGGCAAATTGCCTCGACAACGTAGCCTCGCTCGGCGTCGTCGAGCGTGTGCCCAGCGGGGATGTCGTGCCAGCGCGCCAGGCAGGTGCGATTATATTGGCTGGACTTGAAGGACACGCCGTCGCCCAGCGTCTTTTCTTTCGTTGCGGCTAACGACCAGCCAGCCTTCCCAGAATGTTTCGCTGTCCGAGAACCGCGAACCTACTCCCAGCAGTCGGACCACCAGGTTATAAGCCTGATCATTCGCGTGGATCCATGGCCAAGACTGATCAGTAACCATCGCGGCCAATGTAGGCGAGCTTCTAATTTTTAGCGGACTTTAAGGCGGACCTCGATCTTTCCATTTTGGCAACGCACCTCATAGGTAGGGGCGGGCACGGTGGCGGGTCCTCTTAGTACTTCACCGTCTGAAAGCCGAAAGATGCTTCCATGGCAAGAGCATTCAAGCATTAAATCGTTGACCTGCCCCATGTGAAGCGGGCATCCGCGGTGAGAGCATCGGTCTGATAGGGCGTAGAGATGTTCGCCTTTTTTGTAAAGCATGATGTGCACGCCATCGGCTTGTGCGTGGGTAAGGGTGTCCTCGGCGAGGTCATCCTCTGCGATCACTGGTGTCCATTCCTGCGGCCAGGTTTCGAACGCTGTCTGATTTACGCCGACTCCCTTGACGAAAGACAGATAGCCACCGAGGTTGGCGGATGCTCCGGCGATCATCATGGAGGTGAGCGACAAAAGACACGCTTTCTTCCGCTTTCCGCTGCGGCGGGCCTTGATGGAAAAGATTTGCAAGGACAGAGCGGTAGTGTTGCCCAAGGCATGGACGGACCCCACCCGTTGCTGTGCGCCCCACAGCTCCGCCCAGTCGGACAGCCCAGCAGCGATAGTGGGAAGCGCGCCCAGGGTGCCGATAAAGACAAGTAGGTCGGCTGCTTGTTCTGCCCTCTTGCCACCCAATACGTCAAGCGCTGAGGCGCTGGCCCAGCTACCGATGACAACATCGGTGAGAACTGGATGCAGCGGGCGACCTAGCCAGGTACCGCTCAGCAGATCCTTCCGAACCGATTCCTGCGGAACGATCCGTGATACGACCCTTTGCACGAAGTCCGCGAATCGGTCAAGAGGCTCCACGTCCTCGATTCGCTTGATCAACTGCTCGACAACCTTCATTAATCCGCTCCCTGCACCTTCACCGGCATGCTGTCTCTAAGGACCTTCTCTAAGGAACTTCGATCGAGTTTTCGCGGCTTGCTCGTGGTCTGCACCGTTCTCGAGCAGAGCGGCAAGCTCTTCGGCGGCCTTCCCGGCTGTTTCAGGAGGCCCCATAGCAATAGCCCGCTGGTAGGCTGCCCTGGCGAGGTCCTTTTCTCCTCGATCTCGATGAAGACGGGCCAGATTGAGCGCGCCCAAGGAGGCGAACTCTGGATGGCGTAGTGTGATTACCAGCTCGTAGCTGTCCTGAGCTTTCTTGTGATCCCCGTTCCGGGCCAACATGTCACCGAGGTTCAACGCGGCCGAGCAGGTGACCTCTGGATGCCCAAATGCGATAGCATGCTCATAGACCTCCTGCGCGCGGTCCAGGTGTTCAAGTCTCTCCAAGAGGACTCCGAGGTTGTAAGCGGCGAGTGGGGCGAATTCGGGATGACCCGACACGATCGCTTGAGCATAGGCTTCTTGTGCCCGAGACGTTTCCTCTAACTCTTCAAACAGAATTCCCAGGCCGAAAGCGGCGGCTGGTGCAAAAAGTTCGTGCCCTGAGTCAATCGCTTGCTGATAAAGCCTCTGGCCTCGTTTCCATGAGCTCTCTCGCTGTGTCGCGAGAAGGCCAGCCAGCCTTACCCCTGCTTCCAAAGACTCTTCTTTACGTCCGGCTTGTACCGCGATGCACCATGCCCGCTGTGCGTCATAAAGATTAAAACGAGCCCGGCGGCGTCTTGTATTATCCGGAGACCCGGACTGGTGAAAGTGCATGACGAAAGGAAACACCTCTCGACGCATGTGCGATAAAGATCGTGCGCGATCGTAGCGGCATGCACCATCCGCGGTAGCCCCAGCCACGGGAGACACTGCGTCGATGTGGACATAAATGCGGTTGTCGTCGCCAAGCGCCAGGTGGAGACCGGAACCGCGGGTAACTTCCCGCACTGAAACCTGCCCACGATGCATTATCGCGCCTCCCGGCGTATCCCGACAAAAGCAGCCTGTGGCCAGCAAGTCCTGCAGGAAAGCTCGGTTGTCTCGGGTTGCGAAGTGGGCGCCGCCAGCTCCTGTGGTCAGTGCCCCTTCGACGGACCTAATGTGCTGCCACAGACCAAGCGCTAGCAAGCGCCTGTACAGCAGCGCCATCGTCTTGCGTGCTCGAGCGTCCAACTTAGAGGCTTCTCGCATCTTCGAAGCCCCCCTTTCTCCTCGAGTTCACACCGAACGTAGACGCCGAACGCCGAGGCCACCCAGCAGTGAGCGATGGGGGTAGCTCATCATGAACCAGCAATACCGGATGCCGACGTTGACGTCACGGTTAGCCACACCTCCTGTGACTGTCACAGCGGCGAGGGTCGAGGCGCTAGCGCAGTGATAGGTGATGGTCGCCGCTACTTCCCAGACTGAATGTCAATTCAGCTCTTCAGCGTGGCACGGGCACGCGGGCTATCACCTGCTGTACGTCGTGGCCTGGGCGGCAGCGATCGTGTGGCAGGTGCACAGATTCCCATCGGCGCTTGCCCTCCTGGTCCGGGTACCTAGGCTACGCCCGCCAATGGCACCGAGCTCGCAAGCCGCGAGAAGGTGAACCGTGAGCTCAGCAGCGCGCTCTCATGCATCGCCCTCAGCGACTGCAGGCACCCGGAGGTGCAGCCTGGCGTCCAACTCGTCCATCGCCCCGGTTCAACGCCCGCGCCTGAGCTCACCTTCCCCGTGACCACCCGCCACGGCAACTGCGCGATCTCCTCATGTTCGTGATCATGATTGGTCAAGGCGGCAGGAATTACGGGCCCGCTGAGATCACTGAAAGGGCTCGGACAAAGCCGCGCTGACCGGTGTGCTCGCCACTTTGGTAACCGTCGACACGATCGCGACAATTACCACGCCGCCGGGCCGAGTCCGTATTTTGTTAACGTGTCGCGGAGCTGGGCGAGAGCTCGCGCCCGAGTGGGTCCGATCCCTCCCGCGGGTATTCCGGCGAGCCGGGCCACATCGGTGTATGAGCGGGAATGTTCAGCGAACAGCACCCGGAGCAGCGCCTGTCGGCGAGGTGATAACTCGCTGACGAAAGCCCACAGCCGCCGTGTGCTGTCGGCATCGATGATGCGCTGCTCGGGCCCGGCCAAGGGATCGGCGACGGTTTCGGTCATCGGATCAAAAAAGCTCAATGGATCGTTCGCGTGGTTGACGATGCGCAGGCATACCCGGCGTGCAGTGGTGACTAGCCATCCGCTCAGCCGTTCGGGATGGCGGATCTGGTGGACGTGTTCTGCCAAGTGCAGCCAGGTCGTCTGCATAGCGTCGAGCGCATCCGCGTCCTGAAGTCGGAACGTGCGTACCGTCGCGAGAACGAGTTCGCTGTATCGACCCACGATTTCTTCCCACGCAGCGGGGTCACCGTCGCCGATCCGCAGTAGTAGATCGGCGACGCTCGCTTCGGCTCCGGTGGAGACGCACCTCATCTTGGCAGTTGTCATCGAATGCAGCACCCTTCACGCCACCGGGATTAGCTAGATTCCGCGTGCCGTCGCTCGGCCGATGGGCGAAAACCGGTGCAATGTGCTGGTTAGGGATTTCGTATCAGGGACCTGAACTTCAGCCCGAGCCAGGGCTTGCGGCCCCACGCCAGCAGCTGACCTTTGGCAATTGCGTTCCACTGATTTTGGCGCTGCCAGAACACCATGAAAAACGCTGCGGGATCGGCCGAGATATGGCAGTCGACCGGTCGCGTAGACGGCGGCTGTTCGACCGTGAGCGACCCATCGTCGAAAATCCAATTGATCCGGCTACCGCCCCGCAGATGCACCTGGTAAGTAGCCCGCAGGCCGGCCGCCTTATCTGCGTTGACAAACGTCTGCGGGTCGCACGTCTGCATCACTGGGACGAAGAACTGCTCTATCACCATAGCCGCATGCGCACGCTCGATTTTCCACGTGCGCCCGGCGGCACGTGCCATATCGTAACCGTGCATCATTGCTTCATTCATCAGGTTGCATGTCAGGGCCGAGAGAGGCACCGTAGTGCCCGCTATCGTCCACTGGCGTGGCTCATCGGGCGAGTGCCCCGCGCACTCGTCGAGATGCTCCTTCGCCCGTTGCTCGATGCGGTCCGCCAGAACGGCCAGATCCCGCTCGGCATCTGATTTCAACCCGCGCGCATTCATGTCGGCGTTGTCCCACATGTCTGGAATCACCGAGTTGCCGGCCACCTCGGCTGTGCCGGGCACGACCGTCTTATATCGGGAGACGTCCTGCCGTGTCTGCCCTAGGACCAGCATCGAGTTCAGCGATAGATGCATGGCGACTTCAGCGATGTCCCAGCCACCTACCGCGGGAATTGTCGGATCAGTGATGGATCGCATCAGGGTCGTCACCCGGCGGATCTCATCGCGGAGGGCGTCCTGACTTTGCTGCCATTGCGCAGCCGATACGGTTGCGATCATGTCAACCCCTTGGAATCGTTAGGTGGGTTTCATCTCCCGCGTCAGCTGCCAGGTGTCCAGGTACTCTTGCCAACGCACGCACTTCCCGTCACGGGGATCCCATATCTACGCAGCCTGCACGTCAAGATCCTGGCCGGTTACCTTTCCCTTGCCGCGGCACCGCATCTCGACCAGCACCCGATGGAGATCGATCCGTAAACCATCATAGATTTCTGCCAGCCGACCGAGGTGACCTTCGAGAACCGCCTGCGGTACCACGAATGCCTTGCCCGGCCAGAGCGGGTGATGTTCGGCAGGTGCCATTCGACCTGTCCATCCAGAGTATCGAGGAATGTGTCGATGTCCCCTTGCGTCAACGCTTCATAGGCGCGTTCGACGATTGCGACGTTGTCGGCCATGACTGCTCCTGCCGGATTATCCGTCTGGACGGGATCGAAGTGCGGGTTTGATATTCGCGTTCAGATGGAACACGTTGTCCGGGTCGTAGCCGGCCTTGATGTGCGCCAGTCGCTCGTACTTTGCCGGGCCGTAAGCGTGACGAATCCGCTCGTCGTCGTATTCGGAGACGAAGTTGAGGTAGGTGGCCGACTTGTCGGCGTACGGGACCAGTTTCTCCCGCAAGGCATGCAGCCATGCCCGGTCGGCGGTGAGGAGCTCCGGGTTTGGCGCGACCGCCGCTGGATCGAGGCTGAACCGGGCTGCCCGGCTACCGCTGAACGCCGTGTCACTATCGGTGACATCGCGGTAAGCACCGCCCAGCGGGAAGATCGGTACGACGGACATGGGGGAACTTTTGGCTGGGAGGTGCTCGGTGAGCACGTCGATCGCCTCGTCGGGCAGGTCGGGGAGGAAAAGCGACTCGGCGTAGGCGTGGACACCCCAGGGAAGGCGCCGTCGAGCCTCTGCTGCAGCGCGGTGTACGGCATCGGGGTGACGAATTCGAACAGCGGTGGCAGCGCCGCCCTGATCGGGTCGATCAGCTGTTTGTGCCGCTGGGCCGAGGAGAATCCGGCGATGATCAACGCGTTGCCCGGGGTGAAATGGTATTGCTCGGGTACGAACGGTGCCGGTGGGGCATTCAGGCCGGCGGCGATCATGCTGGCGGCGTCTCTCGGTAAGTCCGTGGTCCCGCCGCCGCAGCGCGCGCGCCGGGCGGCTGGATCGACGACAACTTCGCGTAGCCGGCTCAGATCGATCATCAGGCTGCTATCGGCGGCCGAGACGCCGCAGACGCTGTGCCCGCCGCTGCGCACCGAGATCTCCAGATCTTGCTGCCGGGCGAACGCGATAGCGGCGGCTACATCGGCTGAGCGCAAGCATCGGGCGACCGCTGCGGGCCGCCGGTCGTAGCAACCGTTCCACAGCGAGCGCGCCGAGTCGTAATCCGCGTCCGGTGCCGCGATCAGCTGTCCGGTAAACGATCGACGAAATGCATCCAGAGCAGCTTTCACTACCTGTGTCATGACAGGCTCCCGTAAACCGGAAGTTACGTCGGATTTGCAGCCGCTTCGAGAGCTGGTGCGCTCGATTCAGCCCGGCAGCCCGATCGAATGGTCCGCGTTTACCTCGAAATACTCGTTGTTGCTGAACTCACCGACGGCCGGTTCGACCACGTCGCGCACGGCGTCCACGGTGTCCGCCTCCCACAGACAGGTACTTCGCGTGCCGTCTGCGCTCGGGTGGGAGTAGTGCAGGACGATGCCCTCCGGGAACCCCGCCGTCGTGGCCGAGCGCACCACTTGCGAAAACTTTTCCGGGTCGGAGATGTTGTGGATCACCGTGATGTACATGGCACCGTTCCTCCTCACATTCCAGGTGACTCGACACGGTAGTGAGAAACCGGTGGTGCGGCGTCCGCCGAAGTACTCAACCCGCATACTCAGATGCGGCTGGTGATCCACACCGCGATCTGGCTTCGGTTGAGCAGGCCGAGCTTGGTGAGGATGTGCTGCACATGGTTCTGCGCGGTGCGCTCGGACAGGCACAGCCGCGCGGCGATCTGCCGGTTGGTCAGCCCCTGCGCTACCAGCTCGGCGACTTCGCGTTCCCGCGGCGTCAGCGGCCCCGCCGGCGCTTGACCGAGCCGATCGATCAGTGCCTGGGCGCGGGCCGTAAATGGCCGCATGCCCAGAGCCGTAGCGCGCCGGGCGCAGTCATCGGCCACCGAGAAGGCCCGCGCCGCATCACCGTCGCCTGCCCGGCGGGCCAGCGCCACGGCGAGCTCGAACAGCGCCTCGACGTGATAACCAGCCGCGCCGTTCGCCGCGCACACCTGCCGGGCGTAGTCAAGGTCGGCGACGGCGTCGTCGAGCGCTCCCAGGTGCCGGCCGGCGATGCCGAGGTAGAGCTCAACCGGCCCGAGGTAGACCGCGGCGCCCGCGCCGCCCGCGACATGGTGGCCGCGGTAAGGGGACAGCAGCCCGCGCAGCGCCGCGACATCCTGCGCAGCGTCCATCGCCGCGGCGACCACAATGCCGAACGCGAAACTGATGGTCATCCCGTGCGTGGTCGGCTGCCACTCGGCGACCGGTCCGAGTGCACGGTAGAGCTCGGCCGCCTCGGCGTCGCGACCGGCTGAGATCAGTACAACCGCCGGCGCGAGCGAATAGATGGCACCGAAGGCCGGGCAGAAGTCCCGGGCACTGGCAGGTCCGTCGAGGCCATAGGGTTTCATGCCGCCACTCGCCTCGAAACCCATGTGGCGGCCTGCCATTCCCAACACAGCGTCGCGGACCCACGCCGACAGCGGGATCAACTCGGTGAAACCCGCGTGCGCCAGCCAAATGGCGTCGGCGAAGCGTGCCTGTGCCTGAGCGTGCGCTGCCTGGCAGCGGAGCAGTTGCCAGCGGGCGACCGGCCCGCCCACCTGGTCAACGCACCAGGCCAGCGGATCGAGCTCCCGGCTCACGCCGGCAAGGTCGCCGCGCTGGAACAGCACATCGATGCGCCAGAGGTGGGCCCACATCTGCGTCTCGGGGTCAGCGGCTTCCCGGCCGATCTCCAGCATCTGTGCGGCTAGGCCGAACCGTTCGTCGGTTCCATCCGGACCGCTGCGCACGAGCTGGCGCGCTTGTAACGTCGCCACCACTGCGGTCCGATCGTCGCATTGGTTCGCCACGGCCAGTGCCTGCTCGCTGGCCCACGCGGCAGCATCGGGATCATCCAGATAGATACACGCGCGGGCCAGGCCGGCCGCCACCCTGGCACGCAGCGCGCAGGACTGCGGATCGAGGGCCCGCAGGACCTCCTCGCACAGCTGTCTGACCAACCGATCAGCCTCACCGCCGTCGCCACCGTCCAAGATCAGTGCGGCCTCAGCGATGAGGTCGGGCCGCCCCATCGAACGTGCGAGGTCGGCCGCACTGCGGCAGGTAAGCAGCCGGCCAGGGTGATCTGCGGACAGGCCCTGCGTGGTGCCCAGCGCGAGCAGCAGCCGGCAGCGGTCGAGGTCGTCGAGGTTGCCGCTGCCGACGTCGAGCGCGAGCCGGTAGAGCCGGACTCCTTCTTCATAGGCGAGCCTGCGCACCGCCTCGTCCGCGGCCCGCCGGATCCAACCGGTAGCCCGATCGCGATCGCCCAGCACGGCTGCGGCCGCCCAGTGCCGGGCGAGATCCGACAAATGCGGCTCGAGGCGGCTGGAGTAGAACTTCTCCACTGTTTCGGCCGCCGTCCGGTGCAGCTGTACCCGCTCGGCTGTGCCCAAACCAGCCTCGATCGCGTCCCGGATCAGGACGTGCACGAATCGGTGCTGGCCGGGCGTCGCGACGGACTCGACCAGGCCGGCGGCCACCGCCTCATCGAGCTGAGCCAAGCAGCCGAGCACGGGCTCACCCACCATCCGGGCGACCACCTCGACGGAGAACTCACGCCCCACGATCGACGCGGCGCGCAGTAGCCACACGCACTTCGGCGGGAGCCGAGCCAGCCGTTCGTGGATCGCCTGCAGGATGCTCAGGGGCACCGGAACGTGCGACGCCGCGGTGCCTGCGTCGGCCAATGCCCTTCCCATCTCGCTGACGAATAAGGGATTGCCACCCGTGACCACGTGCACCCTGGTGACCTGTGCCGCTGCGATGCTGCGCCCGACCAGCGCGGCGAGCTGCTGGCCGACGGCCGCAGCGGCCAGGCCGCGCAGGTCGATCCGCCGGGTGACCGGCTCCCGGGCAAGGCCCGTGACGAGAATGTCGGGCACCGGTTCGGTGTCCCGGTGGTTGACCATCACCAGCAGTCGCTCGCGAACCAGCGTGCGCGCCACGTGGTGCAGGAGCAACAACGAGCCGTAGTCCGCCCGGTGCGCGTCGTCGAGCACGATGAGCGCCGGTGCGCGCGCGGCGATCTCGCTCAGCAGCCGGGCGACCGCGTCGAACAGCCGGAACCGGTCCTCGCCCGAGCCGCTACCGCCCGGATCGCCGGCTGGAGCGTCGAACATTTCAGGCGCGAGCCGCACCAGGGCGGGGGTCAGCCCGAGCTTGTCGGCGATCTCGACGATGTCGACGCTTGCGGACATCGCGCGCAATACCTGGCGCCATGGCCAGTACGGGGGCGCGCCGCTTGACTCCGCGGCCGGGCCCCACGCGGCTGCAACCCCCCGCGCCGCCGCCAGCCCGGTCAGCTCTTCGGCCATGCGGGTCTTGCCGATGCCCGGCTCGCCCCGGCACAGCACGACTCGAGGATGTGCAGCGAGAGCCGACTCGAGGTGCTCCACGAGGGCGGCCAGCTCCTGTTCGCGACCAATCAACTCGGTGCGCATCAGCGACCACGCCTCCTCGGCAACGTGGCTGGCGTGGCCCCGCTCGAGTAGGAACAGACCCGGCTCAAACTGTAATGCCCGGCTCGAATAGCGAACAGGGGAGTGCGACTACCTGCGACTCGAGCACGCGCTTGGCGTTTTTTCTAGACTTCAACCATGACCGAGATCGCTAAGCCCTTCTGGCGGGGTATCAATCACCTCGCCCTGATCACCAACGACATGGACGCCACCACGCGCTTCTGGCACGGGGTGCTCGGGGCGCGGCTCGTCGCGCACCTCGGCAACGAGTCGTTCCGGCACTACTTCTTCGAGTTCGGGGACGAGCAGACCGTGGCGTTCTTCGAGTACCGCGGCGTCACCGTGGAACGGTTCCAAGTGCCGGCTGGGGTACCGGACCGGCGCAAAGCCCAATTCGATCACCTATCGTTCAACCTCCCTGACGAGCACGCCTTAGAGGAGCTGCAGGCCCGGCTGAAGTCACACGGCTGCGAGGTGACCGACGTCATCGACCACGGCTTTGTACGCTCGATTTACTTCAATGACCCCAACGGGATCGCCCTCGAGGCATCGTGGTGGGTTGTCGACCCGACGGGGCGCATCGCCGACTACGACGATCCTGCGTTGTTTTCCGACCCGGACCCGGTCGCAGCGGTGCGTGAGCTGGTCCGCGACGGGATCGTCGCTTCCGTACCGCAGACAACGCTAGCCAGCGACGAAATCGTCGATCCGGCCTAGTGAGGTCTTAAGTAGTCGCTGAGCACTCAGGCCCGCCATGCGCCCATCTACGGCGGCCTGGTCGGCGTCGACGCGACAGGCCGGGGCTTCGACACGCCCAGTTTAGCCACGTGGCGGATGGGCGACACGGCGACACGCCGTAGCGCCGGCGGCCGGGATCCAGCTCAGACACATTGACCGTGACGCCGGGTCCGGGGGTTCGTTAACGGGCCATGAGCCCTTCGCTGGCCACAGCCCTTGCTCACATGCCCCTGGTTCGGCGTTTACCGCGACGGGTCCGAGCAGCACTCCTCACGGTCCATGTCGCCGCCTCGGCCGGGTGGCTCGGCCTCATTGGGGCGCTAATCGTGCTGGAGGTGATCGGTTTGAATTCCGCTGACCAGGCGTTACAAGCCGGGATCTCCATCGCTATGGCCGCCATCGCGTGCTGGATCCTGATCCCCTTGGTCTTCGCCTCCCTGTGCACCGGGCTGATATTGGCGGTGGGCACTTCGTGGGGCCTGTCCCGGCACTGGTGGTTGATCGCCAAGTCCGGGATCGCGGCCGTGCTGACCGTCACCGGTGTGGTGTTGATACTGCCCCGCCTGTCCAACCTTTTGGCCGGCGAGGGCGAGCCCCTCCAGCTCAGGACGGTGGCCCTGCGGTCGGCCGCGCTGGTGCTGTTGCTCGTCGCGACGGGCCTGTCCGTGGTGAAGCCGTGGGGCAAGACCAGGTTCGCGGCATCGGGCAAGACCTCAACAACGGCCACCGTCCCGGCCCCGGTCAAGGCGCGTACCGCCGATCCGCTGGTCGCGGTTCGTCCGAACGTCTTCGAGCCGCGCGTGCAGCAGGCCCGGACGGCCCAGCTGCACGCGTTGCGCGCCCTGCACGGCCAGCGCGACCTCCGTGCGGTGTCCGATGAGCCAGGTTCGCGCGGCTGCCGGGTGCTGGTGATCGGATCGCGGACCTGGATCGACCCCACCAACGTCGCCACCACCGACGCGGTCACTCGACCGCAAGCTCGGGCGGTGTCCAAGAGCCATTGGCCGCGGTCGCCGCTGCGCCGGTCAGTTGCCCGAATGCGGGCGTGATCGTATCGCGGTCCGAACAGGGGCCCCGGTCCACAAGGACCGGGGCCCCTTCGTCTGTGGTCGTCTGACGGCTACGCGCTGACCAGTCACGGATTATTTGACCGACCACGCCATGTCTCCTCATGTGAACCTGAATGTCGCCGTATCCCGGCCTAGACCAATTGTGCCTCATCATGTTTCGCCACTTCTATTTCACGGCGAATTTCCCGTGGTTTCTGCGAGGTTAAAGGGCGGCCCCATTGGTCTCCTGCCGTTCTTGTGGAGTCTTGCCCGGCTTTAGGATTCGATACTTTGAGTCCCTGGTCGGTGCCATGGCGTTGATTTGCATCGAGCTCGGTACGATCCGTCTCGAGTTGGTACCGGAACGCATTGTTGACACCGGCTTCCGTGGCCCCCTACCATCCGCGGCAGGTAATGGCCAAGCAGTAATTCAGAGTAGGTATTACGTCGCCGACGTATTCTATCCGACCCGGCATCCAACGAGTTTGGATCGTGTACCACCGCTGAGGTTCGAGGTGAGATTGGCCGATAATCCGAGAGGAGGAATCATGGAGATAATCCAAAATGTGATCCATTTTATTACAAGCCTTCTGGGCGGGCTTCTTGGCGGCCTCTGATGGCCCTCGGCATTGAGTGAGTAACGGTCTCTGGTGTATACACAGCAGAGAGGCTTTTAATCCCTAGCGGGTGGCATGCGCGCGGTCAGCCGTTCCACGATACCGGCGGCGAACCGATCGTGACGTTCGATCCGTAACCCGGCGGACCGGATCAACTCGATCGGCCGCCGCCGGAAATGCTCCCCGCCCAATGGCACGCTGACTAAATCCGCGAGGGCCTGGACGGCGCGCAGCGCCGGGTGGGTCGCGGCAACGTGATCGGCGAGTAGCAACGTTGCGCCCGGACGCAATACCCGCACCATCTCCGCGACCGCCTGCTCGTGGTCGGGAATCCCGCAGAGCGAGAACGTGCACACGACGGTGTCAAACGACGCGTCGGGGAAGTGCAGCGTTTCTGCGTTCCCGCACCGCAGGTCGACGGACCGGCCGAGCTCGCGAGCGCGGCGCCGAGCGATCGCCAGCATGGCCGGACTGAGATCAATCCCGGTGAGCGCGACGCCGGACGGGTAGAGCCCGATGTTGAGGCCGGTACCGATGGCCACTTCCAGTACCTGACCTCTTGCCTGCGCGCAGATCCACCGGCGGGTATCCCGGAACAGCACGCGGTCCAGCACAGCCATTTCGCGGTCGTAGGTCTGGGCGTGCCGATTCCAGTAGCGTTGCCAGCGTTGCCGCTGGCGAGGCTTCCAGACACGACGTCCGTCGGTCATAACTCGCCAGACTAGGCCCTGTGAGCCGGATCAACCCTGCGTTGCGGGTCTTCGCCAGGGATGATGCAAAGGTGACCCTGACCCGCCTGCCGATCAGCGAGCTGATCCGGCACCGTGAGCACCTGCGCGACGAGTATGCCGCGCTGCAGGCACGGGGCCTCGCTCTCGACCTCACCAGGGGTAAGCCCTCGGCCGATCAGTTGGATCTGTCGAAGACCCTGCTGGAGCTGCCGGGTGCCGGCCGGTACCTGGCCGGCGACGGCAGCGACACCCGCAATTACGGAGGCATCCGGGGGCTGATGGAGCTACGCACGATCTTCGGCGAGCTGCTGCAGGTACCTGCAGAGCAGCTGGTCGCGTTCGGTAACTCCAGTTTGGAGCTGATGCACGAGTGTCTGGTGCATGCGGTGCTGTTCGGGGTGCCCGGGTCGGTGCAGCCGTGGGGGCTGGGTACCGGGACGGCGTTCATCTGCCCGGTGCCCGGTTATGACCGGCATTTCGCGCTATGCGAGAAGCTTGGCATCGACATGATCACCGTGCCGGTGGGAGCCACCGGCCCGGACATGGACGAGGTGGAGCGGCTGGTGACGGCGGACGCCAGGATCAAGGGCATCTGGTGTGTCCCCAAATACAGCAACCCGTCCGGTATCCGGTACTCCGAGCAGACCGTCGACCGGCTGGCCGGGATGCCCACCGCCGCTGACGACTTCCGGATCTTCTGGGACAACGCCTACGCCGTGCACCACCTGACCGAGGTCCGCCACGAAATCCCGGACATCCTGCAGCGAGCCGGCGCGGCCGGCCACGCCGACCGGCCGTTGGTGTTCGGCTCCACGTCGAAGATCACCTTCGCGGGCGGCGGGGTGGCCTTCTACGGAGCATCGAGGGTCAACGTGGACTGGCTGACCGGGCATCTGGCGAAACGCACGATCGGCCCGGATAAGGTCAACCAGCTGCGCCACGCGCTGTTTTTGCAGACTCCCACCGGGGTGCACGCCCACATGGACCGGCACCGGGCGCTGCTTGCGCCGAAGTTCGATCTGGTTCAGCGCACGCTGGCCGACCAGCTTGGCGACCTCGGGGTGGCGACGTGGACCGTGCCCGAGGGCGGTTACTTCGTCACCCTCAACGTGCTGGCGGGTTGCGCCAGCCGGGTCGTCGCGCTGGCGACCGGAGCCGGGATCGCGCTCACTGCAGCCGGCGCGCCGTTCCCGTACGGCAAGGATCCCGACGATCGGGTGATCCGGTTGGCACCCACCTACCCGCCGCTGTCGGAGCTGGCCGAAGCGCTGGACGGGCTGGTCCTGTGCATCAAGCTGGCCGCCGTCGAGCACCTGCTCGATGCTTCGGTCACGAGGTGATCGGCCGCTCGGCGCCGCAGTAGCTGCACTCGGTCGGTGAGTCATGCTCGTCGAATCGGCCGCAGGACGGGCATACTTGCGCCGACCAGCAGGGGTCATCGCCGCCTTCGTCGAATCCTGATTCGGCCAGCACGTCGGCGAGCACGGCGGCATGGCTGTGCTCGACGTCTTTGGTTGCGGTAAGCAGGGTCAGCGGCCGGTCAGTGGCCAGCCGGCGCAGCTGTGCCACCGCCGGCTGGCTGGTCGGTGCCGCAAGCTCGGCGCGATAGCGGACGCGAAACTGCGGGAACTTGTCCGGATCGTGCGCATACCACCTGCGCAGCTCGGTGGAGGGGGCCGCGGCTCTGATCCAGTCATCCAGGTGGGCCGCTTGCCTGGACAGCCCCCGGGGCCAGATCCGGTCGACCAGCACCCGCGTTCCGTCGTCGGTGGTCGGGTCGTCGTAGACCCGCCGGACCCGGATTCGCTCATTGATCATGATGCCGTTACATGCGTTCCGGCGCCGCGATGCCCAGCAGGTTCAAGCCCTGCCGCAAGGTGCGAGCGGACAGTTCGCACAGCGCGAGGCGGTTGCCGCGGACGGATTCCTCGGCCGCCAGCACGGGACAGGCTTCATAGAAGTCGGTGAAGGCTTTCGCCAGCTCGTAGAGGTGCCCGCACAGCCGGTGCGGTTCCAGCACCCGGCCGATTTCAGCGAGGACGTCGCCGAAGGCGTCGGCCGCGAGGATGATCGCCCGTTCCGCGGGGTGCAGCGGCAGCGCCGGATCGACGGCGGTGTTGGCCTCGCCGGCCTTGCGCAGGATGGAACAGATCCGGGTGTGCGCGTATTGCAGGTACACCCCGGTGTTGCCGTTGAACGACACCATGCGCTCGACGTCGAACACGTAATCCTTGGTGCGCGACGTCGACAGATCCGCGTATTTGACCGCGCCGATGCCGGCTTGCTCGGCGATCCGGGCCAGGTCGTCGTCGCTGAGCTCGTGAACCTTTTCCGAGACGCTGGCTTTGGCCCGGTTGACGGCAGCGTCCAGCAGCTCCATGAGCTTGACGGTGCCCCCGGAGCGGGTTTTGAACGGCCGCCCGTCAGGGCCGAGCACGGTGCCGAATGGGACGTGGGTGGCCTCGATGCCATCGGTGAGCCAGCCGGCGCGGCGCGCCGCCTCGAAGATCAGCCGGAAGTGCAGGGCCTGGCGGGCGTCGACCACGTAGAGGATACGGTCGGCTTTGAGGTCGCGGATGCGGTAGCGGATGGTGGCCAAGTCGGTGGTGTCGTAGCCGTAGCCGCCGTCTTGCTTGCGGACCATGAGCGTGACGGGGTTACCGTCGGGGCCGGTGACCTCATCGGAGAACATCACCAGCGCGCCGTCGCTTTCCACCGCGATACCAGCGGCGGTCAGCTCGTCGACGACATCGGGCAGCATCGAGTTGTAGAACGACTCGCCGTCGGCATCCTCGGGCTGCAGCAGCACGCCGAGCCTGTGGTAGATCTCCTCGAACGCGAATTCCGACTCGCTGACGATCTCCTTCCAGCGGGCCACGGTGTCCTCGTCGCCGGCCTGCAATGCCACTACTCGGGCTCGGGCCCGCTCGGCGAAGGCGGGATCGGCGTCGAATGCAGCGCGGGCAGCGCGGTAGAGGTCATCCAGTGCTGAGACGGTCGAGATGCCGGCGTTGAGTTGATCGTGGTGCCAGCTGGCGTCCGGGTGCTCAACGAGGTACTGGATGAGCATCCCGAACTGGGTCCCCCAGTCGCCGAGGTGGTTCTGGCGGATCACGTCTGCGCCGAGGAAGCTCAGCACGCGGACCAGGCAGTCACCGATGATCGTGGTGCGCAGGTGGCCGACGTGCATCTCCTTGGCAATGTTGGGTGCCGAGTAGTCGATGACGGTGCGCCGGCCCTGCTCGGGGCTGCCCACGCCCAGCCGTGGACTGTGCAGCCGGTCGGTGACCTGACGCCACAGTGCGGGATCAGCGAGCGTGAGGTTCAAAAATCCGGGTCCGGAGACAGCGATGTCGGCCACCGCGGTGCCAGGATCAGCGCGCAGCGCCTCAGACACGGTGGCGGCTAACGCTGCCGGCTTGGTACGGGCGCGCTTGGCCAGCGCCAGGACAGCGTTGGACTGAAAATCAGCGTGCTCGGAGCGGCGTACCACGGGGTCAGCGCCGGATACCTCGGGAACCGCTCGAGAAATCGCGCCGGACACCGCGTCTTCCACAAGCCTGATCAGCGAGGGCACCTCGTGCTCAGTCAACCGCGTACTCCTCCTTGTCATAGCCGGTCTGCGTCATTGTCTCAGGCAGTGGGCGCCGCATGCCCGATCCGCTGGCTGTGCGGTGGCGAGCACGTTAGGTAGACGATACAAAGACATCGCCGGGCGGCCGTCGCAGGCAACCTGGGCCTCGCCCACGAACATCGCAGATCAGCGGAGGGCACGTGTACATCTGGCCTGGCAGGCCGTACCCCCTGGGTGCCACCTATGACGGTGGCGGCACCAACTTCTCCATCTTCTCCGAGGCCGCACACCGCATCGAGCTGTGCCTGTTCGACGACAGCGGCGCCGAGACACGGTTCACTCTGCCCGAGCGTGATGGCCTTGTCTGGCACGGTTACCTGCCGCGGGTCGGTCCGGGCCAGCGCTATGCCTACCGGGTGCACGGGCCGTACGACCCGGCGGCCGGCCTTCGGTGCAATCCCAGCAAGCTGTTGCTCGATCCGTATGCGAAGGCGATCGATGGCCGCATCACGTGGAACGAGGCGCTGTTCGCATACCGGTTCGGTGACCCGGATTCCTACAACGACGCCGACTCCGCGCCGTACGCGATGACCTCGGTGGTGATCAACCCGTTTTTCGATTGGAGCGACGATCGGCCGCCGCGAATTCCCTACCACGAGACGGTGATCTACGAGGCGCACGTCAAGGGGATGACCATGCTGCATCCACGCATCCCCGATGATGTCCGCGGCACCTACGCCGGCATCGCCCATCCAGTGATGATCAAGCATTTCCGTGATCTCGGGATTACCGCGGTCGAGCTCATGCCGGTGCACCAGTTCGTGCACGATTCCACGCTGGTGGATCGTGGGCTGTCCAACTACTGGGGTTACAACACCATCGGCTTCTTCGCGCCGCACAATGACTACGCCTGTTTTGGCACTCGTGGCCAGCAGGTGCAGGAATTCAAGGCCATGGTCCGGGCGCTTCATGAGGCCGGTATCGAGGTCATCCTCGACGTGGTTTACAACCACACCGCTGAGGGCAACCACCTCGGACCGACACTGTCGTTCCGGGGTATCGACAACCCGGCCTACTACCGGCTGGTTGACGGGGATCCGAAGCACTACTACGACACCACCGGCACCGGCAACAGCCTCAACGTCCGCCATCCCGAGTCGCTACGGCTGATCATGGATTCACTGCGGTACTGGGTGATCGACATGCACGTGGACGGCTTCCGGTTCGACCTGGCGGCCACGCTGGCCAGAGAGTTCCATGAGGTGGATCGGCTGGCGGCGTTCTTCGACTTGGTCAACCAGGATCCAGTGGTCAGCCAGGTGAAGCTGATCGCGGAACCGTGGGACGTCGGAGAGGGTGGCTACCAGGTCGGCCGTTTCCCACCGTTGTGGACCGAGTGGAATGGAAAATACCGTGATACCGTGCGCGATTTTTGGCGCGGTGAACCGGCCACGCTCGCCGAGTTCGCCTCTCGATTCACCGGCTCGTCGGATCTTTACGAGGCGGACAGCCGTCGCCCCATCGCATCGATCAACTTCGTGACCGCGCATGACGGGTTCACGTTGAACGACCTGGTCTCCTACAACCACAAGCACAACGAGGACAACGGCGAGGACAACCGCGACGGAGAAAGCCACAACCGGTCGTGGAACTGCGGTATCGAGGGTCCCACCGACAATGGCAGAATCGTGGCTTTGCGAGAACGTCAGAAACGCAACATGCTGACCACACTCTTGCTTTCCCAGGGTGTGCCCATGCTCGCGCACGGGGATGAGCTAGGCCGGACACAGTACGGCAATAACAACGTCTACTGCCAAGACAGCAAGATCAGCTGGGTGGATTGGGACGACGCCCGCCAGCACTCGGTCCTCACCGAGTTCACCGCCGCGCTCACCCGGCTGCGCGCCGCCCACCCGGTATTTCGCCGGCGCCGGTTCTTCCAGGGCCGGCCGATCCGCGGCTCCAACATCGAGGACATCGCCTGGCTACGTCCGGACGGGCAACAGATGAGCGACGAGGACTGGAATGCCGGATTCGCCAAGACCGTCGGGATATTCCTCAACGGCCGGGGCATTCCCGACCGCGACGCGCTCGGCGAACGGATCACCGACGACTCCTTCCTGCTCCTCATCAATGCCTATCACCGGCCGATCACCTTCACACTGCCTGATGCCACGTATGGCGGCAGCTGGGAGATCGTGGTGGATACCGCTGATCCGCTGCTGGCCAATGCCCGGCGCAGGCAACGTGACGCTGTCGCCGGCGGCCGGTTGCGGGTGCAGGCCAGAGCGATGCTCGTGCTGCGCTGCCAGTATTGAGGCTGATCACAACCAGCGCGCTACACCGCCGTGGCCCGAGCAGGTGCCTTGCCGGTGTTGACTGAAGCTGTAACTTCCGTCCTGGCATTGCGCCGTGGCACCAGCCGGGGCGGCGGCGGCTTGCTGGGGCCGGTGTACGCAGTTGCCGTCGCTGTTGCGGTAGTAGTCCCCGTCGCAGGCGCCGCTTTCTTGCGCTGATCCGGCAGGTAGCGCTGCCGCGATAGGGGGCGGCGATACTGGTGGCGGCGCTGGTGGTGCCACCCGTGGTGCTGGTGGCGCCACCAGCGGCGCTGCCCGTACCGAGGTAATAGGGATGGGCGACGTGGTCATCGATGTTGCCGGGCTCGCCGGCGGCGCGGGATCAGGTACTGGTGCCTGATTCGTCGACGGTGTCGCAGAATTGCCGCCGGCCTCTGTGGTGAGTTGCGGGCCGGGTGGTTGGGCTGTGGTCTCGTTCTGGCATGCGGAAATCGAAGCGCCGCTCACAAAAACTGCACTGGAAATCGCCAATGAGGCTAGCATTCTTCGGGTTCTGCGGCGTGGCGCTATCGGTGACATGCCCGCTTTTCGTCAAACGAGTGCTGAGCGTTACAGCTGTAACGAGATATGCCGTGGCACCGATAACTTCCGGTTTTCGGTCTGGGTGAGTTGTCGCGCGGAACGCGTGGCCCACCAGGGGTACAGATGCTGTTGCGCAATTCGCCTTGGCGGGCGGCCCCATTCATGCTGGAGCCAGCCCACACAGGCCTTGATCGCCCCGAGCCACGTAGCTCGACCTCTTAGGCTGTCGGGTCCACCAGCCGCGTTCCGCGGACCGCCGAACCAGGTCAAGCAGCTCGTCGCGGGTGGACGCGGGCACCTGGTAGAGACCCACCAAACGCCGCGACGTCCTCGATCTGCAACCCACCCTTGCCGGTCTCAATCCGGCTGATCTTGCTGGGTGACGAGCTGGTGAGCGCCAAGATGGGCGAGGTCGCCGACTGGATCCGCAACGCAGCCGCCGGTTGGACACACCGGTGGGGCAGACTGACCGGGGACCGCATGCTGTCGAGAGGAGTAGCCCGTGACCCGGTCGCAGGTCGACGTGCTGGCCGTCGCCCGGCAACGGGTTCTCCATCACGGAACCGGGCTGCCTGAACACGGAATTCTCGCTGTCCTGCAACTGCCGGACGACCGGTTGGAGGAGCTGCTCGCGCTGGCCCATGAGGTGCGGATGCGCTGGTGCGGCCCGGAGGTCGAAGTCGAGGGCATCGTCAGCGTCAAGACCGGTGGCTGCCCGGAGGATTGCCACTTCTGCTCCCAGTCGGGCCACTTCGACTCACCAGTACGCGCGGCGTGGCTGGACATCCCCGGTCTGGTCGAAGCAGCCAAGCAGACCGCGGCCACCGGAGCGACCGAGTTCTGCATCGTCGCCGCCGTGCGCGGACCGGACCGGCGGTTGATGTCACAGGTCAAAACCGGCATCGCGGCGATCCGCGCAACGCCGGAGACCGCGCATCTCAACATCGCCTGCTCGCTGGGCATGCTCACCCAGGAGCAAGTCGACGAGCTGGCCGCACTCGGCGTGCACCGCTACAACCACAATCTGGAGACTGCGCGCTCGTACTTTTCGACTGTGGTGACTACCCACACCTGGGAGGAGCGCTTCCAGACGCTGCGGATGGTGCGCGAAGCCGGGATGGAAGTCTGCTGCGGGGGCATCATCGGGCTGGGGGAGACGGTGGCCCAGCGCGCCGAGTTCGCCGCGCAGCTCGCCACGCTGGATCCCGATGAGGTGCCGATGAATTTCCTGATCCCGCAGCCCGGCACCCCGTATGAGGACTCCGACGTGGTGGCCGGTGCCGAGGCGCTCAAGACCGTCGCGGCGTTCCGGCTCGCGCTGCCCCGCACGATCCTGCGCTTTGCCGGCGGCCGCGAGCTCACCCTGGGTGATCTGGGCGCCGAGCGAGGCATGCTGGGCGGTATCAATGCGATCATCGTGGGCAACTACCTGACCAACCTCGGCCGACCGGCGCAGGCGGATCTGGACATGCTCGCCGACCTGCGGATGCCGATCAAGGCGCTGGGTCAGACGCTGTGAAGTTCTGCGACGTCTGCGGGCGCCCGGCCGGCGAAGCTGACCATGCCCGTTGCGCTCGCCGCC
This sequence comes from Pseudonocardiaceae bacterium, assembly GCA_035252045.1. Taxonomy (GTDB): domain Bacteria; phylum Actinomycetota; class Actinomycetes; order Mycobacteriales; family Pseudonocardiaceae. Next base: position 21,871 of record DATFDO010000284.1, read on the forward strand.
GGGGCCTGCAGCCGCCCCGGTACTGCCCGCACTGCGCGCGCCGGATGGTGGTGCAAGTGATGCCCGCCGGCTGGTCGGCGCGGTGCAGCGCGCACGGGATGCACCCGGGGTTGACATGAGTGAAGTGCAGCTGCACACGCACCCAGCGCCGTCTGCGCCTGCTCCGGTTACGCGGGCGGATCTGCTGCCCGCGGTGAGTGTGCTGGGCGCGGTGGCCCTGCTCGGTGTTCCCCTGGGTGCGTTGTGGGCCTGGCTCGCACCGCCGGAGTTCTTCGCGCGATCCCCCCGCGCACCCACGCCTGGCGGTGTGCTGCCCTTCGTCGGGGAAAGCGCACATCGCTTCGACGACATGGCGACATTTCTGCTGTTCGGATTGGCCGCCGGGGTGCTCACTGGCGCGGCGCTGTGGCTGTACCGGCGCCGGCGCGGACCACTGATCGCGCTCGCCGGAGTGCTGGGCTCGTTGATCGCAGCGTGGCTGGCGATGCGCTTCGGGCTATGGGTGGTCGCCGTCCGTTATCCCGATCTGGCGAGTACCGGCGCGCCGTACCCGCGTCCCCCAGTCTTGGAGTCGAGTTGGGTGATCGTCACGCAGCCCTTCGGCGTCGCCATGAGCTACTGCACCTGTGCGGCGTGGAGTCGCGAAACGAGTCAGTTCTGACTCGCCTTCTCGGCGTATTGGTTCAACGGCACCGGTACCGCCCGTAGCGTCCGCAGGAACGCCGCTTCCCGTACCAGCAAGTTGCGCACCAGTCGCAGTCGATCTACCGGGTCGCACTCCTCGAGTACAGCCTGCCTATCTTCCAGGGTCAGTAGGCAGTCCGCCGCGAGCAGGTGGGCCAGCGTGGCCATGTCGACGTCGTCTTTCGGTTCCTCCCAATCCCCATGCTGCCACGCCGTCCAGCAGTACTGCCGGTGCGCTTCCCGGGCTGCGGAGGCGAGCGCAGGCAAGAGCATCGATTGCGCTGCCGGTGGATGATCATCGGGAACCCACTCGATTGTGCCGACCAGGTAGGGCGCCGAGGTGTTGTCGACATCCAGCAGCCGGAAGCGTTTTTCGCCGCGAGTGACGATGTCGAAGCGGCCGTCGGGAAGTCTGCGGGCTTCCCGGAGCAGCGCAGTGCATCCGATTGAGTGCGTTTCCTCGATAGTTTCCAAACCCTGCTTGACCGCGATCACGCCGAAGCTGCGGCCGGGTACCGCGCCGGTCACCAAGTCGACGGTCATTTTCCGGTATCGGGGCTCGAAGATGTGCAGCGGAAGCGATGCGCCCGGGAGCAGCACAGTGCCCAGCGGGAACAACGGGACGGTTTCGGCCACACGCTAACGTTACGTGGCAGCGAGCCGATTCGCGAAACGGCGGAACTCATCAGGTTTTAGGCTCGTCAGGGCTCTGGCGGCCGCAACACAGCGAACGGGTCGGTGACCCGGATATCGTGCTCCGCAAAGCGATACAGCGCCGCGGGTCGCCCGCCCGAGGGCCCCGGTGCTGCAGTCCCGCCGGTGGGGATCAGCACGCCGCGGCGGGCCAGTACCCGCTGCAGGTTGGTCGCCGACACCCGGTAGCCCAGCGCGGCCGAGTAGAGGCCGCGCAACCCTGAGATTGTGAACTCTGGGGGTGCCAGCGCGAACCCGAGATTGGTGTAAGACAGCTTGGCCCGTAGCCGGTCCCGGGCTCGTCGCACGATCAGTCCGTGGTCGAAGGCAGTACACAGTGAACCGCCCACTACATCCGTCACCGGGTGCCAGGCCGTGTCGGGCGGCAGCGCGGGATCGGCAAGACAGGGGACCAGCCCGAGAAACGCAGTCGCCACGGTGCGCAACTGCGGCATTCGGGTCGGCTCGCTGAACACGCCCAGTTGCTCCACATGCGCGACTTCGCGGACGTCTACCTTTTCGGCCAGCTGGCGCAGCACCGAGGCCTGCACGTCCTCGCAATCACCGAGCCGGCCACCCGGTAGCGCCCAGCGTCCAGCGTCGGGCTCGATGCCCCGTTGCCACAGCAGGACCTGCAACTTCTCGCTACGAACCTCCAGCACTGCGGCGAGAACCTCGTGCACCGCGCTCCCGACGCTGTTATGATTCACGTTTTCGATTGTAAGGCGAAAACTACGGCGTGGGCCAGCGCAAGTGCTGGCGGAGGAGGCGATATGGCCGCTACTGCCGCGGAGCGGACCGACGCCGGCAACCCGGGACCGGACCTTGATCGCGCATGGCGTACCGAGGTGCGTGAGCTCGCCGACCAGCGTGATGCAGTGCTGCTGGCACACAACTACCAGCTGCCCGAAATCCAGGACATCGCCGATCACATCGGGGATTCGCTGGCGCTGTCGCGCATCGCTGCCAGCTGCCCGGCGAGCACCATCGTGTTCTGCGGCGTGCACTTCATGGCCGAGACCGCAAAGATCTTGGCACCGGAAAAGACGGTGCTCATTCCCGACGCACGAGCGGGATGTTCGCTGGCCGACTCCATCGACGCCGAGCAGCTGCGGGGCTGGAAGCGTGAGCACCCCGGCGCGGTGGTGGTGTCCTATGTGAACACCACTGCCGAGGTCAAGGCCGAGACGGACATCTGTTGCACCTCCGCCAACGCCGTCGACGTGGTCGACTCGATTCCGGCCGACCACACGGTGCTGTTCTTGCCCGATCAGTTCCTCGGTGCACACGTGCAGCGCATCACCGGCCGGCGCAACCTGCACATCTGGGCGGGCGAATGCCATGTGCATGCCGGGATCAACGGCACCCAACTGGCGGCAAAGGCCGCCGCCGCACCGGATGCCGAGCTGTACATTCACCCCGAATGTGGCTGCGCGACCAGCGCGCTGTACCTGGCCGGCGAGGGCGCGGTGCCCGCTGAGCGGGTGCGGATCCTGTCCACCGGCGGGATGCTCGATGCGGCGCGGGCCACCGGCGCTCGCGAGGTCTTGGTGGCCACCGAGGTCGGCATGTTGCACCAGCTGCGGCTGGCCGCACCGGAGGTCGATTTCCGTGCGGTGAACGACCGGGCTTCCTGCCGCTACATGAAAATGATCACCCCGGCAGCGTTGTTGCGCTGCCTGCGCGAGGGCGTCGACGAAGTGCACGTGGCACCGCAGATCGCCGAGCGGGCCCGGGACGCGGTGCAGCGCATGATCGCCATCGGCCGGCCGGGCGGCGGCGAATGAGTGTCAATGCCTGGGACGTCACCGCAGATCTTGCGGTAGTCGGTACCGGTGTGGCCGGGTTGACCGCCGCTCTGCGCGCTACCGAGCTTGGACTGCGGGTGGTCGCCGTGACCAAGACAACGGTCGAGGACGGCAACACCCGGTGGGCGCAGGGTGGTGTCGCGGTGGTGCTGCCAGACGCCCCAGACCTCACTGACAGCGTGGATGCGCATGTCACCGACACAGTGGCGGCCGGTGCGGGACTGTGCGACGACAGCGCCGTCCGGGCGATCCTGGCCGCCGGGCCGGCCGCAGTCAGTACCTTGCGGACCCGCGGTGCGGCCTTCGATGCCCGGGCGGGGCAATTGGAACGCACCCGGGAGGGTGGGCACCGGGCTTTCCGGGTGATCCACGCCGGTGGTGACGCGACCGGGGCCGAAATCGAGCGAGCACTGGCCGGCGCCGCCCGTGGTGGGCAGCTGCCGTTGCTGGAAGGTCAGCCGGTGACCGATGTGTTGTTCGACGACGCCGGCCGGGTGGCCGGATTAGCGCTTCTCGGCGGCAGCGTGCTGCGCGCTCGCACAGTACTGCTCGCCACCGGTGGCATCGGTCAGCTCTACGCCGTCAGCACCAACGCCGATGTCGCCACCGGTGACGGGCTGGCGCTGGCGTTGCGGGCCGGTGCGGCCACCGCTGATCTGGAGTTCGTGCAGTTCCACCCGACAGCCCTGTATGTCGGGCCGGGCTCGCGGGGTCGCCAGCCACTGGTCACTGAGGCGATCCGGGGTGAGGGTGCTGTATTGCTCGACGTCACCGGTACGCCGGTGATGACCGGCGTGCATCCCCTTGGAGCGCTCGCGCCCCGCGACGTGGTGGCCGCTGCGATCACCAGCCGGATGGCTGCAACGGGTACCGACCACGCACTGCTCGACGCCACTCATCTCGGTGGCGCGCTGCTGCGTCGCCGCTTCCCGACGGTGCATGCGGCCTGTATGACGATCGGCATCGATCCGGCCTGCATGCCGATTCCGGTAGCCCCCGCGGCGCATTACCAGTGCGGCGGCGTCGTCGCCGACATCAGTGGCCGCACCATCGTCCCGGGACTTTATGCCGCCGGAGAGGTGGCACGCACCGGCCTGCACGGCGCGAACCGGCTCGCCTCCAACAGCCTGCTGGAAGGGGTGGTGATGGGAACCCGAGCCGCCGAAGCGGTGGCCGCCGATCTTGTGGCGCTGCCCCGTCCCGGGCCGCCGTTGCCGCCGGGCGCGATGCGCCCGATCGCTGATCGTGACGCGCTGCAACGGTCGATGAGCGCGCACGCGGGGATCGGGCGCGATGCCGCCGGTCTGGCCTGCGCCGCCGCGGTCGCAGAAGCCACCACACGGCGGCCACTGCGGACTGCCCGAGACGCCGAGGACGCCGCTCTGACGCTGGCCGCCGCCGCGGTGCTGGCTGCTGCCACGGCGCGCACCGAAAGCCGCGGATGTCACCTGCGCACCGATCACCCGCGTACCGCGGCGCGCTGGCGGCGCAGTATCGCCGTCGTCCTCGACGACACGGGAGCTCCGGTACCGGCCGGATCGGCACTCGTCGGGGGTGCGGCGTGAGCGCCGGCATCGCGACTGCGGGACTTGACACGGCCGACGTGCATAGGGTTATCGCCACCGCGCTGGAAGAAGACCTGCGCTACGGTCCCGACGCCACCACGGCCGCCTGCGTGCCCGCCGGCGCGGTCGCGACGGCCACCGTATCGCCACGCACGCCCGGCACGCTCGCCGGATTACCGGTCTTTTTCGCCGTCCTCGATGCGGTGCTGGGCGTCAGCGGATATGAGGTCATCACCCAGCGTCGGGATGGCGACCGACTCGCCGCTGGGGACACCGCCCTCGCCGTCCGCGCCCCGGCCGCCGGTCTGCTCACCGCCGAGCGCACCGCGCTGAACCTGCTGTGTCACCTGTCCGGGGTCGCCACGGTGACCTCAGCGTGGGTCGATGCGGTGGCGGGTACCGGCGTGTCGATCCGGGACTCTCGCAAGACCCTGCCCGGACTGCGCACGCTGCAGAAGTACGCGGTGCGCTGCGGCGGTGGAGTCAATCACCGGATGGGTCTCGGCGATGCCGTGCTGATCAAGGACAATCACGTGGCCGCTGCCGGGTCGGTGACCGCGGCCATCGCGGCCGTCCGAGCGGCCGTCCCGCAGCTGTCTTGCGAAGTAGAGGTCGCAACCCTGGAGGAGTTGGACGAGGCGCTGGCGGCAGGGGCGTCGCTGGTGCTGCTGGACAACATGACGGTGGCGCAGTGCACCGAGGCGGTCCGCCGTGCTGGGGGATCGGCTACCGAGCTGGAGGCCTCCGGCGGCCTGACGCTGGACATCGCACGGGCCTACGCCGACACCGGCGTGCGATACCTCGCGGTGGGCGCCCTCACCCACTCCGCCCCGGCGCTGGACCTCGGTCTGGACCTGTCATAAACCAGGCCTGCCTGCCTTCCATCGCCCACCCCGACATGGAGACAAATCGGGGTGGGAGGGGGCATGGTCGGGCGCGCTCACCGGCCGCCGAGCAGCGCTGCGAGCGCGGCGTGCCACTGGGCATGCACCTGGTCGTCACCGGGCACCTCGCCCACGATCGCGCCGCAGGCCACGCAGAGCTTGCCGGTAGAGCGGTACTCGTAGCTGGGAGTCCGCGCAACCAGCTCATGCGCCGCGTCAGGGAGCATCGGTTCGTCCTCTCCGTGTTTGAGCTCACCGGCGTGCCGGGCACGAACCCCCGGTGATCCGTGGGACGCAGTCTGCGTAGTCCAGTAGCAAGTCCACCGCTTTGTCGTTGCGGGCGGTCTCGCGGTCGATCACGCTTGACGGCGGGTAGAAGCCACCCTCCGTCAAGCTGGTCGGGTACATCTCCAGGGTGTAGGACCAGATGTGGTGCTGTGCCCACATCCAGTCGCCGATCGAGCCGTCAGTCACGTACAGGTGGCTGGACTGCTCGGGCGTGTAGCCATTGCTGGCAGCCATTGCCTCACCGAGCTTGCGGAAGGCCGCCTCATCGGACGCGCTCAGTCCCGGGCCGGTGGCGTCAGTCGTGAAACCGTAGGGCCACAGCACCAGCTCAGAGAAGCTGTGGAAGTCGATGTGCGCGGTGATCTGCTGCCGCCCGCCGATCACCCGGCTGTTCACCCAGTCTCGCAGCTGCGCGGTCTCTGGCGCGGAGAACGGGGCAGGGCCATGGTAGGAGTCGCTACCGGGGTTGGCGCTCGAGCCGCCGCAGCACGCCCACTCGTCGCCCCAGTTGCGGTTGGTGTCGGTCCCGACGTCTCCGGTTCCGGGCGTCGGTTGCCGGTTCTTGCGCCACAGCCCGAACAGACCGGTGGAGATGTCGTACTCGGCGCCATCCGGGTTGACCATCGGCGCGACCCAGATTTCCCGGGAGCGCATCAGCCGGGTGATGGTCGGATCGGTGCCGTAGCCCTGGGCCAGCCGCTTGACGATGTGCAGGCACATCTCGACGGTGAGATGTTCGCGGGCGTGCTGGGCGCAGGTGAACAGCACCTCCGGCTCGTGGGAGTCGGTGCGCACGTCGTCGCTGATTTTCACCAGCAGTAGCGGGCGACCTTGCACGGATTTGCCATAACTGGATACCGCGACCTGGTTGGGATGGGCAGCGGCCAGCGCGTCCAGCTCGCTGGTGAGCTCGGAATAGGTGTGGTAGCCCTGGTAGCCGATCGGGAAATGACCGGGCCCGACCGGGACGGGTGTTGCCGCCGTCTTCACCGGTATCAGCTGGAGGCCGCTCGCGCGTAACTGATCGACCTGCGCGGGGGTGGCCCGGATCTCCAGGTAGTCGCGGCCGCCGCCGAGAATTTCGGCGCCCTTGCGCACGATCGCGCGCGTAGCCGGGCTGTCCACTCCCGTCACCCGGTAGGTCGACGGCGGTGGGGGCGGGGGTTGCGGTGGTGCCGCCATCGCGGACCACGGAACGCTCAACGCCAGCAACGCCGCCATCACGACTAGGACAACCCGCCACCTCGACACCGCGGGCAGCGTAACGACCGCTGCTTTTCGTGCAGTCAGCGGGCTCAACGCGTAACGCCGGCGCATTAGGGTGGGAAGCGTGTTGAGGCGGATGGATTTGCGCGGTGATATGCCCGGGTCGGCAGTGTTGCGAGGCATGTTGCCGCGGGCCGACGTGGACGTCGATGCGGTGCTGCACCAGGTGACTCCGGTCATCGACGCGGTGCGCGCCCGGGGAGTCGAGGCGGCCCTGGAGTTCACCGAACGTTTCGACCGGGTACGGCCGGCTGGTGTCCGGGTGCCGCCCAGCGCGTTGCAGGCAGAGCTGGAGCAGCTGGACCCGTCGGTGCGGGCCGCGCTGGAAGAGTCCATTGCCCGGGTCCGCCGGGCCCATGCCGATCAGCGGCGGACCGAAACGGTCACTCAGGTGGTGCCCGGCGGCACCGTCACACAGCGGTGGATGCCGGTGGCGCGGGTCGGGCTCTACGCGCCCGGCGGGCTGGCGGTGTACCCGTCCACGGTGGTCATGAACGTGGTGCCGGCGCAGGTGGCCGGGGTGACGTCGCTGGTGGTGTGCTCACCGCCGCAGGCGTCCCATGGTGGCCGTCCGCACCCCACGGTGATCGCCGCGGCGGCGCTGCTCGGTGTCGACGAGGTGTGGGCGGTCGGCGGTGCGCAGGCCGTCGCACTGCTCGCCTACGGCGGCACCGACACCGACGGCACGCCACTGGACCCGGTGGACATGGTGACCGGTCCGGGCAACATCTACCTCACCGCGGCCAAGCGGGCCCTGCGCGGCGTGATCGGCATCGACGCCGAGGCCGGTCCCACCGAGATCGCCATCCTGGCCGACGGCACCGCTGACCCGGTGCACGTCGCCGCCGACCTGATCTCCCAGGCCGAACACGACACCCTGGCGGCCAGCGTGCTGGTCACCGATTCGGTGGCGCTCGCCGACGCTGTCGATGCCGAACTGCGCCGGCAGGTCGCTGCCACCAAGCACACCGAACGGATCCGCACTGCCCTGACCGGGCCGCAGTCCGGGTGCGTCCTGGTCTCCGATGTGGACGCCGGGTTGTCGGTGGTGGACGCTTACGCGGCCGAGCACCTAGAAATACAGGCTGTTGACGCCGCTGCGGTGGCCCGCCGGGTGCACAATGCCGGGGCGATCTTCGTCGGCCCGTACGCGCCGGTGTCGCTAGGTGACTACTGCGCCGGCTCCAACCACGTGCTGCCCACCGGCGGCTGCGCCCGCCATTCGTCCGGGCTGTCCGTGCAGTCCTTCCTCCGTGGTGTGCAGCTCATCGAGTACGACGAGGACGCGCTGGTCAAAGTCGCCGACCACGTCGTCGCCCTCGCGGAGGCCGAAGACCTGCCCGCCCACGGCCAGGCGATCACCGCCCGCTTCAGCCGGTGACTTATCCCGGGATGGAGACACATCGCGGTGATCGGGCCCTGCAAAACCCCGACATGTCTCCATGCCGGGGAGAGGGCGGGGGGGTAGGCGGTTGGGTGACGTTGAGCGCGTTGCCGTTGGGACAGGGGTTGCGGGGGCGCACGCCCTACGGGGCGCCGCAGCTCGAGGTCGCGGTGCGGCTGAACACCAACGAGAATCCTTACCCGCCGCCTCCAGGGCTGGTCAGCGATGTGGCCGCCGCGGTGCGCCAGGAGGCTCGAAATCTGCACCGCTATCCCGACCGTGACGCCGTCGCGCTGCGCACCGACCTGGCCGGCTACCTCAGCCAGCGCACCGGGGTGCCGCTGACCGCGGCGAACCTGTGGGCCGCGAATGGCTCCAATGAGATCATCCAGCAGTTGCTGCAGACCTTCGGCGGACCGGGACGCGCCGCGCTGGGCTTCACCCCGTCCTACTCGATGCACCCGATCATCTCCGCGGGCACCAGAACCCAGTGGGTGCCGGCGCCGCGCAGGGCCGACTTCTCACTGGATCCCGTCGGGGCCGTGGCGGCCATCAAGGAGCACCAGCCCGACGTGCTGTTCGTCACCAGCCCGAACAACCCCACCGGGCAGTCGATACCGCCCGCCGACCTCGTGGCTGTCATCACCGCCGCGCCGGGCATCGTGGTCGTCGACGAGGCCTACGGCGAGTTCAGCACGGGGCCGAGCGCGATCGGCCTGCTCGAGCAGTTCGCCGACCGGCTGGTGATCTGCCGGACGATGAGCAAGGCGTTCGCCTTCGCGGGTGGCCGCCTGGGGTACCTCGCTGCTGCCCCGGCCGTGGTGGACGCGCTACTGCTGGTGCGGCTGCCCTACCATTTGTCCGCACTCACCCAGGTGGCGGCCCGGGCGGCGCTGCGGCACGGATCCGCCACCCTGGAGTCGGTGGCGACATTGGTGGCCGAGCGCGAGCGGGTGGCCCACGCGCTGGGTGACCTGGGCGCGCAGGTGGTGCCTTCGGATGCGAACTTCATCCTGTTCGGCCGCTTCGCCGACGCGCCGGCCGCGTGGCGACACTACCTCGACCACGGGGTACTGATCCGGGACGTCGGGATCCCCGGTCACCTGCGGGTCACCATCGGTACTCCCGTGGAGAACGACGCGTTTGTGGCTGCGAGCGCCGCAGTGCTAGCGCAGGAGGAACAGTGAGCCGCACAGCCCGGGTCGAGCGGGTGACCAAGGAGTCCACCGTGCTCGTCGAACTCGATCTCGACGGCACCGGGACCACCGAGGTGAGCACCGGCATCGCGTTCTTCGACCATATGCTCACCTCGCTGGGCAAGCACGCGGCCTTCGACCTGGTCGTGCGGGCCAGCGGTGATGTGGAGGTCGACGCGCACCACACCGTCGAGGACGTCGCCATCGTGCTCGGCCAGGCGCTGCGCGAGGCGCTGGCGGACAAGTCAGGCATCCGACGTTTCGGGGACGCCTGGGTGCCGATGGACGAAGCGCTGGCGCATGCCGTGGTGGACGTGTCCGGGCGCCCGTACTGCGTGCACACCGGCGAGCCCGATGCGGTAGCCGGTTTCGTCGTCGGCGGCCATTACCCCACGGTGCTCAACCGGCACGTCTTCGAAACACTCGCCTTCCACGCGCAGCTGGCGGTGCATATCCGGGTGCTGCACGGTCGAGACCCGCACCACGTAACCGAGGCGCAGTACAAGGCACTGGCCCGGGCGCTGCGGGCCGCGGTGGAGACCGACTCGCGGGCCGGCGGCGTGCCCTCCACCAAGGGTGTGCTGTGAGCTGGGTAGGTGTCGTGCTGCTGGCTGTGGCCGGTTTCCTGCTCGGCGGGGTGACCTCGGTGTGGCGCACCTCGCGGCTGCTGGCCGGAACGCTCGGCATCGCCGCCGCACTGGCTACCGCCGCCGGCATCGCCTGGTTGCTCTGATCTGCTGGGACTTGGATAACGCTGCACATGACTATGCGAGTGCTGATCGTCGGTGCTGACGCGGCCGGGATGAGCGCGGCCTCTCAAGCACTGCGGCGCGCCGGGCGTGACGCGCTCGAGGTGGTGGCCTTCGAGCGCGGCCACCAGGTGTCCTATTCGGCCTGCGGTATCCCGTACTGGGTGGCGGGCGATGTGCCCAGTGCGGACGCCTTGATCGCCCGAACCGCCGCCGAGCACCGAGCCAACGGCATCGACTTGCGGTTGCGTACCGAGATCACCGAGATCGACCTGGATGCCTGTACGGTGCGCGCGGCGCCACTGGATGGCGGGCCGGATTACCAGGTCGGGTTCGACGACCTGGTACTGGCTACCGGCGCTGTCCCGGTGCGCCCGGACCTGCCTGGCGTGGACGCCCCCGGCGTGTACGGAGTACAGACTCTCGACGACGGGGCGGCGGTACTGGCGGGCCTGACCGGTTCGCCGCAGCGGGCGGTGGTAGTGGGCGGCGGGTACATCGGTATCGAGATGGCCGAGGCAATGGTTCGCCGCGGGCTCGCGGTCACGGTGGTGGACCAGCTTCCCGAACCGATGCCCACCCTCGACCCGGACATGGGCGCACTGGTCCGCGAGGCGATGCAAGATATGGGCATCGAGGTGCTCACCGATACCCCGGTCAGCGGTTTCGACACCGGCCCCGGCGGCCGAGTTTCGGCTGTGGTCACCTCACAGGGCACGCTCCCGGCAGATCTCGTGGTGCTGGGCCTGGGTGTGCGGCCGAACGCCGACCTGGCCCGGGCGGTCGGGCTGCCGCTGGGCGAGCACGGTGGGGTGCTCACGGATCTGCAGATGCGCGTGCCCGGTCACAAGGGGATGTGGGCCGGCGGCGACTGCGTCGAAGTGCTCCACCGCGTTTCGCGCCGTCGAGTGCATGTCGCCTTAGGTACTCACGCCAACAAGCACGGCCGGGTGATCGGTACGAACCTGGGCGGTGGCTACGCGACCTTTCCCGGCGTAGTAGGTACGGCGGTCAGCAAGGTGTGCGATCTCGAGATCGGCCGCACGGGATTACGGGAGGCCGAAGCACACGCCGCGGGATTCCAGCCGGTGACGGTGACGGTGCGGTCCACCACCCGGGCCGGCTACTTCCCTGGCGCTGAACCGATCACCGTCAAGCTGCTCGCCGAGCGCCGCACCGGGCGGCTACTCGGGGCGCAGATCGTCGGTCGGGAAGGCTCGGGCAAGCGGGTGGACGTGTGCGCCGTCGCGCTGTGGAACGAGATGACCGTCGAGGAGATAGCCGGCCTTGATCTCGGCTACGCGCCGCCGTTTTCGCCGGTATGGGATCCCGTGCTGGTGGCCGCGCGCAAGGCCGCGGCGGCAGTGTGACGCCGTGGAGGGGCGGAGAACCGCTCCCAGATCGTTCACCACTGCTCGTGGCCGCGACGCCGTGTTCTGGCAATCGGCGCGCACCCGCAAGCAGGCCCGCCCTCAGGTACGCACGCCGACCGCCCGGGCAGCCGGTATCGCCGAACTGGAGATTGTCGTCGACTCGTGCCTGGGCCCGTGCTTCATGATCTGCCCGTTCCTGACCGTGGCAAACTTCGACCCGACATCTGGCACTACCTGGCGAGCTGCCCACCCGTGAGTGGCTCAGTCGGGCGGCAGACCGTATTTGCGCACCGCCACCGGCATCACCGGATACCGCCCTTCGTAGATTTTCTGGTGCAGCTCTGCTTCGACGATGGCGCGCACGATCGGTAACTGCCTGGTGGCGTCGTCGGTCGTGGTCACTTGCAGCGGCCAGTCACCGGCGGTCGAGCCACGCAGGTGCGCGTGGTTGAAACTGCGCCGGAACCAGGCGATCACCTGCACGGGCCCCACCGGGCCACCGTGGCGGGAAACGGCTTCCCGTTGCGCCCGCCAGGACAGCTCCCAATGCTCGCCCACACTGCCGTCGCTGTCCTCGATGCTGCGGCGGGTGATCTCCCCGCTGTTTTCCAGGAATGCCGCGTCGGCCTCGGCGAAGACACCGCGGACCACCGGATCGAGCAACTCGACCGCCCGCTGGAAAACCGCTACCCGATCCACCCATGACGCCGCCCCCTCATACCGGCGCGCTACCAGATCGTCCAAATGCCGCATCAGGTCCTCTTCGCGCACCGTCTCAGGTTATTGGCACCTCGTTTACCCCGCTGAGCCTGCTGAATGTGGGTGGGGGAAGGTAGGGGAGTGACGCGGGTGGTGGTGCTCGACTACGGGTCGGGGAATCTGCGGTCGGTGCAGCGGGCGGTGCAGCGCGCGGGTGCCGAGGTGGCGGTGACAGCTGAGGTTGAGGCAGCGCTGCACGCTGACGGCCTGGTGGTGCCCGGGGTCGGGGCCTTTGCGGCGTGCATGGCGGGGCTGCGGGCGGTGCGCGGCGATCGGATCATCGGCCGCCGGCTGGCCGGGGGTCGCCCGGTCCTGGGGATCTGTGTGGGGATGCAGGTGCTGTTCAGCCGTGGTGTCGAGCACGGGGTACAGACCGAGGGGTGTGACCAGTGGCCGGGGACGGTGGAGCGGTTGAAGGCCGACGTGCTGCCGCACATGGGATGGAACACGGTGACCATGCCGGCCGGCTCGAGGTTGTTCGCTGGTCTCGACGCGGATGCCCGGTTCTATTTCGTGCACTCCTACGCGGTCCGCCAGTGGGAACTGGAAGGCTCCGGGCTGCCGGTTCGACCGCTGGTGACCTGGGCCGAGCACGGTGAACCGTTCGTGGCCGCAGTGGAGAACGGGCCGCTGTGGGCGACCCAGTTCCACCCCGAGAAATCCGGCGACGCGGGCGCGCACCTGCTGCGGAACTGGATCGCCATGCTGTGACGCTCAGGCGGTCGGCGCCACCTAGGGTGGACCGGTGAGTTTTGTGCTGCTGCCCGCGGTGGACGTCGCCGGCGGCCGGACCGTCCGCCTCACCCAGGGCGAAGCCGGCACCGAGACGGTGTACGGCGACCCCATTGAGTCCGCCCTGACGTGGCAAGCCGACGGAGCGCAATGGGTCCACCTGGTCGACCTCGATGCGGCCTTCGGTCGGGGCTCCAACGCCGACTTGCTGGCCGAGGTCGTCGGCCGGCTGGACATCGCGGTGGAGCTGTCCGGAGGTATCCGCGACGACGCGTCGCTGCGCCGCGCGCTGGCCACCGGATGCGCCCGGGTCAACCTGGGCACCGCCGCGGTGGAGAACCCGTCCTGGTGCCGCGCGGTGATCGCCGAATACGGCGAGCGGATCGCGGTGGGGCTCGATGTGCGGATCATCGACGGCCGGCATGTCCTCGCTGCGCGGGGCTGGACCTCGTCCGGCGGCGACCTCTGGGAGGTGCTCGAACGCCTCGACGGCGACGGTTGCCCGCGCTACGTGGTCACCGACGTCACCAAGGACGGCACGCTGCGCGGACCGAACCTGGAGCTGCTCAGCGCGGTGTGCGCTCGAACCGACGCGCCGGTGATCGCCTCCGGCGGGGTCTCCGGTGCCGCCGACGTGGCTGCGCTGGCCGCGCTGGCCCCCGAAGGCGTGGAGGGCGCCATCATCGGCAAGGCGCTCTACACCGGTGCCCTCACGCTCCCCGACGCCCTGGCCGCCGCCCGCTAGCCCCCTCCCTGGCGTGTCGCGCCCTGCTGTCCGGTGTGTCGCGCCCCGGTGCCCGGTGTGTCGGGGCCCGATGCCCGCGCGCCTAGGCTGGATGGATGGCCGTTGCGGTGCGCGTGATCCCCTGCCTGGACGTCGATGCCGGTCGGGTCGTCAAAGGCGTGAACTTCACCGCCCTGCGCGACGCCGGCGACCCGGTGGAGCTGGCCACCGCCTATGACGCCCAAGGCGCCGACGAGCTGACTTTCCTCGACGTCACGGCCTCAGCCGCGGACCGCGAGACGACTTATGACGTGGTCCGGCGCACCGCGGAATGTGTGTTCATTCCGCTTACCGTTGGTGGGGGAATCCGCGAGGCATCCGATGTGGACCGGCTGCTGCGGGCCGGCGCGGACAAGGTGAGCATCAACACCGCCGCGGTAGCCCGCCCGGAACTGCTGCGCGAGGCCAGCCGTCGTTTCGGGGCGCAGTGCATCGTGCTGTCGGTGGATGCCCGGCGGGTTCCGGCCGGCGAGCCGCCGACTCCCTCGGGCTTCGAGGTGACCACTCACGGTGGTCGGCGCGGCACCGGGATCGACGCGGTGGCCTGGGCGGCCCGGGGCCAGCAGCTGGGTGTCGGGGAGATCCTGCTCAACTCGATGGACGCCGACGGCACCAAGGCCGGCTTCGATCTGGACATGATCTCTGCGGTCCGAGCCGTCGTCACGGTGCCGGTGATCGCCAGTGGTGGGGCGGGCGACGTCGAACACTTCCCGCTGGCGGTGGCGGCCGGCGCCGACGCGGTGCTCGCCGCCAGCGTCTTCCATTTCGGCCAGCTGCGGATCGGCGAGGTCAAAGACGGCCTGCGCCGCGCGGGGGTGACGGTCCGGTGACCGGGCTGGACCCAGAGATCGCGGGCAAGCTCAAGCGCAACGCCGACGGGCTGGTGTGCGCCGTGGTGCAGCAGCGAGGTACCGGTGACGTGCTGATGGTGGCCTGGATGGACGACGAAGCGCTGCACCGGACACTCACCACCGGTAAGGCCACCTACTGGTCGCGCAGCCGCCAGACCTACTGGGTGAAAGGCGAGACCTCCGGGCACACCCAGCACGTGCATGAGATACGGCTGGACTGCGACGGTGACACCGTGCTGCTTGTCGTCGACCAGACCGGTCCCGCCTGCCACAC
Source organism: Pseudonocardiaceae bacterium (assembly GCA_035252045.1). GTDB lineage: Bacteria > Actinomycetota > Actinomycetes > Mycobacteriales > Pseudonocardiaceae. The sequence goes on from DATFDO010000284.1 coordinate 37,161, forward strand.
CGGCTCGGCGACGTGTTTCAGCAGTCCGCTCAACCCGTCGCCGTCGGTTGGTCGCGGTTAACGACCGCCCCAACCAGGGTTGGCCGTAGTTGAAGAGCCACCAATTACAGGGGGCCGGTGAGGTACCGCTGGAGGTTGGGGGCGATCGCAGCGACCACGGTGTCGGGGTCGGCGGAGGCCAGCGGCTCGAGGCGGATCACGTAGCGCACCATCGCCAGACCCGTCATCTGCGTGCCGCACAGCGCAGTCCGCAGCTCCCGCTGGTCGGGAGCGACCGCGGAGATGATCCGCCCGAAAACTACCCGGCTGACGAACTCGCGCATCATCCGCGCCGCCGCCTCATGACTGGCCACGCTGCGCACCAGCGCGGTCAGGGCCCCGCCGCCGTTGGTGTCCCAGACGGACAGGAAGGTGCGCAGCACACGCTCAGCGGTCTGGTCGGCAGGCCCGTCGAGGACCCGGCGGAAGATTTCCTCAGGGTCGACCGGCAGCTGCAGGGCGGCGACGAATAAACCGTTCTTGCCGCCGAACCAGTGGTTGACCATCGCGGGATCCATCCCAGCCCGCTGGGCGATGGTGCGCACGGTGGCACCGTCGAAACCACGCTCGGTGAATTCAAGCCTGGCCGCGTCGAGTAGTGCCGCCCGGGTGTTCTCCCCGGCCGGACGGCGTCCGCGGGGACGGCCCTGCCTGCTGCCCTCATGCACCACGCAGGATTCCTCCTTTTTCAACAACAGATGAAAACTTATGCCCGACCACACTCTGGAGTCAAGTGCGGGCACAATGTCTCCATGGTCAGTATCCGCGCCACGGGTATCGGGCAACTACGGCTGGATCGTGAGCGGTTTCGCGCGCTGGCGACCGATCGCCGGGTGATCCCGGTAACCCGGACACTGCTCGCCGACGGCGAGACCCCATTGGGGGTGTACCGCAAGCTCGCCCAAGGCCGCCCGGGCACCTTCCTGTTCGAATCCGCGGAGAACGGCTCGTCGTGGTCACGCTGGTCGTTCGTCGGGGTGCACAGTGCCGCCACCCTGACTGAGGCCGGCGGCCGTACGGTCTGGCGCGGAAAGCCCCCGGTAGGGCTGCCCGGGGTGACACAGGATTGGGTGGGCACCCCACTGGAGGCGCTGCGGGCTACTGTTGCCGCGCTGCACACCGAGCCGCTTCCCGACCTGCCGCCGCTCACCGGCGGCATGGTCGGCTACCTGGGGTATGACGCAGTCCGGCGCCTGGAGCGGCTGCCCGAATTGGCCGTCGACGATCTCAAGGTGCCCGAGCTGGTGATGCTGCTGGCCAGCGACCTGGCCGCGCTGGACCACCACGAGGGCACCATCACGCTGATTGCCAATGCGATCAACTGGGACGACTCCCCGCACCGGGTCGACGAGGCCTACGACGACGCGGTCACTCGGCTGGACGCGATGGCCGCCCAGCTGTGCACACCCGCACCCGCCAGCGCGGCGGTCTTCAGCCGGCCGGCACCGGAGTTCTTGCGCCGCCGCACCCCCGAACAGCACTACGCGGCGGTGGAAACCGCCAAGGAGGCGATCCGCGCCGGTGAGGCCTTCCAAGTCGTGGTTTCCCAACGCTTCGAGATGGCCACCGACGCCGACCCGCTGGACATCTACCGGGTGCTGCGCACCAGCAATCCCAGCCCGTACATGTACCTGCTCACGCTGGAGGACTTCAGCATCGTGGGTTGCAGCCCGGAGTCGCTGGTCACCGTGCGGGACGGGAAGGTCACCACGCACCCGATCGCCGGTACCCGTCCCCGCGGTGCCGACCCGGACGAGGACTGCTGGCTGGAAAAGGACCTGATGGTCGACGAGAAGGAGCGCGCCGAGCACCTGATGCTGGTCGATCTCGGCCGCAACGACGTCGGGCGGGTATGCCGGCCCGGTTCGGTGCACGTCACCGACTTCTTCCGGGTCGAGCGTTACAGCCACGTCATGCACCTGGTCTCCACAGTCACCGGGCAGCTGGCGCCCGGGCACACGGCGTTCGACGCGGTGGCCGCGTGCTTCCCCGCCGGGACGCTGTCCGGGGCGCCCAAACCGCGGGCGATGGAGCTCATCGAGGAACTCGAGCCCACCCGCCGCGGGGTGTACGGGGGAGTGGTCGGCTACCTGGATTTCGCCGGCGACGCCGACACCGCGATCGCCATCCGCACCGCGGTGGTCCGCAACGGCGTGGCCTACGTGCAGGCAGGGGGCGGCATCGTCGCCGACTCCGACCCGGTGGCCGAAGACGCCGAGTGCCTGAACAAGGCGGGTGCGGTACTGGCGGCCATCGCCGCTGCCGGCACCTTGCGCCTGGCCACCGGGGAAACCGCCGAGTCGGTGCGTGCCTGAGCCTGTTGCCTCCCGCCGCGCGCTGCTGGCGACGATCGCGGCGTTGATCGCGGCATCGGCGGCACTCGGCGGCGCAGCGGCGCTCGGCTGGGCCCGGATCGAGTTGCAGGCACCACTGCGGGGCATCGTCGGGGTGCGGCTGGCCGGGTCGGAGGTGCTGCCGGCGCTGGGCCCGCTGGCGGTACTCGCGCTTGCGGCGGTGGCCGCCGTGCTGGCGACCGGTGGACGGGTGCGATGGCTGCTCGGTGTGTTGCTGATCGGCGCGGCAGCGCCGCTGACCGTCGCGGTGCTGCGGGCGTTCGACGGGAGGTGGCTCACCGGGGTCGCCCTGTCCGCGGCGCAGCGGCCCGCGCGGTCGGTCCCGCTCGGTCCGGCCACCATCCTGTTCGCCGGCCCCATGCTGGCCGCGATAGGAGCGGGGCTGCTCATTGCGGCCGGTGCCGCGCTGCTTGCGCGGGGACACCGAATGCCCCGGCTGGGCCGCCGTTACCAGTCGCCGGTAGCCCGATCGGATGGCAGGGCACCTCCGGATGACGGACGATTGTGGGAGCGCATGGACGCCGGCGAGGACCCCACGTCCCCAGGACACCCCCGGTGAGGTGACACCGACCACTCCGCAGCTAGCATCGATACCCGGCTGCGCATGGGGGCGGAAGGGGAGAGGTTTGAGCGTCCTGGAAGCGATCCTCGAAGGGGTCCGCGTCGACCTCGCTGCCCGCGAAGCCGCGGTCGAGTTCACCGAGATCAAGCGGCGCGCCTCCCGGGTGCCGGCTCCCCGCGATGCGCTGGCAGCGTTGCGTAGCCCGGGCATCGGCGTCATCGCGGAGGTCAAACGCCGCAGCCCGTCCAGGGGTGTCCTGGCCGACATCCCCGACCCCGCCGCGCTTGCCGCTGACTATGCGGAGGCCGGCGCCCGCATGATCAGCGTGCTCACCGAGGGCCGGCGCTTCGGCGGCTCGCTGGCCGATCTGGACGCCGTTCGTGCCGTGGTGGATGTCCCGGTTTTGCGTAAGGACTTCATTGTCAGCCCCTACCAGGTGCATGAAGCGCGCGCACACGGCGCGGATGTGGTGCTCCTGATCGTCGCGGCGCTGGAACAGAATGCCCTGGTCGCGCTGGTGGATCGGGTCGAGTCGTTGGGCATGGCGGCGCTGGTCGAGGTGCACACCGCCGAGGAGGCCGACCGCGCACTGGAGGCCGGCGCGACCCTGATCGGCGTCAACGCTCGGGATCTGCACACCCTGGACGTCAATCCAGCAGTCTTCAGCAAGATCGCCCCTGGCCTGCCGCCCGATGTGCTGCGAGTCGCCGAGTCCGGAGTACGCGGACCGGCGGACCTGATGGCCTACGCCGGTGCAGGCGCCGATGCGGTACTGGTCGGTGAGGGTCTGGTGACCAGCGGTGATCCGAAGGCCGCAGTCATCCAGCTGGTCACCGCCGGGTCGCACCCGGCCTGCCCCAAGCCGGTCCGGTGACCGGCATGGTCAACATCCAACCCGCGCTGAGCACAGCGCAGCCCGATGTACAGCCTGATGCACGGGGTCACTTCGGAGCCTACGGCGGCCGGTTCGTGCCCGAGGCGCTTATCGCGGCGCTC
>DATFDO010000285.1:0-8680 GCA_035252045.1 Pseudonocardiaceae bacterium
CGCACCGTGATCGAGAGCGCGGTCAGGGTGCCGTTGAGGATGTGCCGGATCAGGGTCCACCAGCCGTCCCAGCCGATGCTGCCCGGGGTGAACCCCAGCCACAGCCCGACGACCAGCAGCAGCCCGCCCAGCACGCAGACCAGCATGAACAATGCCCGCAGCCCGGCGGCCAGCGTGGCGGGGAGCTCACGCAACCGCTCGGCGCGCCCGTCCTTGAGCGTCGTAAGCCGTTCGGTCCACTCGGCGAGCGCATCTCGATCCCCGGCCAGCCGGGCCAGGCGGATCTGCTCGCGCACCGGGCCGTAGGTCAGCGCGTCCACTGCCCGGCGCGTCCAGCTCGCGTGTCCCTGACCCACCCTGTACCCCGCGCGGGCCACTGAGCGCGCGGCCCGCGCTAGCCCGGACAGCACCGCCATGGTGATCGCCCGGGGTTGATTCGGGCCGCTGATCACCCGTGCCACCGCCAGGATGGGCAGCAGGTTCCAGCCTTTCAGCCAGGCGTACTCGGCGTCGGTGATCAGCTCCCCGTCCAGGATCTCCGGGGCCGGTTCCATCTGTCCACCCGATCCGGACCGGTTGTTGTGGTCTGTTCGCGTCATCGCCAGTCACCTCGCCGGTGCGTGACGTCGAGAGACGTCACCGTGAAGGCCCTCGTGAGTACGTGGCCGGTGATCAGCGCGGGCAGCGCCAGCGCCACCCAAAACAGCGTGCTGCCCGGCGCGTAGGTGATCACCAGCCACTGGACGCCCACGATCACCCCGGCCGTGGCAAGCACGTGCCCGGCCAGGGACACCACTCGGGAGGCCGCGTGCGCCGCCTGCGCCGCGCGGTGAGCGCGGTGGGTCCCCGAGCGCCACATCATCGCCACAATCACCAGCACGCCTAGCACGGCGAGCACCTGCGTCGGAGTCACGTTGACGGTCATCGCGTGCCCCCTCCGTCCTGATCGCCGTGCTCCTGGCCGTGGTGCCGACGGCGGCGCTGCCACATTCGGTGCAGCGCGCGCCGGTCGTCCTCCGCCAGCGCGCCCCACACTCCCGTGGTGCTGGCACCGGCGGTGCGTAGCTCCAGCTCTAGGCATTGATCGATGACCGGGCAGCCCTCGCACAGCCGCTCAGCCAGCGCTCGGTCACTGGATGCGCAGCGCTCCCAGTCCGGCTCCACCGGAGGCCATAGCTCCAGCAGGCACAGACCACCAAGCACGATGCTGGTGGTCAGCACCTCGGCCGGGACGTCTTTGAGCCGGTCGAGCCGTGCAGCCACAGCCGGGTAGTCGGGCGTGCCGCTGTCGCGGGTCACCTCGGCGCCGCCCAGGGCCGGTGCCATCTCCTCGCCGGTTCGCGGATCGTTGCCGGTGGGTTGTGGGAGCAACCGGGCGAGGGCACTGGCAGGAATCAGCGGCTTACCGTGCCGCCACGCGGCGCGTAGCGTGCCCAGACGGATCGCGCGAGAGACGGTCGAGGGCTTGACGCCAAGAATCCAGGCGGCTTGCCGAACCGTGTAGGACGCCGGACGCGCGGCGTTGTTGGACTTGTCGGTACCCATGAAGTAAGGCCTTTCTGATCAATAAGTTGGATGATTTGATGCCATATTTTCGGATGATTTAATCCAGCATCGGGCATGGCGGTGCCCCCTGCACGGATACATCCGTCAAGTCACGTGAGCTCGCGCTACTCTTTGCCGCCAGAGCGAGCGCGGAGGAATATGTGGAGGACTGGGCGGCTGTCGCGGAAGCGATCAGCCAGCGCATGACAGAACTCGGTATTAATCAGACTGAGTTGATTGGGCGTTCGCAGGTCTCGAAGGCAACGGTTGGCGAGCTTTACCACAACTCGGCGCAGCGTCGGCGGAGCGCGCGGACGCTCGAAGCGCTGTCCGTAGCACTTGGGTGGCACCCTCAGCACCTGGTCGCGGTACTGAAGGGCCAGCGTGTCCCGGCTGTTGGCGAGCCGGTGAGCCGTTCCGATGACGATGTTCCGGGACGGCTGGCCGCGATCGAGTATCGCCTCGCGCAGATAGAGATACGGCTCGGCGATATTGGCGAGCTGGGCGACCGGATCGACGAAGTAAAGACCAATATCGAAGCGGTGATGCGACTCATGGACTCGGGCCAGAAAATAGTGGGGGGATGAATGTTCGGGGTGGCTGCTGTTCATGCCGATAAGTCAACAGCTAATCCGCAGCGCCAACCATGCACTCGCAGCGCATTACCGGGGCGCCCTCAGTGCATTCTTAGTGCACTTCCCGGCTTTAGAGGCTACTTTTAATGGAACCGGTACAGCTGTGGACGGGCCGCACCGCGTGCGCGCTGCAAGCCGCGCTACGGATGACCAATGAGTCGTTCGCCGCGCACCTGGGCACTGCGGTGCGGACGGTCGCGACGTGGCATCAGAAGCCTGATCGCGTCCCGAGCGCCGAGATCCAACAGGCGCTTGACACCACCTTGGAACGAGCCGGGGAGGGCGCCCAAGCACGGTTCACCAGAAATCTCGCCGAAACCACCGAGGGACCCGAACCGGCGAGTTCGTCGCCCGATGATCCCGCGCACGTCGCTGCGGATACCACCGCGACTGCAACAGACAACCAGACAGCCACCGCCTCGCCTACGATCATCACGGGAACGGCTGATAACACTGCGGACGGGGACTTCATGGGCTGGTTGCAGGTGGCGCACACCGCGTCCGCGCCGCCGGACGGCTCGGATGTGGGACAGATCATCCGCTGGTACCGCACCTATGAGGGGCTGACCCAGCAGGACGCCGCCGCCCGGCTCAACACCACCCAATCACGACTATCCAAGCTGGAAAAGGGCACTCAAGCCCTGCGCGATGTCACAGAATTGCGGCACATCGCTCGCACGCTCGGCATCCCGCCAGAGCGACTTGGCGTGCTGCCGGACCACTCGGGCGACGGGCGCCCGTTCGCCTCGCACGTCAGCGACCGTCCCGGCCCGGTCCGGGACAGCCAGGAACGCTGGCGGGACATCCGGTGCGAGCTCAACGCCCACCGCGCGGTGCTGGGCGACCTGGCCGCCGAGCTGTACCCGGCGCAGCAGCGCATTCCAGGAACCACAGTGCTCACCTCGGCGAACTGGCTACCGGACGGTCCGGTCGACCTGGCTGATATCGACCTGGCCTGGCGCGCCGAGTCGCCCACACCGCAGCTCGAAGGTAAAGCTTCACAATCGGCGGGTGTGCGGCCTTTGATGGCCAGCGGTGAGCGTTATGACCGTTACTCCCGGGCACTGCGAGATCTCGCCCGGCCGAAACTGCTTGACAATCGCGTGAGCTACCGACTGCTTGATGTCGAATGGTCAGGCTCGCGGGGAATATTGGGGTTCAATTACACGAGCTACTTCGATGTCCTCGACGTGTGCGAAGCGGTGGGACACGAGTTCACGCAAGCGTGGCTCGCTGCGGGCAGAAAACGCCCGAGTCTCGCGGATCTGCCGTTTCGCCGGAGCATCACCGATCCCTTCGACCTCTTCGCGCGGCCGATGCTGCCCAGCATCAACACCTTGACGATCCGCCGTGACTGTATTGAGGGCCACCGCATGTACCTGCACCGGCGCGACGCCAAAGCAGTCGCCGCCGCTGGCGGCATGTACCACGTGATCCCTGCAGGTGTGTTCCAGCCGGCCGCCCTTGCACCGGCGCATCAAAACAACGACTTCTCACTCTGGCGTAACGTCCAGCGTGAGTATTCCGAGGAGTTCCTCGGCAACTGCGAGCACGACGGAAACAGTATTGACCCCATCGCCTACGATATCGACGAGCCGTTCGTATCCTTTGAGAAAGCACGCCAGGCCGGCGACTTCCGTGTTTTCGCTTGCGCCATGGTGCTCGAACCACTCACCCTGTGGGTAGAGCTGCTGACAGTCGCGGTCATCGCAGCCCCTGTGTTCGACGTGCTGTTCTCCGGAATGGTCGCCGTGAACGAAGAAGGCGCCGCTGTCAGCACCGAGGCCAGCCGTCCCACCGTGGGCATCCCGTTCACCGAAGCGTCCCGCGAACGGCTGCGTGTCGAGCCGTTGTCGCCGATCTCCCGCGCCTGCGTTGAGCTGGCGTGGCGATACCGGCATCAGCTCCTCGGCCCATGAGGATCCTGGTCACCGGAGCCGCCGGATTCGTCGGCTACGCGGTGGCCGCCCACCTCATCGACCACGGCCACCACGTGATCGGGCTGACCCGCTCCCCGACGTCCGCGCTGCCCGCCGGTGTGCAGCGACTCCACGGCGACCTCAACACGCCCGGCAGCCTGCCCGTGGCGCTCGCCGATGTTGATGGCGTGTGCCATCTGGCCGGGCTGACCAAGGTGCGGGACTCCCGAACCAATCCCGTTGACTACTGGCGCACCAACGTCGGTGGCACCCTGGCCATCCTTCACAGACTCGCCGACACCCATGCCGGCCGAGTCGTTCTCGCGTCCACCTGCACGGTCTACGGCGAGCAGGCCGAGCAGCCGATCAGCGAGGCCACGCCCGTAGCACCCAGCAGCCCATATGGCAGAAGCAAACTCGCCGCCGACCAAGCAGCCGCGGATCTCGCCGCCACCGGAGCGATCGGAGCGATCAGCCTGCGCGCCTTCAACGTCGCCGGAGCCCTCCCCGGACACCCCGACCGGGACACAACCCGGCTCATACCCCAACTCCTCGCCGTCCAACAAGGCCGCGCGCCCGAACTAGTCATTAATGGCGACGGCACCGCGGTCCGTGACTTCGTGCACGTCGCCGACATGGCTACCGCCTTCGTTCTTGCCCTGCGCGCCTGTAAACCGGGCATCTGGCGTGCCTACAACGTCGGCAGCGGCCATCCCAGCACTGTGCACGACGTCATCGCCGTCGCCGAGACCGTGACCGGCCGGCCCGTCCCGCGACGGCACACCACCGCCGCGCAGGAACCCGCGACACTGCTAGCCGACAGCACCCGCATCCGGATGGAGCTGTCCTGGCGACCGGAAAGATCAACTCTTCCCGAGATCATCACCGACGCGTGGAGCGCTTTGACCAGGCAGTAGTCGCACACCGCATATTCGATTACGGAATATTGCTCAATCGACTACGCAGCGTCTAGCGTGGCGCCCTCACCTGCGGTTGTCTTGCCGGACATGAGCGCAGAGCCCGCCAGCGAGCCGACATACCGCACGGATGGCGACGTGCTAGCAAGGCTGACTGCGATCGATCATCGCCTACACCGCATATCGACCCACTTGACGACCACCATCGACCAGTTGCTCAGCCAATTCGGCGAAATCCGCACCAACCTTGAGACGCTGGCCAATTCGCTCGAGTCGGAACCGGTGCGCCGGGTGAAGGTCACCGACACCCAGGCCAACGGGTGAGCGCTGTGGGCCGACACCGCGCCGTCGCAGACCGTCGCCGCTGGCGCCGGTCATCGAATCCGATCGTGCCTGTGCCGCGCCAGCCGGGTATCGAGATCGTGGACGCGCTAACCCGGGTCACCCACAGGGTGAGCAGCGACGCCCTGCTGCCCGGTCGCCTCGCCGGGACTTACCAGGCGCTGTGCGGGGTGCGGCTGTTGGCAGCAAGCCTCACCGATCCAGGCCGTGGCCGGTGTGCGGGGTGCGCCCAGTGAGCCCTGTCAGCGATCTGACATCCGGCCGGCCGCCGGTCGAGCGGCTTCCGCCCAAAGCTCCCGACGGCCGGTCGGCACCACCCGACACCGAGCCGTTACGCACCGAAGTGGGGAAATTGGCTCCCGATGATGTCAGGCAAGAGGTGCAGGCGCTCGCGGAGCTGCTCGCCGAGGTGGTCCAGCTCACCGCGCATTCTGCCATCTTCCCAGGTTGCTGGACCGGAATCGCCGAGCTGGCGATGGAGCACGCCAGCGTCCGCCGCGCGCTGCATGCGCTCGGCGTTGAGCAAGTCACCGCAGGCATCGAGAACCTGCGCGAACTAATCCCGGGCCGGGTGAGCGACGATGTCTGACAACCCGGATGTGGCAGCGGCTAAGCGGCTGCTGGACGCCGCCAAAGATGCCGGGTTCGCCTTCCAACGCGTCGCACCCGGCGAAGACGGACCACTGCTCGGAGTGAGGGAAGGCGACCAGTATCGCGACGAGATCTATCTCGCCGGGCTCTGGGAACCGGAGTCGTGTAGTGCGATCCGGCGGCGCCGCTACTCGCTGATCGTGCCCGGCGGTCTGCCCGTCGCCGCGCGAGTATCCGGAGACGCGCTGACCGTCTTGCATACTGTGGTCACCGACTGGCCTGCGTGAGCACAGCAGACCGGCGGCCAGCCTGTGGCGTTACACAGCGGAGGAACAGAGCAGGTATCTCGCCGACGCGACGGGACATCCGCGCCAACCAGCCAAGCCCAACCGCAGTGGAGTCCGAAAATGCTGTCGGGCGTGGTGTTCTTCCTCGATGAGGATGCGATTGGGGTCGAACTTCGGATACCCAGACGGCCGGGTAGCTGGAGCGATCACAATCCGTCGCCCCACTAGCGCTTGGCCCCAGTTCTGGTCGGCTCGGCAATGCCGCCGCGGTTAGTGTGTCTTCCATTCGATGTGGATGCTGGTGGGGTCGAAGTAGGAGCCGTCGGGGCGTCTGCCCTTGCTGGTGGGGAGCACGGTGACGGTAAGCAGGGTGGCAAGCACGGCGCGGCGCCGACCCAGGTCGAGTCCGCCGCAGCGGTCGGCGCTGGTGCCGTACCAGATCTGAGCGATGTTCGGTTGGCCGGCGAGCCCGATCAGCGGGTTAACCTTCGCGGCGGCGGTCAGAGTGTCGTTGATCTCGGTCATTCGGGTGCGGAGTTTGTCGGTGCCGGTGCGCAGTTGAGCAAGTGTGATGGCGCCCTCGGCGAAGGCGGTGGACAGGTCGGTGAGGCGCTGGCTGATGGCGGCGGCCTCGGTGTGCAGCGCGGTGGCGTCGAAATTGGTGTCGGTGGATGCGGTGAACAGGCTGGTGGCGTCGGGGCGTTGCAGGCGGGCCACGATGATCCGCTCAACATATTCGTCGAGCCGTTGTGCGACGCGGATGACATGCCCGCTTTGCCGGGTGTTGTCGCGGGCCTTGCACCGGTAGGCGGGTTGGCGTGTGCCGGAGTGGGAGACCCGCAGCGCGGGTTGGCCGCAGACGCCACACACGTACAGTCCGCTGCCCAGCCATTTGACCCGATTGCTCGTGGTGGTGCGTCGGGCGGGGTTGCTGAGGATGGACACCACCGCGCGCCAGGTGACCTCCGGAACGATAGCCGGCCACACGGCCGGGAAGGTCTCGGCACCGTAACTGGTCAGCCCGGCGTTGCGGGGTCGGCGCAGCATGTCCCGCGTGCCCACGGTGGTCCATTGCCGGTCCCAGGCGGTGCGGTGCCCGGACTCGTTGAGGTCGCGCACCACGCTACGCAGGCTGGCCCCGGCCACGATCGCCTCGCTGGCCTGAGCGATGGCGGCGGCCTCGGCGGGGCGCAGGGTGGTGCCATCGGGCTCGAACCCAAACGGCCGGCACCCGCCCTGCCAGCGGCCCTGCTCGGCGGCCTGGCGCCTCGCGGCGCGGACCCGTTCGCCCTTGTGCTCGCTTTCGAACCGGGCCCACGCACACAACGTGCGGGCCACCGCCCGACCAGACGGAGTCGCTAGATCCAGCGGACCCGCCTTCACCGAGTGCGTCACCACACCCCGACGCTCGGCGAGATCAATGTAGGTCTCCAATTCCCGCGGGGTGCGGTGCAGCCGATCGGTATGCCAGGCGGTGACCACCCGGGCCCGGCCGGCGTCCAGATCGGCGAGCATCGCCAGGTAGTCCGGGCGGGGCTTGCCGGTGAACGCGGACAGGTCGTTATCGGCGTACACGCCCGTCAGCCGCAACCCGAGCTGGCCGAACAGCGCGCACTGATCCTCAAGCTGACGTTCCACGCCCAGCCCGGCGCCCTCACGGTCTTCGGAGATCCGCGTGTACATCACCCCCGGCGACCCGCTCACCTCGGTTAACCGGTGCAGACGAGCCAACAACCGGGGAGGCAGGTCCAGGGTTGGAAGTCGAAGGTGGCTCATGGATTAAGTGTGTCACATATACAGAATTGGGAAGACCACCTTGCTCGCGGCGCTGCTGGGCTGCGTGCCGGCCGGTGAGCGCATCGTCTGTGTCGAAGAAGCCCCGGAGCTGGCGCCACGGCACCCGCACGTGGTCCGGTTGACCGCCCGGCAGCCCAACATCGAGGGTGCCGGCGAGGTGACCCTGCACGATCTGGTGCGCCAGGCCCTGCGGATGCGCCCGGATCGACTGGTGGTCGGGGAGGTGCGGGGCGCCGAGGTGTGCGACCTACTCGCCGCGCTCAACACCGGTCATGACGGCTGTGCCGGAACGCTGCACGCGAACTCCCCGGCGGAGGTACCGGCCCGGTTGGAAGCGCTGGCCGCGCTCGGTGGCATGCCGCGCCACGCATTGCACAGCCAGCTCGCCGCCGCAGTGCAGGTCGTGCTTCACGTGGTGCGGCGCGATGGGGCGCGCCAGCTGGCCGCGGTAGGCGTGCTGGAACGCGACGGCGAGCTGGTGCGCGTGCTGCCCGCCTGGCACCACGGCCGCTGGGGGCCGGGACGGCAGCTGCTCGGCGCTCTGCTCGATGGCCGGTGCGCAGGTGTGCCGTGGTGAGCGTGGCGGTAGCGATGCTGGCAGCTGGGGTGTTGTGCTGGCCGGCCGATACCGGTCGGCTGCGGCTCAC
>DATFDO010000286.1:0-7357 GCA_035252045.1 Pseudonocardiaceae bacterium
CGTCACCCTGATCGGCCGAGTGCTCGGCCGGTGATGGTGTTTCAGTACCGGCCTTGATCACCTCGCCGCCACGCGTGCGGCGACGCAACCTGCGAACCTGGGGTGGCGGGCCGTCTCCCGATGCACTGCCACCGGTGCGCCCACCACGGCGATTGTCCGGGCTGTGCCGCCCGCGGCGGCGGTCATTGTCGTCGCTGGGCTCGGCGGCAAGTCCCGCTCGGGTTCGCTGGGCGATCGGTAGCTGCCCGGTGGAGTCGGCGGGGATGTCCAGGTCGGTGAACAGGTGCTCGGAAGTGGAGTAGGTCTCCCCGGGCTCCGGGATGCCGAGACCGAGTGCGTCACTGATCAACTTCCACCGAGGCTCTTCATCCCAGTCGACCAGGGTGATCGCCACGCCGGGCCGACCGGCCCGGCCGGTGCGGCCGCTGCGGTGCACGTACGTCTTCTCGTCTTCCGGGCATTGGTAATTGATGACGTGCGTGACCTCCGGCACATCGATGCCACGCGCGGCGACGTCGGTGGCGACCAGCACGTCCACCTTCTCCGAACGGAACGCTCGCAACGCCTGCTCACGGGCACCCTGACCCAGATCGCCGTGCACCGCCGCGGCTGCGAATCCGCGCTCGGCGAGCTCATCGGTCACCTTCTGAGCAGTGCGTTTGGTCCGCGTGAAGATCATCGTCAGGCCCCGGTCGCGGGCCTGCAGGATGCGCGTGAGCAGCTCCACCTTGTCCATCGCGTGAGCCCGGTACACGAACTGCCGGGTCCGCTCGTGGATCGCCGTGGCGTCGGCTTCCTCGGCACGGATATGCGTCGGCCGGTTCAGGAAGTTGCGGGCCAGCTTGATGATCGGGCCCGGCATGGTGGCTGAGAACAGCATGGTTTGACGCTGCTCCGGCACCATCTGCAAGATCCGCTCGATGTCGGGCAGAAAACCCAGATCGAGCATCTCGTCGGCCTCGTCGAGGACCAGGACTCGCACCTTGCCCAGTACCAGGTAGCGCTGTTCGGCAAGGTCCAACAGCCGACCCGGGGTGCCGACCACCAGGTCCACCCCGCGCGCGAGCGCCTTGATCTGCGGTTCGTAAGGCCGGCCGCCGTAGACCGACAGGACGCGGATTCCGAGGTTGCGACCTACTGCCGTCAGGTCAGCGGTGACTTGCAGGCACAGCTCGCGGGTGGGCACGACGACCAGGGCACGCGGGGTGCCGTCGAGAGCGGTTTCGCCGTCAGTGATCCGCTGGATGAGTGGGACGCCGAAACCCAGCGTCTTGCCGGTACCGGTGCGCGCCTGGCCGATGAGGTCATCCCCGGCCAGCGCCAGTGGCAAGGTCAGCTCTTGAATGGCGAAGGTGCGTTCGATACTCACCGCGCGCAGGGTCCGGACGATCTCGTCGCGGACCCCGAGTTCGGCGAAGGTGGGCGAGTCGCTGCGGACCGGAGCGCCCACCTGCAGCGGCTCGGGCAGTCCCGGTTCATCGCTATCGGTGTGGATATCGGTGGGGTTGTTGAGGTCGGAAGCTTCCAAGGGGTAGGTGGTTGGCAGTGTGGCCTGGCTGACGGTCAGCGTGCTCGCCTCTCTCGTACCGGCGCGTCCCTGCCATCGCACTGCTGCCTCGCTCTCGCCGGCTGCGCGCCGCGGGTTGGCGCCACTTCAGCCGGGAACGAAGACGTCAGGTCCGCGCTCACATGTCATCCACTCGGCGGCATCGACCACCGAGCCGGGCGTGCGGCTACGGAGCTGTCACAGCCGTGCGTCACGCCCTGTACATACATGTTACCCGTCCGCGCGTCAGGTATGCGCGTGACACCGCGCATACCTGCAATCCGGCACTACGCTCGCGCCGTGGACGTGGCACGGGAGGGCATCATCGATTTGCTGGGGGTCCTCGCCTACGGCGAACTGTCGGCCTTCGACCGGCTCGCCGACGATGCTCGCAGTGCCCCCACCCTGTCCGGCCGGGCGGCGATGGCCAGCATGGCGGCCGCCGAGATCGGGCACTTCCGGCTCATCGAGAACCACCTACGGGGGATGGGCGTCGCGGTGGACGAAGCGATGCGCCCGTTCGTAGCGCGCTTCGACCAGTTCCATGCCTCGACGGCACCGCGGTCGTGGCTGGAGTCGCTGGTGAAGGCTTATGTCGGCGACGGGTTGGCGGCCGATTTCTACGGCGAAGTGGCCGGCTGGTTGGATGGAGCCACTGCCGCGCTGGTCAAAGACGTGCTGGCGGACACCGGGCACTCGGCGTTCGCCGAGCGGGAAGTGCGCAGCGCGTGCGAGCGGGACCGGCCAACCCGTGACCGGCTGGCGCTGTGGGGGCGCCGGCTGCTGGGTGAGGCGGTGACCAATGCGCAGCACGTGGTGGCGGAGCGCCAGGCGCTGGCGGATCTGATCATCCGCGGCTCCGGCGACTACGCCGCCCTGGCCGCCCTGATCCGCCGGACGGAGGTCTTGCACGGCAGGCGGATGGCCGCTCTCGGGTTGGCGTGAATACCCGCCCACCGCTCGACTAGCCTGGCGTCAACATCGATCACACCGTGGAGGTTGTGGCGTGGAGGTCAAGATCGGCGTCGCGGACAGTCCTCGCGAGCTGACAGTGTCTACTGCGGACTCACCGGACCAGATACAGGCGATGGTTACCGACGCGCTGCGAAACAGCCAGGGACTGCTGACCTTGGTCGATGACAAGGGCCGCCGGTACATGGTGCCCGCCTCGCGGGTGGCCTACGTCGAGATCGGGCCCGGGGACAGCCGCCGGGTGGGCTTCTCCGTCGGAGGCTCTTAAGTGGGCTGGCCAGCGCGCACAGCGTGATCGCGCCCAACGCCACTTGCGAGACTGACTATGTCCCGGCTGCTGGTAGTAGAGGACGACGAGACCATCGGTAGCGTGCTGGAGTCGAGCTTGCGCGCGCATGGGCACCAGGTCGGGTGGCAGCGCACTGGTCGCGGTGCACTGCAGATGGCCGCCGAGACCGATTTCGATCTGGTGCTGCTGGACTTGGGATTGCCCGACTTGGACGGCGTCGAAGTGTGCCGGCAGTTACGCGCCAGCAACCCGACGGCGGTGCTGGTCATCCTCACCGCGCGGACCGACGAAATGGACGTCGTGGTGGGTCTGGAAGCCGGCGCGGACGACTACCTGACCAAGCCGGTGCGGTTGGCCGAATTGCTGGCCCGGGTGCGAGCACACCTGCGACGAGTGGCGCCGGTGCACACCGGCGCGCACCCGACGCTGACGGTGGGTGATCTGGTGGTGGATACCGGCAGCCGGCGAGCCACCGTCGCGGGACGGGAGATGCCGCTGCGCGCCAAGGAGTTCGATCTGCTCGCCCGGCTTGCCGCAGCACCCGAGGCGGCGATCAGCCGGGAGACTTTGATGGCGCAGGTATGGGACGAGAACTGGTTCGGTCCCACGAAAACGCTTGACGTGCACGTGGCGGCGCTGCGCCGCAAGCTGGCGGGGATGGCCGCAGTGGGCGCGGTGCCCCGGATCACCACCCTGCGAGGTCACGGCTACCGGCTGGAAGCGCCGGGGCCGTGACGACTTGACGGCGTTCTGACACCGAATTCCACTTACCAGCGTGGTATCAACGCATCGTGCGCACTCGCATCGTGGGCCTGGCGGTGCTCGCCGCCGTGCTCGCCATCGGCTTGTTCGGCGTGCCGCTGGCTGCCGGTGTACTCAAGTACGCGAAATCTGACGAGCGCACCAAACTGCTGCGGGTGGCCGACGCCGCCGCGGCGGCCGTCACGGCGGACGTCCTTCGCGGGAACATGCCGACCGATCTGCGTGATCCCAAGGACGGGACGCAACTTGCGGTCTATGTCGATCGAGGCTTGCTCATCTTGGGCGCGGGACCGCAAGGCGGCGATCTTCCGGTGTACAAGGCGCTGCATGGTGAGATCAACAACGCCGATGTCAACGGTGATCTGGTGGTGGCAGTGCCGGTGACCCATGACAGCGATGTGATCGGCGCCGTGCGCGCCGCGAGCCCGTTGCGCACCGTTTACCGGATGGTCGGGCTGGTGTGGCTGGCCATGCTCGGTCTGGGTGGCCTGGCCGTCGGGACGGTCTGGTTGGTGGCCCGCCGGCAGGCCCGGCGGCTGGCCGAACCACTCGAGAAGCTGTCGGATGCGGCGCTGCGTCTCGGTCAGGGCGACTTCAGCGTCCGGACCGCACCGGCTGCCATCCCCGAGATCGACTCCGTAGGCTCGGCGCTGAACAGCACGGCCGGGCGCCTGGACGACATGCTCGCCCGCGAACGGTCCTTCTCCGCCGATGCGTCCCATCAGCTGCGCACCCCGCTGACCGGACTGCGGCTGCGACTCGAAGCGGCGCTGGACCGCCCAGGGCAGGATCTGCGCCACGCCATCACGGACGGCATCGCCGCCGCGGACCGTCTGGAGCAGACCATCGAGGAGCTGCTCGCGCTGGCCCGCGACACCCGCACCTCCAACGCCACCCCGTTGGATCTGCCGACCCTGCTCGACGAGATCGAAGTGGGCTGGCACGATCGGCTGGCCGCCCAGCATCGGGCCCTGCACGTGGCGGTGGATCCGCACGCACCGGTGTCGCTGGCCTCCACTGCGGCGGTGCGCCAGGTGCTCACCGTGCTGCTGGACAACGCCGCCACGCACGGTTCAGGCACCGTCTCGGTCGCCGTGCGTAACGCCGTGGACGCGCTGGCCATCGACGTGTCCGACGAAGGCGCCGGGATCACCGCGCCCGAACCCGAGCTGTTCACCCGGCGTTCGCGCCTGGCCGAGGGGCACGGCATCGGTCTTGCCCTGGCCCGCAGCCTGGCCGAAGCCGAGGGTGGCCGGCTGCGTCTGACCCGGCCCGCGCCGCCGACGTTCACCCTGCTGGTGCCCGCCCAGGCATGATCGTGCTGCGCGCAACCGCAGCGTAGCCGTACCGTGGTCATGCTGTTGTGTCCTGTCCAGGAGGCTGTCCATGATCGCGGTTCGCCGGCTCAACCACGCAGTGCTGTTCGTCAGCGACTTGGACCGTGCCGTCGAGTTCTACGAGCACGTTCTCGGAATGAAGGTGATCGCTACAGAACCTCGTGCCAATGCTGCATTCCTGCGCGCCAGCGGTTCGGACAATCATCACGACCTGGGTTTGTTCGGGCTTGGTGCGGCAGCGTCTCGCCCGCCACGCGGGCACGTCGGGCTGTACCATCTGGCCTGGCAGGTCGATACCATCGACGAGCTGGTCGCGGCGCGCGATGTGCTGCTCGCCTCGGGGGTATTGCGCGGCGAGTCCAGCCACGGAGCGACCAAGAGCCTGTACGGGGCCGACCCGGACGGAAATGAGTTCGAGATCATGTGGATGCTGCCCCGTGCGCAGTGGGGCGGCTACGAGTCGAGCGCTCCAGTGGCACCGCTGGATCTGCCCGCGGAGTTGTCTCGGTGGAGCGGGGTGAGCACTGCGTGACGGGAGCTGTCTCACCGCTGATCAGCCGGTGGGGCTCGCGCGACCCCGAATCCCCGCTGATCGTGCTGTTCCAGGGCTGTGATGTGCTCGGAGCCAATCTCGAAGCGGATCTGGCGATGTTCGTGCGATACCTCCCGGACGGGGCCGCCTACGCCGCGGTGCGTGTCGCGGGGGCAGCGTCGGTCGACCAGGGTCCGGATCCGGCGGCCTTGCGAGGGTGGATTGACGACCAGCGGGGGTCGCAGGTGCCGGTGGTGCTCATCGGCGTCGGCGGCGGCGCGGCCCTGGCCGGCAGGATGGTGCTCGCTGATCCCCCTCGGTTCGCCGCGGCTGCGCTGCTGTACGGCACGTTGCCCTTCGATGCGGGACTGCCGCTCACCCGTGGGCGACTGGCCGGACTGCCGGTCTTTCTGACTCACGGGGTGCACGACCTGGTCATCCCGGTGGAGCTGCAGCGCCGGACGTGGGATTACCTGGTGCGGGACAGTGGATCGCCGCTGTGGGCACAACGCCAGCCGGGTGGCCATGAACTCACCGCGAAGACGGTGTCCGGGCTGGCCGGCTGGATCGAGGCGCGGCTGGGTTTCCTGCAGTGGGCTACCCCGGGGGCCGGTACCGCCGCCGGGCAGGCGCACTGGCCGACCTTGCCGGCCGGTCGGCTGCCCAAGCGTCGCGGCGAACCGCCTGAGGTCAGCGTCACCCTCCCGCAACAACAGCAGTCGCAGAACGCCCCCGTCGAGCTGCAGGAGGCGCTGTTCGACCGGATTCTGCAACTGGCTGGTGTCGCGACGGCGCCCAGCGCGGTCTCGGTGCCCGGGGCCAGGGCCTTCATCCTGTGCCCCGGCGACGCCCGGGGGGTCAGCGAGGCGTTCATCGTGCCCGATCTCGGGGAGTTCGCCCACCTGCATCCCGGCTACGACGGCAGCTTGCACCTCGTGCTGCCGGTCAGTCTGGCCTACGACGCCCTGGCGAAGGGATGGGCAGCGGCGCACCCGCTGGCCGGGCTCCGGCTCGCCGCGGGCATGGTCATGATCTTCGGGCCGCGGGATGCGGCGGAACTCGACATCGTCACCGCGATCGTCCGCGCCAGTCATGCCTACGCCGCTGGACACCGGCCCGGATAGCTCTGGGCCCCGGACAACCAACGAGCGGCACGTGCCGCAGGTGAGCTGCTCTCGGCCAGTGCAACCACCGATGTGCTCGACGTGTTGGTGGCCGTCGTCGCGGTACCCGGTGATCAGCTGCCCACCAGCGATCCGGCCGATCTTCGAACGTTGGTCGCCCACCGCGCCATTCCGGTCACTGTGGTTCGGGTATGGGTGTCGGTCAGCTGTGCTGCAGGGGAAAGCCGGCCAGACCCTTCCAGACCAGTGACGCGGTGAGCGCGACTGCTTCTTCCTTGGGGAGTTCGTGGCGGCGGGTGAGCCAATACCGGGCGCCGTGCTCGCTGGCCCCGACGACTCCCACGGCGACCAGCCAGGCACGGTCGGTGTCCAGGCCGGCGTCGGCCACCACCGCTTGCGCGATGGCCTGCACGCAGGCGGTGTACATCCGTTCGACGACGGCCTGCACGGGCGGCTGATTGCGTAAATCGGACTCGAAAACCAGCCGGAACGCCTCGCCGTCGCCGTCGACGAAATCGAAGTACGCACCGACCGCGTTGCGCACCCGCTGCCAGTTGTCATGGGTTTCCTCGATCGCCGCCTGGAGCCGGGCGACCAGCTCGTCGGCGTGACGCTCCAGCAATGCCAGATACAGCTCGAGCTTGCCGGGAAAGTGCTGGTAGAGCACCGGCTTGCTGACCCCGGCGTGCTCGGCGATGTCATCCATGACGGTGGCGTGGTAGCCGTTGTTGACGAAAACGTCGGTAGCCGCGGCGAGCAGCTGAGCACGCCGCTCATCGCGGGGCATCCGCACCC
>DATFDO010000287.1:0-26126 GCA_035252045.1 Pseudonocardiaceae bacterium
ATCCGGGTCGGCGGCGATGCGCTCCACCAGCTCCAGTTCCCGGTGGGTGTCGAGAACCCCAGCCCACGGGCGGACGGCATCAACCTCGACACCCTGGACCGATTCCGCCGCGGTGATCAACACATCCGGCAGCCGGCCGGAGGGGAGTTCCACGACGAGATCGTCGATGGCCACCCCGGATCTGCGCTCGACGACGTCGAGGCTGAGAATGTCGACTCCTACCTTGCCCAGCGCGGTGGCCACCGCCCCGAGCGCGCCAGGGCGGTCCGGCAGCTGAACCCGGATCAGAAAGGACATTCGCCGCCGTGCCTGTTCACCCGCCGAGCCAACGCCATGCAAAATCCTCCATGAAGACGTGCCAACTCCGATAGCCCAAGCGCTCGCCGGGCGCCGATTGTGGCAGAGCGAGCCGCACGCCGCGTCGAGGCTAGACTCGCCGGATCAGCCATCCCACAAGCATTCACAGGAGTCTGCGTGCCCACCATCTCCCGTGACGAGGTCGCGCATCTCGCCCGGCTCGCCCGGCTGGCCGTCACCGAGGAGGAGCTGGCCCTGTTCGCCGGCCAGCTCGATGTGATCTTAACTTCGGTCGCCCGGGTCAGTGAGGTCGCGGTCGAGGACATCCCGCCCACTTCGCACGCGATCGGGCTGGAGGATGTATTCCGCGACGACGTGCCGCGCCCCGGCTTAACCCAGCAGCAGGCCCTCTCGGGCGCCTACGCCACGGAGGACGGTCGATTCCGGGTGCCCCGCATCCTGGACGAGTCATGACCGGGTTGACCCAGCTTTCGGCCGCCGAATTGGCCGGGCGGATTCATCGCCGGGAGACCTCGGCGGTCGAGGTGACCCAGGCGTACCTGGACCGGATCGGCGCCGTGGATACCGCGGTCCGCGCCTTCCTGCACACCGACGCCGACGGCGCGCTGGCCGCCGCCACCGCCGTGGACCAGAGCCTGCAGCGAGGAGACGCTCCGGTGTCCCTGCTGGCCGGCGTGCCGCTGGCGCTCAAAGACGTCTTCACCACCGTGGACATGCCCACCACGTGCGGTTCGCGGATCCTGCAGGGCTGGCGGCCACCGTATGACGCCACCGTCACCCGCAGGCTGCGGGAGGCGGGTGTGGTCATCCTGGGCAAGACCAACATGGACGAATTCGCCATGGGTTCCTCGACGGAGAACTCCGCCTACGGGCCCACCCGCAACCCGTGGGATCTCGACCGCGTGCCGGGCGGCTCCGGCGGCGGGTCGGCGGCGGCGGTGGCCGCGTTCGAGGCGCCGCTGGCGGTCGGCACCGACACGGGTGGCTCGATCCGCCAGCCCAGCGCCGTGACCGGCACCGTCGGAGTCAAACCGACCTACGGCGGAGTCTCCCGCTACGGCCTGGTGGCCTTCTCCTCGAGCCTGGACCAGGGCGGCCCGGTGACCCGCACGGTGCTCGACGCTGCGCTGCTGCACGAGGTGATCGGTGGGCACGACCCGCTGGATTCCACCTCGATCGACGCGCCGGTGCCCCCGGTGGTGGCGGCGGCGCGCGCCGGCGCTACCGGTGAGTTGGCCGGTGTCCGGATCGGGGTGGTCAGCGAGTTCCGCGGCGAGGGTTACCAGCCTGGGGTGCTGCGCGCGTTCGAGACCGCGGTGGACCGGTTACGCGACCTGGGTGCCGCGGTCGTCGAGGTGTCGTGCCCGGCTTTCGACCATGCGCTGCCGGCCTACTACCTCATCGCGCCCAGCGAATGCTCATCGAACCTGGCCCGCTTCGACGGCATGCGCTACGGGCTGCGCTGTGGCGATGACGGCACCCGCAGCGCCGAGGAAGTGATGTCGCTGACCCGCGAGGCCGGTTTCGGGCCTGAGGTCAAGCGGCGCATCATGCTCGGCACCTACGCCCTGTCCGCGGGGTACTACGACGCCTACTACGGACAGGCGCAGAAGGTCCGCACCCTGATCATCCGGGACTTCGCCGCGGCCTTCGAGCAGGCCGACGTGCTGATCTCGCCGACCACCCCGACCACCGCGTTCCGGCTGGGCGAGCGGGTGGACGACCCGCTGGCGATGTACCTGTCGGACCTATGCACCATACCGTCGAACCTGGCCGGCAATGCTGCGCTGTCCGTCCCGGCCGGGCTGTCCGATGACGACGGTCTGCCGGTGGGACTGCAGGTGATGGCGCCCGCGATGGCCGATGACCGGGCCTACCGGGTCGCGGCGGCGTACGAGGCGGCGCGTGATGCCGCCGATGGTGGCCCGCTGTGGTGCCGGGTGCCTGACTTGGAGGCAGTAAGCCGATGACTGCGGCACTGATGGACTATGACGCGCTGCTGGATCGTTTCGAGCCGGTGCTCGGGCTCGAGGTGCACGTGGAGCTGTCCACCGCGACGAAGATGTTCTGCAGTTGCGCCAACGTGTTCGGGGCGCCCCCCAACACGCACGTGTGTCCCACCTGCCTGGGGTTGCCGGGATCGCTTCCGGTGCTCAACCGCGCCGCGGTGGAGTCGGTCATCCGGATCGGGTTGGCGCTGAACTGCTCGATCGCACCGTGGTGCCGGTTCGCCCGGAAGAACTACTTCTATCCGGACATGCCCAAGAACTTCCAGGTCTCGCAGTACGACGAGCCGATCGCGGTGCACGGCTCGCTGGACGTGCAGCTGGGTGACGGTTCGACGTTCACCGTCGGCATCGAGCGCGCGCATATGGAGGAGGACACCGGCAAGTCGCTGCACGTCGGCGGTGCGACCGGCCGGATTCATGGGGCGAGCCACTCGCTGCTGGACTACAACCGGGCCGGCGTCCCGCTGATCGAGATCGTCACCAAGCCGATCGTCGGCACCGGGGCCCGTGCGCCTGAGGTCGCCCGGGCCTACGTCACCGCGCTGCGAGATCTGCTGCGCGCGTTGGGCGTGTCCGACGTGCGGATGGATCAGGGATCGCTGCGCTGCGACGCCAACGTCTCACTGATGCCGCACGGCTCGTCGGTGTTCGGCACCCGGACCGAGACCAAGAACGTCAACTCGTTGCGCTCGGTGGAGCGCGCGGTGCGCTACGAGATGTGCCGGCAGGCGGCCGTGCTGGCCTCAGGTGGGGCGATCGTGCAGGAGACCCGGCACTTCGACGAGGCCAGCGGCACCACCTCAGCCGGGCGGCGCAAGGAAACCTCGGAGGACTACCGGTACTTCCCGGAGCCCGACCTGGTGCCGATCACCCCCAGCGACGAGTGGGTGGACAAGCTGCGCGCCACCCTTCCCGAGCTGCCCCGGCAGCGCCGGGCCCGGGTACAGGCCGAGTGGGGGCTGTCCGATCTGGAGTTGCGCGACCTGGTCAACGCCGGTGCGCTGGAGCTCGTCGCGGCCACCGTCGATGCGGGAGCGCCGCCTGCCGAGGCCCGATCATGGTGGGTGGCCTACCTCACCCAGCAGGCCAACTCCCGCGGCGTGGAGCTCACCGAGCTGACCATCACCCCGAAGCAGGTAGCCCGGGTGATCGCGCTGGTTGCCGAGGGCGCGCTAACCAACAACCTGGCCCGCCAGGTCGTCGACGGCGTGCTCGCCGGCGAAGGGGAGCCCGACGACGTCGTCGCCGCCCACAGTCTTGCCGTGGTGTCCGACGACTCCGCGCTGACCGCCGCCGTCGAGCAGGCTCTGGCCGCCCAGCCAGACGTCGCGGCCAAGATCCGCGGCGGCAAGGTAGCCGCGGCCGGGGCCATCGTCGGCGCCGTGATGAAAGCCACCGGTGGCCAAGCCAACGCCCAACGGGTGCGAGAACTGGTGCTGGCGCGCTGCGCCCCGTGAGTCGACATACCGAACACGAGCCCGCGACACACCGGGCAGGAGGGCGCGACACGCCGGGAGGGGCCCGGGGGAGGGGGCGCTCAGTCGTGGCCCGCACCGGGGCCGACGAGGTCGGGAAGGATGAAGACGCGGTCGTCGCTGGACACCCGCTTGTCACCGGTCTTGTTGACCGTGCCCAGCCACAGCGCCCGGCTGTCCGGGCTCAGCGCGGCCGCGGAAATGCGGCCGTAGCGCTCCAGCGGGATCTGCAGGGGTGGCCCGATGAAGGTGTTGTCCGGTCCGATTCCCAGCACGAACATCGGTGCTCCGCTGGTGAACGCAACCTGGATACGGCCCAGCATGACCACGCAGCCTGCGGCGCCGCTACCCCCAGGCCAGGTCCACGAAGCCCGGCCCAACTGCTGTCCCGGCGCCACCCGGTACAACAAGTCGTGGTTGGGTACCCGGTCGGTGATCCAGAGCTCGTTGCTCCCTGGGTCGATGCACAACCCACCCGGTGAGTGCAATCCGTTGATCAACACCATGGATCCGGCGGGGTTGCCCGGGGCAGGGTGTCCGAAGGTGTCGATACGCAACACCTTGCCGGCCAACGAGTGCGGGTCGGCGGCCAACGCCGGGTTTCCGGCGTCGCCGGTGGCGACCAGCAGCATTCCGTGTGAGTCGACCGCGAGTGCCCCTGCATTGCCGGTAGTCCCCCGCGGTATGCCCGCCAGGACCGGTTTGGGCATGTCGCCGGGAGCGATCCGGACCACCCGGTTGTCGACCGGGGTGGTGATGTAGGCGTAGATCAGTTCGTCCTCGGTGTAGCTGGGGGACAGCGCGAGCCCGGTGAGGCCGCCGTCACCGGCGGGGTCTACCGCCAGCGCGGAGACCTCCTGGTTCGGTCGTTGCCGCTGCACCTGCAGGATCCGGCCGGTGGTGCGCTCGGCGGCCAGACCCACTGAACTGGAGCCAGGTAGCACCACCAGCGCAGAGATCGGTTCCAGGCACGTCGCAACCACCGCCGGGTCGGGGTCGGTGCAGCCTTGCGGCGGGCCCGGCGGTGTCTGCCCGGGTGCGCCCGGACTTTGGGTTGTCAACGGCCCCGGGACCTGCGGCCTCGGTTCGGCCTCCGTGCCGCCCTCCAGCTTGGGGTGGAACGGCCCAGCGTCGCGATCGGAGAAGGTCGGCGTCACCGAGCATGCGCACAGCAGCGCCACCGACGTCAGCAGGAGGCGGGGCGCGCGTCGCACGATCGGCCAGATTAAAGGCAAGGCTGTATGCCGGTGGTGAGCGATGACCGACGCCGATCCGGTGCTAACCAACAGTGATCGCGTCGTCCTGACCCAATAATCAACTGTGCGCTGTCGGTCGCTCGTCGGATTCGGCGAGGCTAGCCGGCAGCCTGCCCCCGCTGATCGACGCCAGGATGGGCAGGTGTCGGGCCCGCACCGCGGGCAGTCCTACTTCATCTCCGGCGTGCAGTACCGCCCATATCCTGGACTGACTATCCACCCGCAAGCCTGCGAGGTCGGACCAGGCGATGCGCCGCGAGCCCCAGAGTCGATGCGCGACCACGGTCTCGGGGCCGACCACGGTGCGGGTTCTCACCAGCCACAATCCCAGTATCACCGGCACCAGGTACAGCACCTGCAGTCCCGGCGCGCCGAAAGCTACCGGAGTCATGCACACGATCAATCCGAATATCCCGAGCAGCGCAGTCAGCGGCAGCCGGATGGTCACCGTGGTGGAGTCGGTCACAGTCACATAGTGACGGGCTATAGCGTAGACCCAAATAGGCGTACAGTAGGCGCATGCCACGGGTCCAGATCTACCTCCCAGATGACCTCCACCAGGCCGTCAAGGAGTTGCAGCTGCCGATCTCCGAGCTCGCTCAGCACGCCGTCCGGGTAGAGCTTCGCCGGCGGGAACTGGCAGCCGTAGCAGATCAGTACCTCGCGCAGCTCGCGGTGGAGCTCGGCGGTCCGCCCACTGCCGATGAGCTGGCAGCGGCGGATGCCTGGATCGACGCGGCGAACGTGCCCGCTGCACGACGCCCCAGATGACCAGCCTGGTCCTGGACTCGGGGGCG
Organism: Pseudonocardiaceae bacterium; assembly: GCA_035252045.1. Classification (GTDB taxonomy): domain Bacteria; phylum Actinomycetota; class Actinomycetes; order Mycobacteriales; family Pseudonocardiaceae. The sequence continues at coordinate 5,856 of DATFDO010000287.1, forward strand.
GTCGCCGCGCTGGGTCGCCGGGACCGGCAGACCGCCGCTCGTATCGCGGCGCTGCGGCAACGCGGGTTGTGGCCACCGACCGTGCCCGTGGTCGTGCTCATCGACTCGCTGACCGGTAATCGGGTGCGCGACGCGCTGGTGAACCGCACGGTGGCGCTTTCCGTCGTCTATCCGCTGGAGGAATCTCTGGCCCGGCGCGCCTCGCAGCTTCGTGGCCGGGCACGCGCGGGTTCTGCGGTGGACGCATGCGTGGTGGCCACCGCGGAGCTGCTCGGCGCACTCGTGATCACCGGCAGCCCGGTCGAACTTGCTCGGCTGTCCCACCACGCCGATGGGGTACCGCTGTTACCGGCCTGACGTTGCCGCCCTCGTCGTCGGGAGAGGAGACGCAGGTGCCCGCAGAGTACGAGCCCCGGATCGAGACACTCGCTGTGCACGCCGGTGAGCGCCGACCTGGACCTGAAGGCTCGGTGGTGTTTCCGATCTACCAGTCCACGGTCTTCTCCGTGCAGCCGGACACCGACTACCACGACATCGGATATATCCGGCTGAGCTCGACGCCATCGCAGACCTACCTGCACGACAAGCTGGCGAGGCTGGAAGCCGCTGAGGCTGCGGTGGCCACCTGCTCCGGCATGGCGGCGGTGACAGCGGCGCTGCATACCGTGCTGCGCGCCGGAGATCATCTGCTGGCCGGCGACTGCCTGTACGGCGGCACCCACGACTTCCTCACCCACCACGCTGCCGACCTCGGTTGGAGCTACACGTTCCTCGATCCGAGTCGGCCCGAGACGTGGGAGCCGGCCCGCACGCCAGGTACCCGGGCGGTCCTGGTGGAGACGATCACGAATCCGTTGATGCGGGTGGGCCGGTTACGGGAGATGGTCGCGTTCGCCCGGCGGCATCAGCTGGTGACGGTGATCGACAATACCTTCGCGACCCCGGTGAACCTCCGGCCGATATCGATCGGGTTCGATGTGTGCTTCCACAGCGCGACGAAGTACCTCAACGGCCATTCCGACATCGTCGCGGGCAGCATTGCGGGGAACACGAATCTGATCAACCGGGTCCGCCGCACTCTGAACCTTTACGGCGGCAGCTTGGATCCGCATGCCGGCTTCCTGCTGGCCCGGGGACTGAAGACGCTGGCGCTGCGGGTCCGCGCGAGCAACGACAACGCCGCAGCGCTGGCCGGCTTCCTCAGCGAGCACCCGAAGGTGGTCGCGGTCAACTACCCCGGCTTGCGGTCCCATCCTGATCACACCCACGCGGCGCAGCTGCTCGCCGGCTTCGGCGGCATGCTCAGCATGCGCCTTGCAGGTGGTAGAGATGCCGCCGAAAGCTTGTTCGAGGCGTTGCGAATTCCGTACGTCGCGCCGAGTCTTGGCGGTGTCGAGACGCTCATCACCCGGCCGGCGGCCACCTCACATGCGGGCATGAATCCTGACGACCGGGAACGCATCGGGATCACCGACGATCTGGTCCGGGTCAGTTGTGGCGTGGAAGCGCGCGACGATCTCATCGCCGACTTCGCCCAGGCGCTCGCGAAGGTGTGAGCGTCACCCGCCGGTGCTGGCTCCCATCATGCGGGAGCGCGTCTTACTAGGTTGACGGTGCCGGGGTACGCCGGTTACCGTCGGCGACGTGCTCATCCCCACCGTCCTCGTACGTCGAAGGCGCGTCGTCTGAAGAATCCCAGACGTCGACGCGCCAACCCTCGCTTGAGCCCTACCGGGCGGCGAGGGTTTTTTGATGCCCGGGCTGTGTAAGCGACGAAGCAAGCGATGAAAATAAGGCAGGACCATGACCACCGCGACTCCCAGAGACCTGTCCATGCCCAGGCCCACTGAGATATCCAGCTCAGCGCAACCGCCCAGACCGGCTCCACCAGTAGGCGCACCGGTGCGAGTCAGCGGTGCGCAGTCGCTCGTGCGCTCGCTGGAAGCGCTCGGGTGCGAGGCCGTGTTCGGCATCCCGGGCGGCACGATCCTGCCTGCATATGACCCGCTGCTCGACTCCACGAAGGTCCGCCACGTGCTGGTGCGCCACGAGCAGGGCGCCGGGCACGCCGCGACAGGTTATGCCCAGGCCACCGGCCGGGTCGGGGTGTGCATGGCGACGTCCGGTCCGGGTGCCACGAACCTGGTCACCCCACTGGCCGACGCGCACATGGACTCGGTGCCGGTGGTGGCCATCACCGGCCAGCAAACCAGGGCGCTGATCGGGACGGACGCCTTCCAGGAAGCGGACATCACCGGCATCACCATGCCGGTCACCAAGCACAACATGTTGGTGAAGGATCCGGCGGAGATCCCGAGGGCGATCGCGGAAGCCTTCCACCTCGCCGCCACCGGCCGCCCGGGCCCGGTCCTGGTGGACATTCCCAAGGACGTGCTGCAGGAGCAGACCTATTTCCTGTGGCCGCCGGAGCTGCAGCTGCCCGGTTACCGGCCGACCACCCGGCCGCACGGCAAGCAGATCCGTGAGGCGGCCCGGTTGCTCGCGAACGCCCGCCGCCCGGTGCTCTACGTCGGCGGTGGGGTGATCAAGGCGCGGGCCACCGCGGCGTTGCGGGAGTTGGCCGAGCTCACTGGTGCGCCGGTGGTGACCACACTGATGGCGCGCGGCGCCTTCCCGGATTCGCATCCGCAGCACGTGGGCATGCCGGGCATGCACGGCACGGTGGCCGCGGTCGCGGCGATGCAGCGCTCCGACCTGCTGGTGGCGCTGGGCGCCCGGTTCGACGACCGGGTCACCGGGCAGTTGTCGTCGTTCGCGCCGGGCGCTGCAGTGGTGCATGCCGACATCGACCCCGCGGAGATCTCGAAGAACCGCCGGGCGGACGTGCCCATCGTCGGCGACTGTGCCGAGGTGATCGGCGAGCTGATCACCTCGGTGCGCGCCGAGTTCGCATCTGGCCACCCGGACCTGACCGCGTGGTGGACCCAACTGGACAATTGGCGCACGACTTTCCCGCTGGGCTACGACCGTCCCACTGACGGGATGCTGGCCCCGCAATACGCGATCGAGCGGATCGGTGCGCTGGTCGGTCCCGATGCGATCTACACCGCGGGCGTGGGCCAGCACCAGATGTGGGCGGCTCAGTTCATCAAGTACGAAAGACCCGGCAGCTGGATCAACTCCGGTGGCCTGGGCACGATGGGTTTCGCGGTGCCGGCCGCGATGGGCGCCAAACTGGGCCGGCCAGATGTCGCGGTGTGGGCCATCGATGGTGACGGCAGCTTCCAGATGACCAACCAGGAGCTGGCGACCTGCGCGATCGAGCACATCCCGATCAAGGTTGCGGTGATCAACAATGGCAGCCTGGGCATGGTCCGCCAGTGGCAGAACTTGTTCTATTCCGAGCGCTATTCGCAGACCGACCTCGGCACCCACTCCCGTATACCGGATTTCGTCAAGCTCGCGGAGGCCTTGGGCTGCGTAGGCCTGCGATGCGAGGCGGAGCCGGACGTCGACAGGGTGATCGGGCAGGCCATGGAGATCGACGATCGGCCGGTCGTGATCGACTTCGTGGTGGGCAAGGATGCCCAGGTGTGGCCGATGGTCGCGGCCGGCACCGGAAATAACGACATCATGGCGGCCCGCGATATCCGCCCGCTGTTCGACGAGGACGGGTCATGACCACGCACACCATGTCGGTGCTGGTGGAGAACAAGCCGGGCGTGCTGGCCCGGGTGGCCGGGCTGTTCAGCCGCCGCGGATTCAACATCCATTCGCTGGCGGTCGGGCCCACCGAGAACCCGGACATCTCGCGGATGACCATCGTGGTGGCCGTCGACGAGTTGCCCTTGGAGCAGGTGACCAAGCAGCTCAACAAGCTGGTCAACGTCATCAAGATCGTGGAGCTGGATCCGGCGATGGCGGTGCAGCGGGAACTGCTGCTGGTCAAGGTCCGGGCCGACACCACGATACGTTCCCAGGTGCTCGAGACGGTCGCGCTGTTTCGGGCCAAGGTGGTCGACGTCTCCCCGGAGGCGCTGACCATCGAGGCCACCGGCACCGCCGACAAGCTCGACGCGCTGCTGCGGATGCTCGACCCCTACGGCATCCGGGAAATAGCCCAATCCGGCATGGTCGCCTTGGGGCGTGGCCCCCGCGCCATCACCGCCGGTTCTGTCCGTTAACGCGGGATTCATCCGAGGAGCGCAGATGAGTGCACAGGTTTTCTACGATCAGGATGCCGACCTGTCGGTGATCAGCGGGCGGAAGGTCGCCGTGATCGGGTACGGCAGCCAGGGGCATGCGCACGCGCTGAGTTTGCGCGATTCGGGGGTCGATGTCCGGGTCGGGCTACCCGAGGGATCGAAGTCGCGCCCTAAGGCCGCCGATGAGGGCCTGCCGGTGGTCACGCCGGCGCAAGCGGCCGCCGAGGCCGACGTCATCATGATCCTCGCGCCGGACACCAAGCAGCGCACCATCTACGCCCAAGACATCGCACCGAACTTGAAATCGGGCGATGCGCTGATGTTCGGGCACGGCTTCAACATCCGGTACCGACTGATTCAGGCACCATCAGATGTGGACGTCGCCATGGTGGCGCCGAAGGGACCCGGGCACCTGGTGCGCAGGCAATTCGTCGATGGCAAAGGAGTGCCGTGCCTGATCGCGGTCGAGCAGGATCCCTCCGGCGGGGCCCAGGCGCTGGCGCTGTCGTATGCCAAGGCGATCGGCGGCACCCGCGCCGGGGTGATCAAGACGACTTTCACCGAGGAGACCGAGACCGACTTGTTCGGTGAGCAGACGGTGCTCTGTGGTGGCCTGACCGCGCTTGTCCAGGCAGGCTTCGAGGTGCTCACCGAGGCGGGATACGCCCCCGAAGTGGCGTACTTCGAATGCCTGCACGAGGTCAAGCTGATCGTCGATCTGATGTACGAGGGCGGCATCTCCCGGATGCGCTATTCGATCTCCGATACGGCCGAGTACGGCGACCTTACCCGGGGACCGCGGATCATCACGCCGCAGGTCAAGGACGAGATGCGGCGGATTCTTTCCGAGATCCAGGACGGCAGCTTCGCTCAGGAATGGGTGGCCGAGGATGACAACGGCCGGCCGAACTTCACCAAGCTGCGCGCAGAGGGGGAGCACCACCCCGTCGAGCAGGTTGGCGCGCGGCTGCGGGGACTGATGTCCTGGATCGACCGCCCGCTCACTGATACCGCCTGAGCTATCGCATAGCGCTATCGCTACCACTAGCTATACCGGGGTCCGTGGCCGAAACGAACAATGCAGAGATCATGCGGCGAGTGGCCGCTGGTGAGTCGTTTACGGTCACGTCCACGGCCGACCGGTCGCCCACCTGGTACCGCACCAGCGGCTCGGCCATCGGCAACGCCGAACTCGCCGGCTGGTTCCAGCGGCTGAGTTCGACGCCGCGCTCGCTGCTCTGCCGCCGCTCGACGTAGAGCAGTGGAAGCGGGATCTCAGCGCCGCAGACGACGTTTTCGGGGATGACCTGCCGACCGACCCGTGGAGCGAGGTTCGCACCACGTGACCGGGCGCAAAGCGCTCCTTGGCACGTCGGTCATTATCGATCCGCCAGCGCAGGGGATTGCCTCGTTTGCCGACGAAGTGAGCATCAGCGCTGTCACGGTAGCCGAACTGCATTACGGTGTGGGCGCGAGCACCGATGCAGTGGAGCAGCTGCATCGCCGGCAGCGGCTACAGCTGGTGCTCGATATGTATGAGGTTCTACCCTTCGACGCTGAAGTAGCCGAGTTCTACGGGCTGCTCGCCCGCATCGTTCGTCAGTCCGCGCCAAATCTGCGGCCGCGCCGAATGGACCTGCTGATCGCCGCCACCGCGCTATTCACTCGCGACCCGCAACGGCGCGGATCTGCGCCACCTCGAGCGCGTGCTCACCGTCATCGACGTGCGCTCCAACGCGGTGCCGGCGGCTCAGTAGAGTGGATAGCCGTGAGCGCGCTGAGCCGGCCTGTAGTCCTGATCGCTGAAAAGCTGGCACCGTCGGTGCTGGACGTCTTCGGTGATGAGTTCGACGTCCAGCACGTCGATGGCACCGACCGACAAGCCCTGTTCGAGGCGCTGGCAGTGGCCGAGGCGCTGCTGGTGCGATCGGCTACCCGAGTGGATGCCGAAGCGCTCGGCCACGCTCCTCGGCTCAAGGTCGTCGCCAGGGCCGGTGTGGGGCTGGACAACGTCGACGTGCCGGCGGCCACCGACCGCGGGGTGATGGTCGTCAACGCCCCTATCTCCAACATCGTCTCCGCGGCCGAACACGCACTCGCGCTGCTGCTGGCGGTGGCTCGCCGGATACCGGCCGCCGATGCCAGCCTGCGCAGTGGTCAGTGGCGGCGCAGCTCGTTCAATGGCGTCGAGCTGTGCGGCAAGACCATTGGCGTGGTGGGCCTGGGCAAGATCGGCCAGCTGGTGGCGCAGCGACTGGCAGCGTTCGGAACCGATCTGATCGCGTACGACCCGTACGTGTCCCCGGCGCGAGCCACCCAGCTGGGCATCGAACTGGTCGATCTGGACGAGTTGCTGTCCCGCTCCGATGCCATCTCCATCCACCTGCCCAAGACCGCCGAGACGCTCGGGCTGATCGGCGCTGACCAACTCGCCAAGACCAAGCCCGGCGTGCTGATCATCAATGCTGCCCGCGGCGGGCTGGTCGACGAGCAGGCACTCGCCGAAGCTGTGCGCAGCGGCCAGGTCGGCGGGGCTGGCATCGACGTGTTCAGCACCGAGCCGTGCACCGCCAGCCCATTGTTCGAGCTGCCCCAGGTGGTGGTCACCCCGCACCTGGGCGCCTCCACCGCCGAGGCGCAGGATCGGGCGGGTACCGATGTGGCGCGCAGCGTAGTGCTCGCCTTGCGCGGCGAGTTCGTCCCAGACGCCGTCAACGTGATCAGCGGCGGTGTGGTGGGCGAGGAGATCCGGCCTTGGCTTCCGCTGACCCAGAAGCTGGGCACTGTGCTGGCGACGCTGACCACGCGCTCGCCGGATTCGGTGACCGTTGACGTTCGCGGTGAGCTGGCCGCCGAGGACGTCTCCGTGCTGCGGCTGGCGGCACTGCGCGGCATCTTCACCGGCGTGGTGGACGAGCAGGTCACCTTCGTCAACGCGCCGCGGCTAGCCCAGGAACGCGGGGTCGCCATCGCCGTGTCCAGCGCGCCGGAAAGCCCGACTCACCGCAGCGTGGTCAGCGTGCGGGGAACCTTCGCCGACGGCACCGGCTACTCGGTCTCGGGGACGCTGGCCGGGCCCTCGCAAGTGCCCAAGCTGGTCGAGGTCAACGGCCGCAACTTCGATTTAAGGGCCCAAGGTGAAGCGGTTCTGCTGGAATACCCGGACCGCCCTGGCGTGATGGGCGTTGTCGGCACGCTGCTGGGTGAGGCGGGAATCAACATCGAGGCGGCGCAGATCAGCCAGACCACCGCGGGCAGCGATGCGCTCATGATGCTGCGAGTGGACCGGCCCGTTCCCGTCGACGTGCTGGCGGCGATCGGGCCGTCGGTGGGCGCCCGCACCGCACGCCCGATCACCTTTGGCTAGCGGCGCCGTAACCATGTTATAGAACTGTGGGCCCGCGCAGGACCGCTGCGCCAGTAGCGGGTTGCGTCCCGGCTAGGCCATGATGGCGGCAGGCATACCCGTTCGAGTGTCCCCGTTTGGAGTATCCGCCGTGCGGTGCTCTGTGTAGCTGCGAGTAACCTGCCCGCTGCGAAGGGTCCCCATGGCGGGGGCCGGGCACTGGAGGTGGCTCATGCGGCTCGCGGTGATCCCCGGCGACGGGATCGGTCCGGAGGTGATCGGCGAAGCGCTCAAGGTTCTGGACGAGGTCTCTCCCGATGCCGAGACCACGCCCTACGATCTCGGCGCGGCGCGTTGGCACGCCACCGGCGAGTTACTTCCGGAGTCGGTGCTGGCCGAGCTGCGCCAGCACGACGCCATCCTGCTCGGCGCCGTCGGAGATCCCTCAGTGCCCAGCGGCATTCTCGAGCGCGGGTTGCTGCTGCGATTGCGTTTCGAGCTTGATCACCACGTGAACTTGCGCCCGGCGCGGCTGTACCCCGGAGTGCGCAGCCCTGTCGCGGACCCCGGCAGCATCGACATGATCATGGTCCGGGAGGGCACCGAGGGCCCCTATGCGGGCAATGGCGGGTTGCTGCGCAAGGACACCCCGCACGAGATCGCCACTGAGGTCAGCATCAACACCGCTTTCGGGGTGGAGCGAGTGGTGCGGGACGCCTTCGACAGGGCGTCCGCCCGCCCGCGCAGGCACCTGACCCTGGTGCACAAGACCAATGTGCTCAGCCATGCCGGATCGCTGTGGTCGCGCATCGTGGAGGAAGTGTCGTTACAACACCCCGATGTGACGGTGTCCTACCAGCACGTCGATGCGGCTACCATCCATCTGGTTACCGATCCCGGCCGGTTCGACGTGATCGTCACCGACAACCTGTTCGGCGATATCCTGACCGACCTCGCGGCAGCGGTGACCGGCGGGATCGGCTTGGCCGCCAGCGGCAACCTCGATGTCACCCGCCGTAACCCCAGCATGTTCGAGCCGGTGCACGGCTCCGCGCCGGACATCGCCGGCCAGGGCATTGCCGATCCGACCGCTGCGGTGCTGTCGATCGGGCTCATGCTCGCCCATCTGGGTATGGACGAGGCGGCCCGGCGGGTGGAGGCAGCGGTGGCCTTCGACCTCGCCACCCGTGATCACACCCATCCCGGCGGCACCCATGCCATCGGCGACCGCCTAGCGGCACTGGTCTCGTCCAGCCAGCGCGTCGAGCGGGCTGGCCTCTAGCCTGGCCGGGAGGGACGGCGCGGTTCAGAGCACGTCGAATTCGCCGTCCTTGGCGCCGAGCACGAACGCCTCCCACTCAGCTGGCGTGAAGATCAGCGTCTCGGAGTCCACTGGATTCTCCGAGCTACGCATCGCGACGTAGCCGTCCTGCACGAACGCGATCTCCAGGTGCGGCCCCTCGAGCGCCTCGGAGCCTGCGGCGCGTTGCCATACCGCATTCGACAGGTCGATGGTGCCGCGGATGTGCTTTTTGTCGTCGACGATCTCGCTCATGCCGTCAACGGTAGCGAGCCGGCGCCGGAATCCACTGCCGCGCCCGGCAGTTGCGGCGCAGTCAACACAGCCAGCACGTCGGCGGCGCTGGGCATGGCGTCGATCTCATCCCGGATACCGGCCGCGGCGTGCCGGAAAGCAGGCTCGGAGAGCAGGCGCTCGGCGGCTGCGGCCACCGCGTCGGCGGACAGTTCGTCAGGGTGCAGTGCCAGCGCTGCTCCGGCGGACTGGCACGTCGTCGCGTTCGTGAATTGATCAGCGCCCTGCGGCAGGATCAATTGCGGCAGCCCGTGAGCGAGCGCGCTGAGCATGATGCCCGCGCCACCGTGCGCCACCACCAGGCGGCAGTGCGGCAACAGCAGGCTGTGCGGGATGTACGGCTCGATCAGCACGTGCGGAGGCTGACTACCGAATCGCGCCGGGTCACTACCGGGCCCGCTGGTGACCACCAGGTTCAGCGGCAGCTGCCGCAGACCGGCGATCGCGGTTTCAAGGACACCCGGCGCCTCGTTGAAGACTGTGCCGAGGGTCAGGTGAATCGTCTGCAACCGCGGAAGTGCGGCCAGCGCTTGGGGCAGTCGCTCGCCCGGCGCCGGCTCGCCCGCGGCCGGGCGCAGCGGCTGGATCTGTGGTCCCTGCGGGGCGCCTTCGGTGCGCAGGCTCGGCGGGCAGATGTCCAGGTAGGTGCTAGCCCGACGGCCGTCAGCGACCTCGGGCACCCGCCATTCGTCGCATAGCCGCTCGAACCCGGGCGCAAGCAGGTCGCGCAACCGGACCGACATCAGCCCCAGACCATGAACGACGTGGCGGGCTCCGGTATGCGCAGCGGTGAGCGCACCGGCCAGCTCGCTCTCCTCGTGCACGACGAGGTCGGGCTTCCACTGCTGCGCGCGCGGGATCAGCTCAACTGCGCGCTTGGCTGCGGACTCAACGAACAGCACATCTGCCGCGGTGCGCGTCCGTTGCTCGACGGGCACCTCCGCCAGGTTCGGATGGGCGGCGTGGACCCATGCTTCGACCTCGGCTCGGCTGGGCCCGACCAGCCAGGTGTCGAAGCCGCGGCGCTCGAGCTGCGACACCAAGTCAGCACCGGTCGCGAAGGCCACCTGATGGCCAGCGCTACGGGCTTGACGCGCCAGCGGCAGCATCGTGTTCACATGCCCGTAGGCCGGGTGGCTGGTGAACAGAATCCGCATGATGTGCTCCGTTGACGACGGTTGACCACTCCCGTCGTCACACCATCGGCCAAGCGAGTTGGCCGATGCTTGGCGCCCGTTTGGTGTGCAGTTGCGGATTCGACTCCGAGCCCGATATGTCTCCATGTCGGGCAGCGCGAGTGGATGATCGACCCCGCGGAATTATGACCGGTTTGACTGGTATTGTTGATCAATCCTGAGGTCAAATCTCTTTGCTTCGTATGCCCACCGGAGGCAATGCCGATGAGCAGCACGCGCCGTGCAATCCCTGTCACCTGCACGACCCACAGCAGCGGAACGAACTTTTGCAATCTGTTGATGACCAGAGAAGCCGACGGCACCATCGTGTTCGACCCGCATGTCGCCCGTTGCTGCGTGCTCAGGCTCGATGAGCGCGCCGCGACCGCGGTCTTCGACACCCTCGGGGAGTGGCTGGGATGGCCGGGCGCCGACGTAGTGCACACGCCGTGACGCTTTGTGGGTGGTGTTCCATCGCCGGCTATGCCACACTGCGCTCGTGGCACGCACCGTGATGGGCATGACGATCAGTTGTGGCCTCATTATTGCTGAGCGCGTCGGGTAGCCAAGCACCATCGCCCGGCGCGCAGACCTCTCGCATCCCGCGGGGGGTCTTTTTTGTTGGCCGGACCAGCACACCTTTGGAGCCTCGAACGATGTCCCGCACCAGCCCCGCCTGCACCCCCCTCGGCGACGCTTTCCACCTCTACGACACCACGTTGCGCGACGGCGCCCAACGAGAGGGAATCTCCTACTCGGTGGCCGACAAACTCGCCGTTGCCCGGCTGCTGGACACGTTGGGCGTGGGCTTCATCGAAGGAGGTTGGCCCGGTGCGCTGCCCAAAGACACCGAGTTCTTCGACCGGGCCGCCGCCGGCGAACTGGAATTGCAGCATGCCGTGCTGGTTGCCTTCGGCTCGACTCGCCGCGCGATGCTGAGAGCTGACCAGGACCCCCAGGTGCAGGCGCTGCTGGCGTCCCGGGCTCCGGTGGTGACGGTGGTCGCCAAGTCCGACCGGCGGCACGTGGAGCGGGCGTTGCGGGTGGACGTCGGGCAGGCGTGCGCGATGGTCTCCGACACTGTGGCGCTGCTGGTCGGCGAGGGCCGGAGGGTCTTCCTCGACGCCGAGCATTTCTTCGACGGCTACGCCTTCGACGCCGACTGCGCGCTGCGGGTGCTGGAAGCCGGCGTCACCGCAGGCGCCGATGTGGTGGTGCTCTGTGACACCAACGGCGGGCAGTTGCCACTGCAGCTCGCCGAGACCGTCGCCGAAGTGGTGGCCCGCACCGGCTTCCGGGTAGGCATCCACTGCCAGGACGACACCGCCTGCGCGGTAGCCAACACGGTCGCAGCGGTGCAGGCCGGGGCGACGCATGTGCAGTGCACCGCCAACGGGTACGGCGAGCGCACGGGTAATGCAGACCTGTTCGCCGTCGTCGGCAACCTCGTCACCAAGCTGGGTATGCCGGTCCTTCCCGAGCACGGGATGGCCGAGCTGACCCGCGCCTCGCATGCGCTGGCCGAGATCGCCAACCTCGCTCCCGACACCCACCAGGCCTACGTCGGGAGGTCGGCCTTCGCCCACAAGGCGGGGCTGCACGCGAGTGCGATCAAGGTGGATCCGGAGTTGTACAACCACCTGGACCCTGCGGTGGTCGGCAACTCACAGCGCGTGCTGGTAACCGAGATGGCCGGCCGGGCCAGTATCGAGCTCAAGGCAGGCGAGCTCGGCCTGGACCTGGCCGGCCGCTCGGCGGAGGTTGGCGTGATCACAGCCCGGGTCAAGGATCTCGAGTCTCGGGGCTGGTCGTTCGAGGCCGCCGACGCGTCCTTCGAGCTCCTGTTACGTCACGAGGTCGACGAGTTGCCGCCCGCTCCGCCGTTTGCGCTGGAGTCCTACCGGGTGATCGTCGACCACACGCTGGACGGCACGGTGGTCGCGCAGGCGACGGTGACGGTGCACGTGGCGGGGGAACGAGTGATCGCCACCGCGGAAGGCAACGGCCCGGTCAACGCGCTGGACGGGGCGCTGCGCCAGGCGCTGGGTGGGCACGTGCCGTGGCTGGACGCAGTAGAGCTATCGGACTACAAAGTCCGCATCGTGCCAGGCACGTCCGGCACCGATGCGGTGACCCGGGTGCTGGTGGACAGCAGCGACGGGACTGGGTCCTGGACGACCGTCGGTGTGCACGGCAACGTGGTGGAGGCCTCCTGGCTGGCTCTGCTGGATGCGATGACCTACGCGGCACTGCGTCACCACGGGGTCGCCAGCACTGCCTGAGCGCGGAGTTTAGGCCGCCTCGCCTGCGGGAAATCGGTGTGCGCCGGACCGCGGCCGCCGTCGCAGGCGTGGCGCCGGTGCAGCCGTGGCGCCGAGCCGGCCTATTCATCCGCGATGAGTGCGACGACGGGAACGCCGACCGATGCCCAACCAACGCGAACTTGAGGGTAAGCGCTCCGACCTGCCCGAGGATGCCGAACTGTACGGTTTGGGTCTGGAAGACGACAGTAAGTTGGGCCGGGCGAAGCTGGTCGCCGGCGTGGTGTCAGTGGTGGGGCTGATCGCGATGCTCGTCACATCGCTGTTCCGGGCGCCCAACGCGGAATGGACCGCCTTGCTGGCGGTGGTCACCGGTGCGGTCATCGTGGCGATGAGCAGCCAGGTGGCGCGGGACCGCGCCGATCGGCGACGGCGAATCGACCCATGACGACAGTGCAGGCACCGCAGCGCGCGCAGACCGGGCAGCGCAGCTCCAGCGGCGGGGAAAGCACGCTGACCGTCGTTGTCGCGCTGGCGGCCAACGCGTCGATCGCGGTGATGAAAGCTGTCGCGGGGCTGTTGACCGGATCGGCCGCGATGCTCGCTGAGGCCGCGCATTCGGTCGCCGACACCACGACCGAGGGACTGCTGCTGGCCGCGCTGCGGCACTCGGAGCGGCCAGCCGATCGGAGGCATCCGTTCGGTTATGGCAAGGTGCGGTTTTTCTGGTCGCTCATCGCCGCGGTGTCGATATTCGTCACAGGTGCGTTGTTCTCGGGGTTCGAGGGCGTGCACACCATTCTCGGTTCCGGTGAGGACCAGAGCCTCGCCTGGGTGGCGTTTGTCGTGTTGGGTCTGTCGTTCCTGATGGAGGGCACGTCCTGGGTGCGGGCAGTACGCCAGATCCGCCGCGAGCAGGCCGATGAGAGGCAGCGATTGCTCGAATACCTGCGGGTCACCGACGATCCCACGGTCAAAACGGTGTTCCTCGAGGACACCGCGGCGTTGATAGGCCTGCTGCTGGCCTTCGGCGGAGTTGGGTTGCACCTGCTCACCGGCTCAGCGTTGTGGGACGGGCTGGCTTCGCTGCTGATTGGAGTGCTCCTGGCGGCGGTGGCCTACCTGCTGGGCCGCACGAACATGCGGCTACTGATTGGCCAGCAGGCCGACCTGCGGCTGGTCCGCGCGGTGTACGCCCGGCTGAACGCGACCCAGGAGGTCAAGCAGGTGGTCGATCTGCTCACCATGCTGACGGGCACGGACAGGGTGTTGCTCTGCGCTCGGGTAGATTTCACTGCTTCATTGTCCGCCGACGAGGTCGAACACGTGTGTGTCCGCATCGACGACGAACTGCGCCGCGAGTTCACTGACCTCGATGAGATATTCATCGAGCCGGTGCCGCGGACCGATCCAGCGCTGCGCGCCCGAGTGGTCAACCGGTACGGCGCGGTGCTGCACGACCTCCGCCCGGATTCGGCTCCGCCGGTTCCCTGAAGGCGGCGATCACTGTGACTCCTCCCGCGAGCCGTCCCACCATCCGTCCCACCGAATCCCTCCATCTTCGGCGCAACGGCAATCCGCGAGGCAAGCCATCCCGTGGCGACACCCCATTGGTCCCCCGAAGCCTCGTCGTCGCCGCCGATTGGTCGTGGCGGCTGCTGCTGGTGGGAATCGTGGCCTACGCCGCCGTGCGGGTGCTTGCGCTGCTGTCGCTGGTCGTCATTCCGCTGGTGGCAGCGGTGCTGCTGGCGGCGTTGCTGCGACCGGTCGCGGAACTGCTGCACCGCCGGCTGCCCGGACCGCTGTCTGCGCTGCTGACGCTGCTGCTCGCGGTCGTCGTGCTGGGCGGCCTCGGATATCTGATCGGGGTGCGCTTCACCCAGCAGTTGCCGTCTCTTCTCCAGCAACTGGTCGGTACCGTGCATCAGCTCCGAGCGGAACTCGCCGGAGGTGGGGTGGCCCAGCTCCAACTCGACCAGATCGAGACGTCTGTGATCGGCTGGCTGCAGCGCAACCGCAGTGAGGCTGTCGGTTACCTGACCACTGGAGCGGGCTATTTCATCGAGTTCTTCACCCTGCTGGTCCTCACCCTGTTCATCACCTTCTTCTTCCTCTATGACGGTGAACGGATCTGGCGCTGGCTGATCAGTCCATTGCCCGCCCGGGAGGTACGCCGGGTCGATGCGGCCGGCCGGGCGGCCTGGGCCACCACGACAGGTTACGTGCGCGGCACCGCGGTCATCGCCACCATCCATGGCATCGTGATCGGCCTGGCGATGTTCCTGTTGGGTGTGCCGTTGGCGCTTCCGTTAGCCGTGCTGGTGTTCCTGGGCAGCTTCATCCCCTTCGTCGGCGCGCTGGTTGCAGGTGGGCTCGCGGTTTTGGTCACGTTCGGCACTCAAGGATGGCTGGTCGCACTCATCCTGCTCGGGATTCTGATCGTCGAAAGTCAGCTCGAGGTTCACCTGCTGCAGCCGTTGATCGTTGGACGCTACGTGCGGCTGCATCCGCTCGCGATCGGACTGTCCTTCGCCGTCGGCACCGTGCTCGCCGGGATCGTCGGAGCCATCATCGCGGTACCCACCGCCGCGGTGATCAACCAGATATGGCCCGCCCTGCGCAACTACCCGCCACGCTCGGCCACCAAACCGCACTGAGCCCCGGCACCCCGACATGGAGACATATCGGGGTGGGGGTAGACGTGGTTTGATCGTGCGGTGGGGAGACGTGGGCGACTTCTGGTCGCCGAAGCGGCGGTGTGGGGGGTGTTGCTCTTCGCCGGCTATCTCGCGTTGGTATCCCAGCGCTCCGGTGCCGAGATCGTCCTCGGAGCCTTGCTGAGTGCCGGAGCGGGTGGCGCGGCCGTGCTGGCGCGCCGGATGACCGGCTCGTGCTTCGCGGTGCCGCGGGGCTGGCCGGCTGTGCTGCTGAGGCTGCCGGCGGCGGTGTTGGCCGATACCTGGTTGCTGGTCAGGTTGATCTGGCGGGGAACGAGCCTGCGGACTTCGCATGCGGTTGCCCTGCGGACACTGGAGCTCATCGATCAGCCCGATGAGCTGCGCGAGACAACCTGGCAGGCAGTGGCCGGGCTGCTGCTGAGCCTGAGCCCGGGCAGCTTCGCCGTCGACACCAGTGGTCCCCCCGCCACGGTGATGATGCACGGCATTCGGGCCGATGAGGGTTTGCTGGAAAGGTCGATGCGGCGCTGAACGGGTGGCTGGTGGGTGCGGCCGTGCTGCTGGTCGTGGGGATGCTGCCGGCGGTGGTGGTGGCTGGCCGTGGAGGCGTCCTGGACCGGTTGGCCGGCTTGGCGATGGCCGGCATGGTCGCCACGCTGGTCATGCTGCTGCTGTCCGAGGGATACCAACGCAGCTCGTATGTGGACGCCGGTCTGGTGCTGGCCGCGCTGTCGTTGACCGGCTCGCTGGTGTTCGCCCGCTTGGTGGTGCGGCAGTGACCGCCGACGTACTTGGTCCCGCGGAGGCGGCATGATGACAGCGCTGGAGATCGGGCTGCTGGCCGCGGGAATCGTGGCGGTAGCGCTGGGCTGCTTCGGGCTGCTGACGGCCCGCGACACCTACCTGCGCCTGCACTACCTTGGCCCGGCGTCATCGCTGGGCAGCCCACTGATTATCGCCGCGCTGGTGGCACACGAAGGGTTGGGTGCCTCGGCGGTCAAGCTCGTCCTGATCGGAGTGCTGCTGATCGGCAGCGGGGCGGTCACGGTGGCCGCGTTCGGCCGGGCCACCGCGCAGCGCCAAGGACTGGTCGAGACGGACCGGCCGGCATGATGCTGCCGATCTACCTGGCGCTGGTGCTGGTCGCGGTGACCGGCACGGTGGTCGCCTTGACTCGGCAGCCAGCCCGGCAGGCGGTCACGCTGTCCGTGTTCGGGCTTACGTTGTCGATCTTATTCATGACCGTGCAGGCGCCCGACGTGGCGCTGTCCCAGCTGGCGATCGGCACCGCCATCGTGCCGCTCATGGTCATGCTGACAATCCAGAAGGTCGGGGGCCCGCGGTGAGCCGCCGGTTTCGGCTGGTGCTGTTCGTCGTCGTGGCGCCGGTCTTCGCGGCGCTGTTCTTCCTCGCAGCGCGCGGCCTGCCCGATTTCGGCTCCGAGTTCCATCCCTATGGTGACCGTGCGGTGGCGGTAGCTACTGGGCAGCGCGCCACGGCGAACGTGGTGTCGTCGGTGAACTTCGACCAACGCGGGATGGACACCCTAGGCGAGGAGTTCATCTTGTTCGGTTCGGTGATCGGTACGGTCGTGCTACTACGCCCGGCCCCCGAGGAGCGGGAGGTCGGGCGGCGGGAAGCCGGCCGGGTGTTGCCGACCACCCGGCTGGCCGGCTACCTGCTGCTGCCGGTCACCGTCCTGGTCGGGCTGTATGTGATCGCGCACGGCCAGCTCAGCCCCGGTGGTGGGTTCCAGGGCGGCGTGGTGCTGGCCACCGGCTGGCATCTGCTCTACGTCGCCGGGCGCTACGCGGCGATCCGGCGTGCCGCACCGCCAACCGTGCTGGAGATCACCGAATCGGCTGCGGCGGCCGCCTTCGCCGCCGTCGGGCTGGCGGGTCTGGTGGTCGGCGGTGCTTTTCTGGCTAACTTCCTGCCCACCGGCAGCCTTGGTGACCTGCTCTCTAGTGGGACGGTGGCAGTACTCAACGGGGCTGTGGGGGTGGCGGTAGCGGCCGCGATGGTGCTGTTGCTGTCCGGATTTCTCGAGCAGGCGGTCGTGCTGCGGCGCGCCAACGGCGAGCAGGAGCCGATGTGACCACGCTGCCCTACCTGGTGGCGGGCTGGCTGTTCCTGGTGGGCTGCTACGGCCTGGCGACCAGCCGCAATCTCGTGCACACGGTGGCCTGCCTGACGGTCGCCCAATCCGCCACCTACGTGCTGTTGCTGGCCGTCGGCTTCCGGGCCGGTGCCACCGCACCGGTGTTCAGCGACGTCCCGGTCGGTACCCGGGTCGTCGATCCGGTCGTGCAGGCGTTGAGCCTCACCGACATCGTGGTCTCCGCAACGGTCACCGCGGTACTGCTCGCGCTGACCATCCAGATCCACAAGCGGCACGGGACCGTCGATCCCGACGAGCTGCGCGCGCTGCGGGACTGACCAGTGTCACTGACCGTGGAAGCGCTGCTGCCGCTGCTGGTGGCGGTGCCTTTGCTGGCAGCGACCGTGCTGGCCGCCAGCGGCCGGTTCCTGCCCCGGTTGATGATCGATGCAGTATCCATGCTCAGCTGCCTGCTGGTGCTCGCCGGATCGGGGATACTGCTCGTCGTCACCGGCTCCCGGCGCGTGGTCAGCTGGCTCGGCGGCTACTCGCCGGTACACGGGTCCAGCGTCGGAGTGGTCTTCGTCGTCGACCGGATCGGCTCCGGGCTGGCCACCCTGATCGCGGCGCTGGTCACCGCGGCGCTGATCTACACCTGGCGCTACTTCGACGAGGTGGAGGGCTACTTCCACGCCCTGCTGCTGCTGTTCCTGGCAGGCATGGTCGGATTCGTGCTCACCGGCGACCTGTTCGACGCCTTCGTGTTCTTCGAGTTGATGGGCGCGGTGGCCTACGCGCTGACCGGCTACAAGATCGAGGAAGCCAAGCCGTTGCAAGGCGCCCTCAACTTCGCAGTGATCAACTCGCTGGGTGCCTACTGCTCGTTGCTGGGCATCGGGTTGATCTACGGGCGGACCGGTGAGCTGGGATTCGCCCAGATCCAGCGCGCCTTGGCCGGGCAGCGCACCGACTGGCTGGTGCTGGTCGGCGTCGCGCTGGTGTTCACCGGGTTTCTGGTCAAGGGCGCCGCGGTGCCCTTGCACTTCTGGCTGGCCGACGCCCACGCCGTCGCCCCGTCACCGGTGTGTGTGTTGTTCTCCGGGGTGATGGTCGAACTGGGCCTGTACGGGGTGGCCCGAACCTGGTCGGCCGCATTCTCACCGGTGCTGCCGGCCGAGCGGCTCCGGCCGGTGCTGATGACCGCAGGCGTGGTGACCGCCGTGATCGGTGCGGTGATGTGCCTGGCTCAATCGCACCTCAAAAGGCTCCTCGCCTTCTCCACGGTGGGCCACGTCGGCATGTTCCTCGTTGCACTCGGTGCGCTGGAGCCGGCGGCGATCGGCGGGCTGGCGCTCTACGTTCTCGGGCATGCCGCGGTGAAAGGCGCCTTATTCCTGTGCGCCGGGGTGCTGCTCAATACGCGGGGCAGCGTCGACGAGGCCGAACTGCACGGCCAAGGCCGCAACATGCCGGTCACCCGGATCTGTTTCCTCGTCGGTGGGCTCGCGCTGGCTGCGCTGCCCCCGTTCGCCACGTGGCTGGGCAAGACATTGGCCGAAGACGGCCTGTCCCATGCCGGATTCGACTGGGCTGGTTACCTGTTTGTGGGCGTGTCCGCGGTGACCGGTGGTGCCGTGCTGCGGGCCGGGCTGCGGATCTTCTTCGGTGCGGGCACCTCGCCGGACACTCAAGGCGATACCCGGGGCACCGAAGAGCATCGCGAGACCAGCCAAGACGTTGGCCGAGCGCCGGTCATCATGCTCGTCCCAGTCGTGGCCCTGCTCGCCGGTGGGCTCACGCTCGGCCTGCTGCCCGGGCTGGCCACACTCGCTGATGACGCCGCCCACCAGCTGCTCGACTCGACCGGCTATGCCGCCGCGGCGCTGGATGGAGTCCGCGCCGTACCGCCACCCGTGCGGGCCGAGAGCTGGACGGTCTCCGGTGTCCTGCTGGGTCTGCTGTCGGTGCTGCTGGCGACGGTCGTCGCTGCCGTCGGGCTCTACGCCGACCGGTTCCCGGTGTTTCGCGGGGGCGCCACCGTGCTGAGCCTGCCGTTTCGGGTGGTGCGCGCGGCGCACTCGGGTCACCTCGGCGATTACGTCGTCTGGCTGCTCCTCGGCGCAACCCTGCTGATGCTAGGCCTCGCCACCACCTAACGCCC
Source organism: Pseudonocardiaceae bacterium (assembly GCA_035252045.1). Classification (GTDB taxonomy): domain Bacteria; phylum Actinomycetota; class Actinomycetes; order Mycobacteriales; family Pseudonocardiaceae. The sequence goes on from DATFDO010000287.1 coordinate 25,338, forward strand.
CGCCAAGCCCCACCTCCGCCAGACCCCGATATGTCTCGATGTCGGGGTGCCGCAGAGTGGGTAGGGGAAGAGTTGGGTATCCGGGGGAAGGGGTCGAGCAGGAGGTGCACACGTGATTGTCATGACCCGGCGACCTGGGGCCGTTGTGAACACCGTCCCACCGCCACCTGAGCCCATTCCGGATCCGCAACCGCCGCCGCCACCACCTCCCGATCCCATCCATCCAGAACCGAATCCCTTCCCCGTGCCACCGCTGGAGCCCCCGCCGCCTCCCCAACTCGACGGTGCAGCGCGGCGGTTGTAGCGCGCCGGTTTGGGGTATGCGGCCAGCGGCAGTCGGGTCGGCATCCCGCGAGGAGGAATTCGGCGATGAGGGCAGTGGTGTGGCTGGCGCCCGGACAGATCGAATTGCAGGAGCTACCCGACGCGCGAATCGAGCAGCCCAGCGACGCCGTGGTGCGGCTGACGATGAGCGCGATCTGTGGCACTGACCTGCACATGGTGCGCGGCACAATGCCCGGAATGGTGCCCGGGACCGTACTCGGCCACGCAGGCGTCGGGGTGGTCGAAGCGGTAGGCGACGATGTCCGCGCCTTCGTGCCCGGGGACCGGGTGGTGATTCCCTCGACGATCTGTTGCGGAACCTGCGTCTACTTGCCGCGCGGGGTACACCTCCCCGTGCGACAACGCCAACCCCCACGGTGCCGACGCCGGCACCTCGTTTTTCGGTGGCCCGGAAACCACCGGCCCGATCAACGGGCTGCAGGCAACCTTCGCGCGGATTCCTTT
>DATFDO010000288.1:0-17455 GCA_035252045.1 Pseudonocardiaceae bacterium
GTTCCACGCCTGCTCAACTTGGCGCCGGAGATGGTCGCGCTGTCCCAATGCGTCGCAGATCTGACGGTGGCCGGCAACGATCGCGACGATCTGACGCGCGGCCACGGCCGGGTCGATCCCCTCCCGGAGCAGGCCGGCGTCCGCGGCTTGAGTCAATAGCTGGAGGGCCTCCTGTTCACCGAAGCCATAGTGCGCACGTGCTTGCTCCTCGGCCACCGGCAGGTCGTTGAGCAGGCGGGTACCGCCGCGCGCGATCGGGTCGGTGAGCAGATGCACTATCACCTGGTCAACCAGCGCCAACAAGGTCGACAGCGGGTCGACCGCGTCGTTGATCTGTCTGCGGAGATCTCGCCATCGCTGCACCATCTCGGCGACGACCGCTCGAGCCAAGGCGTCTTTGGAAGCGAAATGGAAGTACAGCGCCCCTTTAGTGCCGCCGCTGTCGGCCAACACGCTGTCCAGCGAAGTGGCGTGATAGCCATTACGAGCAAAGTGCTCAGCTGCGGCGGTGAGAATCGCCTGCCGGGTGGCCTGCGCCCTAGGCTGCGGCTTGACCCGGTCCGTGCGGGCGCCCGTGCCGCCGGCTCCGCGTCGTCGTCGACCGGTGCTGGACATGACGTGTCGACGCTACTCCGCCTTCGGTCCACTGGCGGCATCGAAACAACGCTTTTGGGTGGCGGCTCAAACACACCCGCTGGTATGTTTCGCCCTGGGTTTCGTCGTGATTATGAGCGACGCTCAGTAGGCGACAACTCGTTTGGGGGTCCCGCGGGGGGATGTGGTGGCCCGGGGCGGTAGGGACGACCGCCCCGGGCGACCGCGCACCACGCATCTCCCGGTGACCGTGAACCACAGCTCACTTTCAGCGATCATGACCGGTGGGGCTGGCTTGGCATGGGTGTCGCCGCCGCCGGCGCGAATCGGGCAATCCGGTAAGCCAGGCTTGGGCAGGCCCGTGTGCCAGGCTGGGGCACGCTGTGTACGCCAGGAGGTGGTATGGGCAGCGGTGCGCTGTTTGTCGCCGTGTTCTTGGCGTGCCTGGTGGAAGCGGTCGAGGCACTGACGATCGTGCTCGCCGCCGGCGCAGGTCGCGACTGGCGCTCGGCGATCACCGGGGCCGGCACGGCCGTTGCGGTGCTGGCGTTGATCGTGGCCGCATTGGGCCCGGCGCTCACTGCCATGCCGCTGGCAACGCTACGTCTGCTGGTGGGCGGGCTACTACTGATCTTCGGGCTGCAGTGGCTGCGCAAGGCGATCCTGCGGGCCAGCGGGCTCAAAGCCCGCCATGACGAGGTCGCTACCTACCGCACCGAGCTGGCCGCCGCCCAAGCCGCCAGCAGCGAAAGCCGGGGTGCCGTCGCTGATTGGTATGCCTTCACCTTGTCGTTCAAAGGCGTGCTGCTCGAAGGCCTCGAGGTCGCCTTCATCGCCTTGACCTTCGGCGCCAACCAGCGCAACATCCCGCTCGCCACCGCTGCCGCCCTGGCCGCAGCGGTCATCGTCACTGTCACCGGGATTGCGGTGCGGGCACCGCTGGCGCGGGTACCGGAGAACAGCATGAAGTTCGCCGTCGGGATCATGTTGACCTCGTTCGGAGTGTTCTGGGGCGCCGAAGGCGCGCTGGCGCTGCCTGGCCCGGCGGGGATGCCGCGCTGCTCCTGGTGGTCCCGGCCGTCGCGCTGTTCGCCCTGGCTCTTGTCGCCGCCCTGCGTCTGATCACAAAAGGCCAACGTGCACCGGCTAGTTCCCCCGCAGGCAGGTCATGACCGCCCGAATCACCGCGCTGCTGCGGTGGGCGTACGACTTCGTCGTCGGCGACGACTGGCTCGTCGCGCTCGGAGTGGCTGTGGCGCTGGCGCTGACCTACGGCGCCAGCACGACCTCGCTGCCCGCCTGGTGGATCGTGCCCGCTGGGGTGGCCATCCTGCTGCCGGTAAGTCTGTGGCGAGCGACCCGGCTATAGTCAGGACCAACACGGCGATGAGGCTCGCCGAAACCGCGGACCAGCTGGGCCGCTAACAGTCTCTACCGCATCATCCACGCATCTGCGCTGGGCTGTGTTGGTTGACGGTAGAGGAGGTTCGGGTGGTCGAAGGCAACCGCCTGAGCTGGCCCGCCCTTCGGCGGTGCCGGCGATGAACCTCCACGCGATAACACTGCCTATCCCCGTGGTGCAGGCCCTACAAGTCCTGACGGTGCTGATCGCCGCCCCGGGTATCAACGGCGTGATCGCCAAGGTGGAGGCTCGGCTGCAGGGCCGGCACGGACCGCGGGTACTGCAGCCCTACTTCGACCTCGGCAAGCTGTTTCGCAAGGAGGCGCTGGCACCGCTGGGTGCCAGCTGGGTCTTCCTGGCCGCGCCGCTGGTCGCGATGACGTGCTATCTCACCGTGCCGTTGTTGATCCCGGTACTCACCACGTTCCCGCTGCCGCTGGCCTACATGGGCGACATCCTGGGCGGCGGCTTCATCCTCGCGCTGGCCAGCTTCATGATCGCGGTTGCGGCAGCGAGCACCGGATCGCCATACGCGCAGCTGGGTGCCAGCCGCGCCAAGACCTTCGCCGCCATCACCGAGCCGGTGGTGCTGTTCGTGGTGTTCACCGTGGCGCTGGTCACCGGCACCGATCTGCCGTACGCGCTGGCCAAGACGGTCCGCGCGTCGGCGGACCAGATCGTCCGTCCGGCGCATCTGCTGGCCGCGGCGGCACTGTTCATGGTGATCCTCTACGAGACCGGGCGGATCCCGGTGGAGACGCATACCGGCACCAACGAGTTCGGGATGATCGAGGAGGCGCGGGCGTTCGAGCACTCCGGCCCCTACCTGGCGCTGCTGCGCTGGGGCTCGACGATGAAGCAGCTCATCCTGTTCGTGATCCTGATCAACGTCTTCGTCGCCCCGTGGGGCCTGGCGTCGGACGCCACGATGACTGCGGTCGGCCTGGCGATCCTCGCGCTGATCGGCAAGGCGGCGCTGCTCGGCGTCGGCATCGCGGTGATCGACGACTCATTCGCCAAGCTTCGCCTGTTCAAGATCACCGAGTTTGTGTCGGCCGCCTTCATGCTGGCGGTGCTGTCAGTCTTCACGCTCTACTTCGGGGGTGGCTGATGGAACAGCTAGCGCCGGGTGTCGCCGCGCCCCCGTCCAGCTACGCCGGGGTGACCACCGGGTTGGCCGTGCTGATGCTGGTGATCGAGTTCGGCATGCTGCAGGCCACCCTGCTGCGGGCCCAGGTCCGGCTTTACGCGGCCCAGTCGCTGGTGATCGCCGTGCTCGCCGCGGTGGTGGCCTTCGCCCGCGGCGTGCCTGAACTCTACGCGCTGGCGGCGCTGTCAGCGCTGCTCAAGGTGGTGGCCGTGCCGCTGGTCATGCTGCGGCTGCTGCGCGGCACCATCCAGGAGATCGCCACCAGCCGGGCCCTCGGAGTGGCCAGCATGGTGCTGCTCGCGGTCGCCGTCGCCGCGTTCGGGTTCTTCGCCGGCGCCCGGTTCGGATTGGCCAGCCCGGTATTGCCGGCCGCCACGCTGGCGGTGGCCATCGCCATCGTCCTGGTGTCCTTCGTCCTGATGATCGTCCGGCGAGACGTCGCGTCCCAAGCAATCGGGTTTTTCGCGCTGGAGAACGGGGTGTCCCTGGCCAGCATGGTGGTCGCCGCCAGGCTGCCGCTGATCCTCGAGGTGGTGTTCCTGTTCGACCTGCTGGTCGTTGTCGTGGTCTTCGCCGTGCTCATCCGGGTGCATCACGAGCAGGCGGAGTCGCTGTCCACCGAAACTCTCACCGAGCTGCGGGGGTGATCAGATGACCGCTGGACTCGTTGCCCTGGTGGTGCTGCCGCTGCTCTCGGCGGTGCTGTCACTGCTACCCGGACGCCTGATCGCGCCCGCGGTCTCCCTTGCGGCCGGCGTGACGTGCCTGGCCCTGGCCCTCGCCCTGGTACCCGCCGCGGCCGCCGGGCCGGTCGCGGCGGGCCTGCTGCGCGTCGATGCCATTTCGGTGATCTTCGTGCTGGCCACCGCATTCCTCTACGCCACCACCGCCGGGTACTCCGTCGGCTACCTACGCGGTGAGCACCAGCGAGCCGACTTCGCCCGCTATTCGCGGTTGTTCTGGGTCGGCCTGAACCTGTTCGCCTGGGCCATGCTGTGCGCGCCGCTGATGGGCAACCTGGCGCTGTTGTGGATCGCGGTGGAGATCACCACAGTGGTCTCCGCGCTGCTGGTCGCGCTGGACGGCACCCGGCAAGGCGCCGAGGCCGCGTGGAAGTACGTGCTGATCGCCTCGGCGGGGCTGGGGATCGCGCTGCTGGCCACCATCGTGGCGTACTCAGCCGGAGCGTCGGTGCTGGGACCGTCGTACGACCTGGCCTTCGCGCCGCTGCTGCGGGCCGGATCGATGCTGCCGCACCCTGCTGTGCAGTTGGCGTTCGTGCTGGCGGTAGTCGGATTCGGCACCAAGGTGGGACTGTTCCCGGTGCATACCTGGCTGCCCGACGCGCACTCCGAGGCGCCCACCCCAGTCTCGGCGATGCTGTCGGGATCACTGCTCGCGGTCAGCTTCTACGCCGTGCTGCGCTACTACCAGATCGCCACAGCTGCCCTGGGCGGCGGGTTTCCCCGCGGCGTGTTGCTGGTGTTCGGCATGCTGTCGCTGCTGCTGGCCGCGCTGTATCTGATCGAGCAGCGCAACCTCAAACGGCTACTGGCCTACTCCAGCGTCGAGCACATGGGCATTTTGGCCATCGGAACCGCGTTCGGCGCGCCACTGGCCTACGCCGGGGTGCTGCTGCACGTGCTGGCGCACGCCGCCGCGAAAGGCAATGCCTTTTTCGGTGCCGGTGTGCTGGTCCGCGCCTACCGGACCAAAGAGACTGACCGGCTCAAGGGCGGCTTCGATCGGCTGCCGTGGACCGCCCCGCTGTTCCTGCTCACCATCCTCGCGCTATCCGCAATGCCGCCCTTCGGGCTGTTCCGCAGCGAGTTCTTGATCGTCGCCGGTGGCCTGGGATCGGCTCGCTTCGCGCCCGCCGCGGCGATGGTCGCGCTGGTGACGCTGGCGTTTCTCGGGCTGTCGATGGCCACTACCCGGATGCTGTTCGTGCCGGCGGCACACACCGGCCCGGGAGCCGCGTGCGCACCTCGGCGCGAACCCAGCGCCTGGATGGTGGCGCCCATGATCATGGGAGTGATCGCCCTGCTCGTCCTCGGCCTGCACCCGCCGGATTCGCTCAGCGCGCTGATCGCCCAGGGGGCGGCCGAGTTGGGAGGTGCGCGGTGAGCCTATCGGCGGTGGCGGACCCGGTCGGTGCGCTGAGAGACGCACTGAGCATGCGCACCGCCAGCGGCCAGCGGTTCGCCGCGCTATTGGGCCGCGGCGATCCCGTCACCGGTACCGAGCTCACCGCTCTCGTCGCGCACGGCAGTGGGGTCACCCCGCTGCGCGCGGCGCTACCCGCCGGTGTCACGCACTACCCGGCGCTGACCCCGCAGCTGCGCGCAGCCTTCTGGTACGAGCGCGCCATTCACGACCTGGTCGGCCTGGTACCCGACGGCCATCCCCGGCTGGACCCACTGGTGTTGCCGCATCGCGAGAACACCGGCCGGCTGCTGCCCCATCCCGGAACTCCCGGCCAGCCATCCCACCTCGACCCCGACGAACGGGCACTGTCGGTGCACCTGCACGGCACCGGGGTGTTCACCATCCCGCACGGGCCGGTCCGTTCGGGAGTGTTCGAATCAGTCGAGTACCTGGTGGAAACCCCCGGCGAGGACATCCCGCACCTGCGGATCCGGCCGCACCACAAGCACCGCGGTATCCAGAAACGGTTCGAGGGCATGACCGTCGACGACGGCGTGTTGCTGGCCGAACGCGTCGAGGGCATCGCCTCAGTGGCGCACGCATCGGCGTTCGCCCACGCCATAGAAGCCCTCACCGGCGCTGACGTCCCGGTCGCCGCGGCGCTGATCCGGGTGCTGCACGCCGAACTGGAGCGCATCGCCAACCACCTGGACGTGCTGGCCAAGCTCACCGACGCCGCCGGCCTCGCGGTGGCCACCGCCCGGTTCAGCCTGCACAAGGAGCAGGTATTACGGCTGGTCAGCGCACTGTGTGGCAGCCGGTTCGGCCGCGGTGTGGTGGTACCCGGTGGCGTGGTGGCAGCGCCCGCGTTGCCCGTCGACCGGGTTACCGCCGAGCTCGACCGGCTGGAGCGCGCCATCAACGGTGATATCCGCGCGCTGCTGGGCACCTCCTCATTCCTGGACCGGGTGCGCACTGCCGGACCGCTGACCCCGCAGCTGGCCGCGGCACACGGTGCACTCGGACCGATCGGCCGGGGCAGCGGCGTCACCGATGACTGCCGGGTGACCCGGCCCTATGACGGCTACCGCCAGCTCGCCCCACCACCGGTCCCGGTCCGGAACACCGGGGATGCGCAGGCCCGGATGCAGGTCCGCATCGACGAGATCGACGCCGCCTTCGACCTAGCCCGGCACGCGGTCGCACGGTTGCCCGACTGCGACATCGACCAGCTCCGAGGGTCCGTACCACCAGTGACCGGCCAAGCCGTGGGATGGGCGGAAGCCGCCCAGGGCGAGGTGCTCTACCTGGTCGAGCTGGGCGGCGACGGGCGGATCAGCTATTGCGCGCCACGCTCGGCGTCGTTCCACAACCTCGTGCTGTTCCCCTCGACGTTCGTCGGTGACATCCTCACCGACTTCCCTTTCAACGAAGCCAGCTTCGGGTTGTCCGTCGCCGGGGTGGTGATGTAGATGTCACGGAGCCGACTTCCATGGGCCCAACTCCCATGGACACTGCGCGGCCTGCGCAACGGGGTGGTCACCACTGGCTACCCACGTCGGCCCGATCCCTACGCCGAGGCGTTCCCCGCCACGGTACAACCGATCGCCGATCTCCCGGTTGACATGTCACTGTGCCCAACTGGCGCGATCGGCAGTTCGGGCGGGCTGCTCCGCATCGACACCGGCCGGTGCATCCTGTGTGGCCGGTGCGTGCAGCAAAGACCAGACCTGTTCAGCTGGGCACCGGGCACCCAGACCGCCCGGCTGCACCGCGATGCCCTGGTCGTGCCGCAGCTGCCGGAGACCGACGAGGCAGTGGAGCAGGCGCGCCGGCAGCTCGCCGCCCGAACCGGCATGCTGCGCCGCTCCGTGCACGTCCGGCACGTCGACGCGGGCTCGGACGGGTCCGAGGAGTGGGAAGTACTTGCACTGCTCAACCCGGTCTATGACGTGCACCGGCTCGGCATCTTCTTCACCGCCAGCCCCCGGCACGCCGATGTGCTGCTGGTGACTGGGGCCGGATCCCATGGCATGGCCGAACCGCTGCGCCGCACCGTGGAAGCCACCCCTCGGCCCCTGGTGGTGATCGCCGCCGGAACCGATGCGATCGGCGGCGGGCTGGTCGCCCCGGGCTACGCGGTGGCCGGTGGGCTCGGCGAGCTGATCGACGTTGACGTGTGGGTCCCCGGTTCACCGCCGTCCCCGTTCAGCCTGCTGCACGCGCTGCTGTTGGCTGTTGGCCGGATCTCCCCGGAAGGCCGGTGACAGAGTGCTCACCACAGCGTTGCTGGCGCTGCTCGGCGCGGCACTGCTCGACCTGTTCGCCGGCGTCCGGCACGCAGCGCTCAGGGCTGTGCCCTACCTGGTGGCCGCGGCGGCGTCGGCGCTGCTCGTCGCGTTAGGCGCGGCCGGCATCGCCGGTACCGGCGTCCGGCTCGGGCTGGATTCGATCCTGGGTTCGGGAATCGTGGGATTCGGTCCGCTCGCGCTGTCGGTCGATCGGCTGTCCGGGCTGTTCCTGGTGATCACCTTTGTGGTGGCGGTGCCGGTGAGCCTGGTCTGCGCCGCCTGGGCTGCCCGGCCGGATCGGGTCGGCCACCGCAGCCTGGCCGCGATGCACTGCCTGACCCTGGGGTCGGTAGCGGTCATCATCACCGCCGACAACGCGTTCGTGTTCTTGCTGGGCTGGGAGCTGCTCACCATCGCGTTCTACCTGCTCGCCGCCTTCGAGCGCACTAAAGCCGAGCGAGCCGAGGCGGCGATCATCACCGTCACCCTCGGCAAGGTCAGCGGTGCGGCGCTGCTGCTCGGCTTGCTGCTGCTGGCCGGCCGGGCGGGCGGCTTCACCTTCGCCGCGCTGGCCGCCGTGCCCCGTTCCGGGCTGCGCGACGCCGCGTTTGCCTTGCTGGTGGCGGGGTTCGCAGTGAAGGTCGGGCTGGTCCCGCTGCACGTGTGGATGCCTCGCGGTTACCGGGCCGCCCCCGGTCCGCTGCGCGCGGTGATGGCCGGGGTGGCCGTCAACGTCGGCTTCTACGGGATGTGGCGCGCCCTGGAGCTGTTACGGGTGCCGCCCGGCTGGCTGGCCGTGATCGTCCTGCTGGTGGGTGGGTTCACCGCGTTGCTGGGCATCGCGCACGCCGCCGTGCAGACCGATCTGGCTGAGGTGGTGGCGTACTCCAGCGTGGAGAACGGCGGCCTGATCAGCGTCGGGTACGGCATCGCCCTGGCCGGGGCCGCCGTGCACCGGCCACCGCTGGTCGCGGTAGGGCTGCTGGCGGCCACCCTGCAAACCGTGGCGCACGCGCTGGCCAAGTCACTGCTGTTCTGCGCCACCTCCGGCATCGCCGATGCCACGGGCACCACCGAGCTGGAATCGCTGCGGGGCGTCGGGCACCGCCTGCCAGCCAGCGGCACGGGTCTGGCCATTGGCGCGCTCACCCTCGCCGGGCTGCCTTTGACGGTGGGGTTCGTGTCGGAGTGGTTCCTGCTCGAGGCGCTCATGCAGCAGTTCCGGGTCGGCCGGCTGGCCTACGCGCTACCGCTGGCGGTGGCCGGGGCGCTGGTCGCGATCACCGCCGGGTTCGCCGCGGTGGCGTTCGTGCGGATCGTCGGGCTCACCGTGCTCGGTCCTCGCCGGCGCGCCGACGTGGTTCCGGGTCGCGACGTCGGCCCGCTGGGTACCGCCGGTCTGGCCCTGCTCGGGGTGGGCTGCCTAGGGGTGGCCGCGGTCGCTCCATTGTGGATACGAGTGCTCATCGCCGGCCTCGATCCGATCGTGCCGCGGGACGTAGCGGCTGGGGCGCTCGCGTCAGATTGGGTGCTGCAACCGGTGTACTCCGAGTTCTCCGCGCTGTCGCCGTCATGGCTCGCGGTGGTGATGCCGGTACTGCTGGCCGGTGTGCTGGGCTTGAGCATGGCCTTGGCAGGAGGCCGGTTGTTCGCGGTGCGGCGGGTTCCGGCCTGGCGCTCGGCGACCGGCGGGGTTACCGGCGACAACCAGTACACCCCCTTCGGGTTCGCCAACCCCACCCGCAAGGTGCTGGCGAACCTGCTGCTGACCCGCTCCGAGCTCACCGTTCTGGAACGGGAGACCGGTGGGCGCACCGGTGACGCGCACCGCGACGCCGCGGGCGCCCACCTGGGGTACACCACCCTGGGGTACACCACCGACGTCGTCGAGGTGGTCGAGCAGTTCCTGTTCCGCCCCCTGCGCCGACCGTTGCTGGCAACCGTGCGCACCGCAAAGCGACTGCAGAACGGCCGGTTGGACGCCTATCTCGGCTACCTGCTCATCGCCGTGCTCGCCGTGCTCGCGGTGGTCGCCGGCCTCGGGTGACGATTCACCAGGTCAGGTCGGTCGGAGCAGTTTCTGCATCTGACTGATCTCGCTCTGCTGATCGAAAATGGTGTCGTGGGCCAGCCGGAGCGCCTGCGGGTCGCTGCCTTGCGCCACTTCGGTCTGGGACATCTGCACTGCGCCTTGCTGGTGGTCGATCATCAGCTGCAGGAACAACTGGTCGAATTCGTTCCCTGTCGCTGCTTTGAGCTGCTGGATCTGGTCATCACTCAGCGTGCCCGGAACCTCGCCGTGGCCCCCATTGCCACTGTCCGAATCCGGCGCGTCCCAGGCGCCGAGCAGGTTGTGGATCCGGGTGATCTGCTGGTCCTGCGCCGCCTTGATCCGTAGCGCGATGGTCTTCACCCGCAGCGAAGTCGCCTTCGTATGCGCCAGGTCTGAGATCGTGCTGGTCTGGAGATGGTGGGTGAGCATGTGCTGCAAGAACACCACGTCATCCTGGTTGTGCCGCTCCTGGCTGGCGACCGGGGCAGCACCTGCGGCCACTGGTCCCGTGGCGGGGCCAGGAGCGGCCCCACACCCGGCGAGCAATCCACCGGTGGCAGCTGCGGCAAGGGCTACGCCGACCACTCGGTGGAGGGACATCGTTGATCGGCCTCCTACCCGCACCGACCGGTGCGCGCTCGTGACGGCGGGAGTCACAACGATCATCTTAGCTTTGTATGAGGTGTTCGACCAGCTAAACTCCGCCAACACGATCCGTTGTAGATCTGCGACTACGCGTTATGAGCAGCCGCTTGAATCCCAATAGTTAGGCACTGTTTTTCGGAAAGCATTGTTCGAGCTGGTCGCTAGTAGACTGAAAGCGAAGCTGGCGGAGGGGCTCGCCACCAACTGCGGTTGACAAACGCCAACGGTCCCTGCTCACGGATCCGTGTGCAGCGCCGGAGGTGGTTGATGGCCCGGGCGATTTTCATTCTGGGTTGCGTCTTCGCGGCGCTGGCCGGCATATGCGCCTATCTCATTACGTTGGACGAGATGCAGCGCCACTTCCCCTACCGGTGGCGCGCCCATGCGGAGGCGTTGCATCGGGCCGCGGTCATCACCGGGGTCTTCGTCGCGGGCAGCGCAGTGCTGGCGTTGGTGCTCCCGCGTTTCATCCACCACTGAGTTATGTCAAGCATGCATTAAGGAGCCCCGCGTGAAGTGGATCTACCAGATGAACCGGGTTCGGGTCTCCCGCGGCGACAAGTTGATTCTCGACGACGTCACGCTGACCTTCCTGCCCGGCGCGAAGATCGGCGTGGTCGGCCCCAACGGCGCCGGCAAGTCCACCGTGCTGAAGATCATGGCCGGGCTGGAGCAGCCGTCCAACGGCGAGGCCACCCTGGCGCCGGGGGTCAGCGTCGGCATCCTGTTGCAGGAGCCGCCGCTGGACGGCAGTAAGACGGTCTCGGGCAATGTCGAGCAGGCGGTGGCGCAGACCAAGGCAATGCTGGATCGCTACACCGCACTGACCCAACAACTGGCCGAGGACTACTCCGATGCGCTGCTGGAGGAGATGGGCTCCTTGCAGGAGCAGTTGGACTCCAGCGGCGCGTGGGACCTGGACGCCCGGTTGGAACAGGCGATGGACGCGCTGCGCTGCCCGCCAGGTGACGCCGAGGTCAGCTCGCTATCCGGCGGGGAACGGCGCCGGGTGGCCCTGTGCGCGCTGTTGCTCCAGCAACCCGACCTGCTGCTGCTCGATGAACCCACCAACCACCTGGACGCCGACAGCGTCCAGTGGCTGGAGCAGCACTTGGAGAAATATCCCGGCACGGTGGTGGCGGTCACCCACGACCGATATTTCCTCGACCACCTGGCCGGGTGGGTCCTGGAACTGGACCGCGGCCACGCCTACCCGTACGACGGCAACTACTCCACCTACCTGGAGACCAAGCAAGCGCGGCTGACCGTCGAAGGGCACAAAGACGCCAAGCAGTGCCGGCGGCTGGCCCAGGAACTGGAATGGGTACGGGCCGGGGCCAAGGCCCGCCAGGCCAAAAGCCGCGCCCGGTTGCAGCGCTATGAACAGATGGCCGCTGAGGCCCAGCGCCGCCGCAGGGTGGACTTGGAGGAGATCCAGATCCCACCCGGTCCGCGGCTGGGCAACCTGGTCATCGAGGCACGCGGCCTGAGCAAGAGCTACGGGGATCGGGTGTTGTTCGACGACTTGTCATTCTCCTTGCCTCGCAACGGGATCGTGGGAGTTCTCGGACCCAACGGTGTGGGCAAGACCACGCTGTTCCGGACCCTGGTCGGTCAGGAGCAGCCCGACGCCGGAGAGCTGCGCATCGGAGATACCGTGCGGATGTCCTATGTCGATCAGAACCGCGAGCGGATCGATCCCGAGGCCACGGCATGGGAAGTGGTATCCGAGGGACGCGATTTCCTGACCATGGGCCAGGTGGACGTGCCATCCCGGGCCTACCTCGCCGCGTTCGGCTTCAAAGGACCCGATCAGCAAAAGCCCGCTCGACAGTTCTCCGGTGGGGAACGCAACCGGCTGAACCTGGCGCTGACCCTCAAGCAAGGCGGCAACCTGCTGCTGCTCGACGAACCCACCAACGACTTGGACGTGGAGACGCTCAGCTCTCTGGAGAATGCGCTGCTCGACTTTCCCGGCTGCGCCGTGATCACCGCGCACGACCGGTGGTTCTTGAACCGGGTGGCCACCCACATCCTGGCCTGGGAAGGCACCGACGAGCACCCGGGCCGGTGGTTCTGGTTCGAGGGCAACTTCGAAGGCTACGAGAACACCACGCTCGAGCGCCTCGGCGCCGACGCCGCCCGACCGCACCGGGTCACCTACCGCAAGCTCACCCGGGAGTGATGGTCCATCACGCCCAAGCGCTGCGCGTGTCGCGCCCCTATGTCCGGTGTGTCGCGCCCCCATGCCCGCCCAGCACGAGGTGCAGCCGCGCCGGCGGCTAGCTGAGCAGGCCAACGACTAGGGCGCGCTCCTGAGCAGGTCAGCGATCCCGCCGTTCACAGCGCCGGTTGCCGCTGCACTCCAAGCCCACCGAAGCGTGTCGAGTCACCGTCTCGCAGCGCGATGGCCTCGCCGCCGCCGGTGGATGCACCCGAGGGCACCGAGCAGCGGCCGGTAACGTCCCCGCGAGTCGAGCACCTCGATCGCCCGGACGGTGGCGATCAGAAACATCAACCGACAGCCTTTCCGCGCCAGGGCGGCAGGTGGGGTGAGGCATCAGCGCCAGCGAGCGGTTCCAGGCGATCGTTCCGGTTGGCTCGGCATGCGCTTGGATCCTCGACGCCTCGTTCCCGACCGCTACACCGGCCGGGAACGAGTGGCGTGACGGCCGCGGCGCAGCACGACCAGGGTGACCACCAGCATGGCGATTCCGCAGATCAGGATCGCCAGCGGCACACCGAGTGAGTCGGCGAAAAAGTGCCCGACCGTCCAGGGCAGGTAGCCGAACCCCCCAGCCAGACCGACGACGGTCAGCGGCGTCCGGTCGGTGCCGACCCCCACCGCCAGCAGCATGGTCGCCGCGGCCAGGCCGAGCAGCGGGGACGCGTCCGACCAGTCACCGGCGGTGATCGCAGCACCGGCCAGGACCGCGACCCCACCGGTGGCCATCGCCACCACGGGCGGGGGCAGCAGCGCGAACCATCCGGCGGCCACCCAGATGGCGCCGGCTGCGGCGATGGCCAACCCGACCGGGCCTTCTCCCCCAGCCAAACCCGCCGCGCCACCGGCCGCCATGAGCACACCGGTCAAGCAGGCGAGATGTTGCGCCGGCCGGTCCCGCAACCGCCAGAGCAAGCCACCGTGCACCGCGGCCGCCACACCTGCCGACAGCCATACCGCGGCTTCCCGGGCGTGCGCGACATCTGCGGCTGCTTGACCGGCGAAAGCCGCCACCGCCGCTGACGAGGTGAACCACAACGCGGCGCGCAGCCTGATCAACGCGGCCGCCGAAGCCGCCCCGATCCGAGCTCCCACCACCCAGGTGACGGCCGCGACGATGGCCAGCAGTCCCAGCCGCCCGGCGGTGGGCACCTCGCGCCAGTACTGGATGACCAACGTCACCGCACCCGACAATGCGAGCAGCGCGCCGAGGTAGCCCACCGCCTCGATCACCGGCAAGCGGCTAGCTCGGGTGCGGGTGTCCCGCAGGCCACCGCCACCGGAGCGGTTCCGTTCCGCAGCAAGCACCGCCTGAGCCTGGTCAGCGCTGAGGATCTGAGCTGCGACCGCACGCTGCAGCACTTCGGCAAGATCCCGCGGTGTCGTCATGCTAGGCATTATCCGCTGCTGAGCATGACGTGGCCGACGAGCAAAGCGGCGCTGAAGGCCGCGACGGCCAGCACTGCACGCCGGGTCCAGCCGTTGTCGAGCACCTGGCGCGCCGGACCAGACAGCGCGAAACCGACGAGCAGGAAGGGCACCAACATCACAGTGCTGGTCAGGGACTCGCTGGTGATCTGCCCCGCGGCAGCCAGCGCAGCGAGTGAGATCACCGAGCCGAGCACGAAGTAGCCGCTGATGGTGCCCCGAATACGGGGACCTGCTGCCTCTTGGTACAGCAACGCAATGGGCGGACCACCGATCGACGCCACGGTGCCGCCGGCCCCGCTGACCAGCCCGGCCAGCAGCAGCGAACCTGGCCGGGGCCGCGGGCGCCACCTCAGCAGCGACAGCAGCACGCAGCCGAGTACGCCCAGGCCCACCAGCGCGGCGAATACGCGCTGGGACAACGCGACTACCGCGAGCACGCCGAGCCCAGTACCGGGCAACCGGCCCAGCGTTGCCCAGCCGATCCCGGTCCAGTCCGCGTGCCGCCAGTCGCGAACCGCCGCGAGCACCGCGTGACCAGAGGTCAGCAAGAGCAACGGGACCGGCACGAGGGCGGGCTCAAGCAAGGCCAGCAACGGTGATGCCACCAGGGCCATGCCGTATCCCACCGCGCCCTGCACCAGCGCGCCGAGAGCCACGACCAAGCCGGCGGTGACGAGCACACCTCATATGGTGGGCTCAATCAGGCCAGTCGCGGCGTCGCAATACGTAGAGGTCGTCGCGCAGGACGTCGTCGGTGCGCGCCAGCAGGCCGTCGAGATCGTCATGGACGGACAGGTGGCGGCCACTGAACCGGTCACACTCGCCGGTGGCGATGCGCAGCAAGAGCTCGGCAACCTGATGGGGCTCCGCGCCCCGGCCTTCGGCGAGCTCATGGCGGACCCATTCCCGCACCCGGCCTTCCGGCGAGTCTGGCGGCGCGGTACTGGCCAGCGCCGGCTCGCTGAGCCCGATCGGCAGGATGCCCGGGTGGACGCTGAAGACACTGATCCCGTACCGCCTGGTCTCGTACCCGAGGTTCTCGGTGAGCTTGATGACCGCCGATTTGGACACCGAGTAGGCCGATGACATCGGCCAGCGGAACACGCCGGCTTGGCTGGTCAGGTTCACGATGCGGCCACGCCGGCGGGTCACCATCTCCGGCAGCACCAGCCGGCTACACAGCATGACGCCACGGAGATTCACCTCGACGGCGCGCCACCAGT
The DNA here is from genome assembly GCA_035252045.1 of Pseudonocardiaceae bacterium. Taxonomy (GTDB): domain Bacteria; phylum Actinomycetota; class Actinomycetes; order Mycobacteriales; family Pseudonocardiaceae. The sequence goes on from DATFDO010000288.1 coordinate 15,162, forward strand.
CCAGCTCCGGGACGTCCCAGGCCGGACCGACCGGGCCGGAGACACCGGCGTTGTTCACCAGCAGATCGACCGGGCCGAGCTCGTGGCGCAGCTTGTCCACAGCGGTGGCGGCGGCTTCGGGGTCGCTGAGGTCCGCGCACGCCGCGGCGGCGGTCCCGCCGGCTGCCTCGATCGAACGCGCTGATTCGGCGAGCTGATCCGGTGACCGCGCGATCAGACCCACCGCGGCACCGGCACCACCCAACGCCAGCGCCAGCACCCGTCCGACGCCACGGCCGCCGCCGGTGACCAGGGCCACCGAGCCGGCCAGCACGGTCCTGGTATTCATCGGCCGCTGGCGATCAGGGCGCGGTCGCGTTCGACCAGTACTCGCCGCAGGATCTTGCCTGACGGCGACTTCGGGATCGCATCGATGAATTCCACACTACGGACCTTCTTATACGGCGCCACGCGATCGGCGACGAACGTCAGCAGTTCCTCGGCCGACGCTGGCGACAACAGCACCACGAACGCTTTGGGTACCTCGCCGCTGCGCTCGTCCGGGCTGCCGATCACCGCGGCGTCGGCGACGGCGCGGTGGCTCAACAGCACGGCCTCGAGCTCGGCGGGCCCGACCTGGTAGGCGTTGTACTTGATTGTCTCCTTGCGGCGGTCGACGACCCGGAACCAGCCCGTGTCGTCCTGCACCACGAGGTCCCCGGTGTGCAGCCAGCCGTCCGGATCGACGGTGGCGGCAGTGGCGGCCGGGTTGTTCAGGTACTCCCGCATCGCGGCCGGAGTCCGGATCAGCAGCTCACCCAGCTCGCCGGATCCGACGTCTGCACCGGTGACATCCACCACCCGACACTGCACCCCCGGCTGCGCCGGACCGATCGACTCCGGGTCGTTCCGGCCGGTGTCCGGCGCGAAATGCGTCGTGCCGCCGAGCTCGGTCATGCCGTAGGCCTGCTTGATGCGGCACCCCAGCCGATCGGCACAGGATCGCGCCAGCTCACCGCCCAATGGGGCCGCTGCGGAGGTGATGACCCGCAGGCTGGACAGATCGTAATCGTCGACGATCGGCTGCTTGGCCAGGGCAAGCACGATCGGCGGCACGATATCGACCCGAGTCGCCCGGTAGTGCTGCACCAGGCGCAGGAATGTCTTTAGATCGAAGCGCGGCATTGTGACCAGGGTGGCGCCTTCGTGCAGGGCGAGGTTCAGCGTCACCTGCATGCCGTAGATGTGCGACAGCGGTAGCACCGCGATCAGCACGTCGCCGGGCCGGATCAACTGCACCAGCCGGGTCTGGCACAGGCTCGCGACCAGGTTGCGGTGGCTGAGCATGACCCCCTTGGGCAGGCCGGTCGTGCCGCTGGAGTACAGCAGCATTGCAAGATCATCGGCATCGATGTCCCCGGTGGGGGCAGCATCTGCCTCGTCAAGCAGCGCAGTGAAGGGCGTGGTGCCGAAGACGAACACCTCCCGCAGCTGCGCGGCTGCGGCGGCGTCGCCGGCGCTGCGCTCGAACAGTTCCGGCGTAGTGACCATCCATCGGGCGCCGGAGCTGCCTAGCTGACCGGTCAATTCGGCTCCGGTCGCCATCGGGTTGACCGTCGTGACGACTCCACCGGTCGCCAGCGTCGCGTAGTAGGCGATCACGAGCTCTGGACGGTTGGGGCTGCACAGGGCCACCACGTCACCCTTGGCCAGCCCGTGGGCGGCGAGCCCGGCAGCGGCCCGGCGGACCGCGCCGATCAGCTCCCGGTAGCTGATCACCACGCCGGTCAGGCCGTCGATCAGGGCCGGCTGATCCGGCCAGCGCTGCGCGTACTCGAAGACGTAGCTGGTGAGCGGGAGATCGCTGAGCTCGACATCCGTCATGGTGGTCTGAGCACAAATCAGCATACGCTGATACATCCATGTGGCACCGATTCGCGCTGAGCATGCGTTGCGCCCAGTATGAGCGAGGTGTCGACCATTATCTTGAACAACCGCGTGCAGATTCCCCAACTCGGCTTCGGCACCTTCCAGGTGGCGCCGCGGGACACCGAAAGTGTGGTATCCACCGCGCTGGAAGCCGGATATCGCAGCATCGATACCGCGGCGGCCTATCACAACGAGAAAGGCGTGGGTAAGGCGATCGCGTCATCCGGGTTGGCTCGGGACGAGATCTTCGTGACCACCAAGCTCTGGAACGCCGACCACGGCTATGACCGGGCGCTGCGGGCATTCGACGCCAGCGCGCGGCGGCTGGGTGTGGAGACCGTGGATCTCTACCTCATCCACTGGCCGGTACCCAGCGCCGACCGCTA
>DATFDO010000289.1:0-6001 GCA_035252045.1 Pseudonocardiaceae bacterium
CGGCAATGGGCTGCGGATGAGGCCCGCCGCCGGATCGGGGCGGCCACTCAGGCACTGCGCAGCGTCGCGATGCGCGCCGGCCCCCGGGCGGAGCTGATCGAGATCGCCCACTTCATCGTCGAGAGGGAAGCCTGATGACCCAGAGCCGTCCAGTGGAGAGCCCGACGAGCAACCCAGCCCAGAGTTCGGCAGCCCAGACGCTGGCCGCCGCGGTCGGGTACCTGCGTGAACAGCAGGACGCCCAGGGCTGGTGGAAAGGTGAGCTGGCCACCAACGTCACCATGGACGCCGAAGACCTGCTGCTGCGCGAATTCCTCGGCATCCGCGACCCGGAGCTGACCCAGGAAGCTGCCCGGTGGATCAGATCCCAGCAGCGCGACGACGGTAGTTGGGCGATTTACTACGGCGGTCCCGGTGAGCTGTCCACCACGATCGAGGCCTGGGTGGCGCTGCGCCTGGCGGGCGACTCCCCCGACGCCGCGCACATGCGGCAAGCGGTCGATTTCATCCGCGCCCACGGTGGGCTGGAACGCAGCCGGGTGTTCACCCGGATCTGGTTGGCCATGTTCGGGCTGTGGTCCTGGGACGACCTGCCCAACCTGCCGCCAGAATTGATCTTCCTGCCGCGCTGGTTCCCGTTGAACGTCTACGACTGGGGATGCTGGGCCCGGCAGACGATCGTGCCGCTGACCATCGTGTGCACGCTGCGGCCGGTGCGCCCGCTGCCCTTCGGGGTCGATGAGCTGCGCACCGGGCCCGCCTCGCTGCGCCAGGAAGCGGCGCCGCGCCCGCTGTGGACCTGGGGCGGGTTCTTCCAGCGCACCGACCGGATCCTGCAAGCCTACGGGCGGCGGCCGATGCGCCTGCTGCGGCGGGCAGCCATGCGCCGGGCCGCGGAATGGATCCTGGCCCGTCAGGAGGCCGACGGCTGCTGGGGCGGCATCCAGCCGCCGTGGGTGTACTCCATCCTCGCCCTGCACCTGCTCGGCTACGCCCTGGACCACCCGGTGTTGCGGGTGGGCATCACCGGCCTGGAGACCTTCGTCATCCGGGAGCAGACCCCGGACGGGTGGGTGCGCCGGCTGGAGGCCTGCCAGTCCCCGGTATGGGACACCTGCCTGGCGGTCACCGCCCTGCTCGATGCCGGCGTGCCCGCTGCCGATCCTGCGGTGGTCCGGGCCAGCGAGTGGTTACTGGGTGAAGAGGTCCGGGTGCGCGGCGACTGGGCGATCCGGCGGCCGAATCTCAAGCCGGGTGGCTGGGCGTTCGAGTTCCACAACGACACCTACCCCGACACCGACGACACCGCCGAAGTGATCCTCGCTCTGCGGCGTGTCGGCCTGGCCGATCGCGGCGCGCTCGACCGTGGGGTGGAGTGGCTGCTCGGCATGCAGTCCAAGGACGGCGGCTGGGGCGCCTTCGACGCCGACAACACCCGCGAGCTGTGCAACAAGCTGCCGTTCTGCGATTTCGGTGAGGTCATCGACCCGCCGTCAGCGGACGTGACCGCGCACGTCGTGGAGGCGCTGGCTGCTGAAGGCCTGGCTGACGGGGTGGCCTGCCGCCGCGGGGTGAAGTGGTTGCTCGACGCCCAGGAGACCGACGGGTCGTGGTTCGGCCGGTGGGGCGCCAATTACGTCTACGGCACCGGCGGCGTGGTGCCCGCGCTGATCGCCGCCGGGGTAGCCCCCGACTCACTGTCCATCCGGCGGGCCGTGCGCTGGTTGGAGCACCACCAGAACGACGACGGCGGGTGGGGTGAGGACATGCGGTCCTATGAGGACCGCGCCTGGGCCGGCCGCGGCGAATCGACGGCATCGCAGACCGCCTGGGCGCTGCTGGCCCTGCTGGCGGCCCGCGAGCGGAGCGTGCAATCAGACAACGGACAGCGCTCCGATGCGATTGAACGTGGTGTCGAGTGGCTATGCCGCACCGTGCGCGAGGACGGGTCCTGGGATGAGCCGCAGTTCACCGGCACGGGATTCCCTGGCGACTTCTACCTGAACTACCACCTCTACCGCCAGGTGTTCCCGATCACCGCGCTGGGCCGGTACCTGGGGGGTGCTCATTGAGTTCAGCGAACCCTGCGCGAGACCTGCTGGCGAGCCATCATCGGGCTCAGGGTCGAGCCATTAATGCAGTGCTGTTCACCCCGCTGCGCGTCGAACACGCCGCGCTGCGGGGGGCTGCCCGCAGCATGCCAGTGATACGCACCGGCATGGGCCCCCGACGCGCCGCCGCCACGGCCGCGACAACACCCGGCGACGCGGTCCTCGTCGCCGGGCTGGCGGCCGCCCAAACGCACGATATCCGACCTGGTGACGTCGTGGTCGCCAGTGAAATCCGCGCCACCGGCGGTGACACCGCCACCTCGGCGACACCAGGCCGCGCCGGCACCGTCGAGATCCCATCAGCGCCGCTGCTGGCGGGGGCGTTGCGGCGGCTGGGATTGACCGTGCACGTCGGGCCCATCAGGTCGGTGCCGGGAATCGCCTGGAAGATCGCTGATTCCGCTGACAACGCTGTGCTGGCGGTCGACATGGAATCCGCGCAGCTCGCTGCACCTCACGGACCGTTAGCTGTGGTACGCGCCATCGTGGACACCCCCGATCATCCCCTGTGGCATCCCGGCACGCTGCGCCGGGGCCTGGCCGGTTTGCGCGCCTTGAAGACATGCCAACCAGCGCTGGAGGCATGGGCGGCAGCGACCGGCCCGCGTGATGTGCTGCTCGCCGCGCCGCGCTCGTTCTGCGCGGGCGTCGCCCGGGCGATCGATACCGTGGAAGGCGCGCTGCGCCGCTACGGCCCACCGGTGTACGTGCGCCACCAGATCGTGCACAACGCGCATGTGGTGCGCGACCTGCAGAACCGCGGAGCGGTATTCGTCGACGACGTCGAGGCAGTGCCGGAAGGCAGCGTCCTGGTGTTCTCGGCGCACGGCGTGGCTCCAACCGTGCGCCGGGACGCCGCCGCGCGCACCCCCACCGTCATCGACGCCACCTGCCCGCTGGTTACGAAGGTGCACACCGAGATCCGCCGCTACGCCCGGCGCGGCAACACCGTGTTCCTCATCGGCCACTCCGACCACGAAGAGGTGCAGGGCAGCCGCGGTGAGGCGCCCGACGACGTGATCGTGGTGCCGGACGTCCAGACCGCTCGACACGTCCAACCCAAAGACCCGCAGCGGGTGGCCTACACCATGCAGACCACGCTCGCGGTGGACGAGGCCGAACAGATCGCCGCCGTACTGCGCGATCGGTTCCCCGCGCTGAGCGCGCCGCGCACCGACGACATCTGCTACGCGACCACCAACCGCCAGCAGGCCGTGCGAGCCATCGCCCGCGAGGTCGACCTGATGCTGGTCGTCGGGTCGCCCAACTCGTCGAACTCGGTGCGCCTGGTGGAGGTCGCCCAGCGCGAGGGCGTCCCCGCGTATTTGATCGACGATGCCAGTGAGATCGACCTGCGCTGGCTAGCGGGTCGCCAGCGGGTGGGCATCACCGCCGGCGCCTCGGCGCCCCCCCATCTGGTCGACGGAATCGTGCACTGCCTAGGCGGACTCGGCCCGATCACCGCGAGGGAGTCGCAGCTGATCGACGAGGACGTCACTTTCGCACTGCCAAAAGAGGTGATTTGAGACATGGCCATGCCGTTGCGGCAATCCCTGAAACTGGGCGCGTTCCTGCTCAAGCAGAAAATGCTGCGGCGGGACAAGTTCGCCCTGCTCATCGAGCTGGAGCCGCTGTTCGCGTGCAACCTCAAATGCGGTGGATGCGGCAAGATCGCCCAGCCGGCAGCGTTGCTCAAGCAGCGGATGCCCGTCGAGCAGGCCATCGCCGCTGTCGAGGAGTGCGGCGCGCCGATGGTGTCCATCGCCGGTGGCGAACCGCTGATGCACCCGCAGATCGACGAGATCACCCGACAGTTACTGGACCGCGGCAAGATCGTCTTCCTATGTACCAACGCGCTGCTGCTGCCCAAGCACCTGCACAAGTTCACCCCTCACCGGGACTTCGCGTGGATGGTGCACATCGACGGGCTACGGGAGCGCCACGACGCCTCGGTGCGCAAGGTGGGCGGCTTCGACGCCGCCGTCGACGCGATCCGGCAGGCCCAGGCCGCTGGGTTCCGGGTGATGACCAACACCACGTTCTTCACCACCGACACCCCGCAAGATGTCATCGACGTGCTCGACTACCTCAACGACGAGCTCGGCGTGGACAACATGCAGATCTCCCCTGGCTACGCCTATGAGAAGGCGCCCGACCAGGATCATTGGCTGGGCGTGCAGCAGACCCGGGAGCTGTTCGCCAAGGCGTTCGGTGACGGGCGCCGCCGTCGCTGGCGGCTCAACCACTCGCCGATCTTCTTGGACTTCCTGGAAGGCAAGCGCGACCTCGCCTGCACCGCGTGGGGTATCCCGTCGTATTCGCTGCTGGGCTGGCAGCGCCCCTGCTACCTGCTAGACGACAGCTATGCCGAGACGTACAAGGAGCTGCTCGAGGACACCGACTGGTCCTCCTTCGGCCGCGGCCGCGACCCCCGGTGCGCCAACTGCATGGCCCACTGCGGTTACGAACCCACCGCAGTAGTGGCCACGATGGGTTCCCTGCGCGAATCCCTCCGCGCTACCGCCGGCCGATGACTGTCCCCCAGACCTCCCTCGGGGGCGCCTGATGCTCGAGGACGTGACGGGGCCGGGGGATGTGCGGGCTCTTCCAGAGAACGCACTGACGGCGTTAGCCGATGAGATCCGGCAGCTGCTGATCGAGTCGGTGCCGCGGACCGGGGGGCACTTCGGCCCCAACCTGGGAGTCGTGGAGCTGACCATCGCGCTGCACCGGGTCTTCCAATCCCCCCACGACGCGATCGTGTGGGACACCGGCCACCAGGCCTACGTGCACAAGTTGCTCACCGGACGCCGTGACGGCTTCGAGCGGCTGCGCACCGCCGGTGGCTTGTCGGGTTATCCCAGCCGCGCCGAGAGCGCGCATGACCTGGTGGAGAACTCGCACGCATCCACCGCGCTGTCCTACGCCGACGGCCTGACCAGGGCGTTCGCCTTACGGGGCGAACCCGACCGGGCGGTGGTCGCAGTCGTGGGTGATGGCGCCCTGACCGGCGGGATGTGCTGGGAGGCGCTGAACAACATCGGCGGCGCACCGCAGCGGCCGCTGATCGTGGTGCTCAACGACAACGGGCGGTCCTACTCGCCGACGGTGGGCTCGCTGGCCGGCCACCTCAGGGACCTGCGGCGACGGGGCACGCCGGAGTCCGTGTTCGAACAGCTCGGGCTGGCCTACCTCGGCCCCGTCGACGGACACGACATCGCCGCGGTCCAGGCCGCGCTACGTCAAGCCCGCAAGCTGGGCCGTGCGGTTGTGGTGCACTGCGTCACGGTCAAGGGCAAGGGCTGCCCAGCCGCCGAGAACGACGAGGTGGACTGCCTGCACGCGGTAACAGCGCCTTCATCGGGGCCGTCCGAGCCATCCGGCCAGTCCTGGACCTCGGTGCTGAGTGACGAGCTGGCCGCCGTCGCCCGCGAGCGCACCGACGTGGTCGCGCTGACCGCGGCGATGCTGCACCCGACCGGCCTGCATCGCTTCGCCACCGAGTTCCCGGACCGGGTCTTCGACGTCGGGATCGCCGAGCAGCACGCGGTCACCACCGCAGCAGGGCTGGCGATGGGCGGGCTGCACCCGGTGGTGTGCGTCTACGCCACATTCCTCAACCGGGCGTTCGACCAGGTCCTCATGGACGTCGCCCTGCACCGGCTGCCGGTGACGTTCGTCCTCGACCGGGCCGGCGTCACCGGCAACGATGGGCCCTCGCACAACGGGATGTGGGACCTGTCACTGCTCGGTGTGGTGCCCGGTATGCGGGTGGCAGCGCCGCGGGACGCGGCGCTGCTGCGGGCGCAGCTGCGCGAGGCCATCGCCCACCCTGGACCGGCCGCGGTGCGATTCCCCAAGGGCCCGGTGGGCCCGGCCCTGCCGGCGAT